>CAYSFW010000063.1:0-6436 GCA_964430355.1 uncultured Thiotrichales bacterium
GTCCAGGCTGGGGTGCGCCCGGCTGGGGCGGTTGGGGCCCGGGCTGGGGCGGTTACCCCTACTATGGTTACGGCTACGGCGTGCCCTACTACGGGGTAGACCCGTGGGGTGGCGAAGCGGCATTCCTGCAGCAAGAACAGACCATGCGCCAAGAGGCTGACAAGCGTCGCCAGCAGGCGATGGAGGAGATGCAGAAGCGCCGCGACGAGTGGCTGAAGCAAAACCCGGTCAATCGCCCGTAATCGATTCGATAGGGTTGCAGGCCGCGCTCCGAGAGGAGGCGCGGCCTTTTTTATGGCGGAGATCAGCGGGCGCTGGGGCGTTACGGAGTTCGTGCCTACAGCGACCCCGCTGCCTTGATCCTCAGATAGCGATTGACGAGGGCTGTGGAGAACGCCTCGGGGGTGGCGTCCACGCAAGTGACTCCGTGGGCGTCGAGGCGCTCGAGCGTGGCCTGGCGGTGGGCAAGGTAGTCGGCGGTTGCGCCAGCGCGCAGTGCGTCGTCGAAGCTCGCGATGGGGGCGTCGAGCGTGCGATCCAGCACTCGTTCGCGCAGGCTTGCGACGAGCACGCGGTGGCGGCGGCGCAGGGTCGCGAGCGCGGGCAGGAGCTCCGCGTCGTCTGCGTCCTGAAGGTTGGTGATCAGGATGACGAGGCAGCGGCGGGGGTGCCGCGTGAGTACTTCGGCCACGGCGGCGGCGTAGTCCGGCGCATCGGTCGAGGGCTGCAGGTCGTAGACCGCATCGAGCAGTCGCTGGAGGTGGCCTGTCCCTTTGCCAACCGGGATCCACCGCGGTGTGGCGCCGAAACTGGCGAGCCCGACCGCGTCGCCATGCCGCAGCGCAACCCAGGCGAGCAGCAGCGTGGATTGCAGGGCGTGGTCGAAGTGCGAGAGCGCGTCGTCGCGCGCCAGCATACGCTGACTGTGGTCGAGCAGCAGCACGATGTGCTGGTCGCGTTCCTCCTGGTATTCCCGTGCCACCAGCTTGTGTTGGCGGGAGGTGGCCTTCCAGTCGATGCTGCGCAGCGCGTCGCCCTCGCGGTATTCACGCAACTGGTGGAATTCACTGCCCTCGCCGCGCCGCCGCTGGGGGTGGATGCCGAGGCGGACGAGGTGGTGGCGGGTGGCGAGGTCGAGGTATTGCGTGATGCGGGCGAGGTTTGGGTAGACCCTGGCCGTGGTCTGGCTGCCCAGCTTGAGATCGCGCCACCACAGGCCGAGTGGCGAGCTCACACGGGTCTGGATATGCCCGTAGCGGACGGTGCCGCGCACGAGCGCACGCACGGCGTAGGAGCAAGTAATCGTGTGCCGGGGGTCAAGCCGCAGCCGTGCCGGGAGGCCTCGGCTCTCGACAAGCTCAGGATGGTGGTCGAACACCTCCAGGCGCAGGCGCCGCTGCGCGGTGTTGCGCACCTGCAGGCGTACCTCGCGCCACGCGCCGAGCGGTAGGGGGTCGGGCGCAGCCCGCCTGGCCTCGGGGCGTGGCGTGAACAACGCAGCCAGCGCATCACCCGCGGCAACGGCGAGGACGAGCGTCAGCGCCGTGGGCCATACCCACGCGTGCGCAGGCCAGAGGCTGGCGATGAGCGCCGCGGCCAGTGGAACGCTAAGCAGCGCCAGCAGCCCTCGCGACGGGATCACGCGCGGGGCGCCTCCACGCGTTCGATCAGATCACCGAGGACGTCGTCCACGCGCTCGCCTTCCAGCTCGAACTCCGCAGCCAGTTCCAGGCGGTGGCGCAGCGCCGGCAGCGCGACGCGCTTGATGTCGTCGGGGATGAGGTAGTCCCGACCCTGCAATGCGGCGTGCGCACGGCCCGCGCGCACCAGCGCGATGGCGCCGCGGGGGCTCGCGCCGACGCGAATACCCGGCCAGTCGCGTGTGGCGCGCGTGAGCCGCACCGCGTACTGACTAATCGCGCGATCGACGCGGATGTCCGCCACGCGCCGCTGCAGCGCCGTGACGCTCTCCGGGTTCAGCCAGCCGTGCAGGCTGGAGACGTCCAGCACATCGCCGACCCGCCCGGCCGTGACACTTTCCAGCATCCGCAGCTCTTCATCCTCGCTCGGGTAGTCCATCCGGATCTTGAGCAGAAAGCGGTCGAGCTGCGCCTCGGGCAACGGGTAGGTGCCCTCCTGCTCGAGCGGGTTCTGCGTGGCCAGGGTCATGAACGGGCGCGGCACCGCGAATGACTGGCCTTCGATGGTCACCTGCTGCTCCTGCATCACTTCGAGCAGCGCCGCCTGGGTCTTGGCCGGCGCGCGGTTGATCTCGTCGGCGAGCAACAGGTGGGTGAACACCGGCCCCTTGCGGATCACGAACCGTTCGGTCTTGAGGTCGTAGATCGCGTGGCCCGAGATGTCACTCGGCATCAGATCGGGCGTGAACTGGATGCGCGCATGGCTGCCGCCGAAGGTCCGGGCGAGGGCACGGACGAGCAGTGTCTTGCCGACGCCTGGCACGCCCTCGATGAGCACATGCCCGCTGGCGAGCAGCGCGATCATGACCTCCTCGATGACCTGATGCTGACCGATGACGGCGCGGCCGATCTCCTGGCGCACGCGCTCGGCGACCTGAGCGATGGCGGTGGGGGTCAGGTCGAGAGTTTCTTGGGTCGGCATGGTGTGTCGCTCATGGGGTGTCGGTTAGTCGAGGGTCCAACTGGCGCGGGGGCGGCTGCCGTTGAAAGGTGGCCCGGGCTCATCGCTGCGTGCCATGTCTGGGTGACGCGCGAACCCCGGCGACTTGCCGGGCGAACGCCGTGAACCGCTCGGGCGAATCGCTGGGATCGCCCCGGAGCAGGGACTCGATCACGGCAGTGGGCTGGCCGGTTCGCGCGGCAAGCCAGGCTGCGCGTTCGATTGCGGTGGGCCGGTGCGGTGGGGACTGACGCCGTTCGAGGCTCCAGCGCAGCGCCTCGACGAGCCGCTGCCGGTCGCCTCGCGTCCAGTGGTAGCGGCCGCTGGCCTCGATGTGCTCAAGCAGTCTTCGCCGTTCGGGGCGCGGCTGCGGCAGCAGCGGGCCAAAGCGGCTCGCCGAGCGCCAGGCCCACGCGGCGAGCAGCAGCGCCGTGGCGATGAACAGGGGCTGCGCGTGCCGCCACAGCAGCACGGGGAAGGCTGGATACTCGTCGCTGTGTACCAGCCAGATCGCGGCGGGGGGCTCGTAGTGCAAGTTGACCAGGTACCAGAGCGCGAGCGCGTGGTCGTACTCGCAGAGCGCCTCGTTGTGCAGGAAGTCCATGTCCGAGAGCAGCGTAACCGCGCCTCGCCCGATGCGCCGGTGGATCCAGTGGACGCCGTTCTCGTCGAACAGGATGTCGTCGTCGGGCCGATAGCCTTCGAGGGCGTAATAGCCGACGAAAAACACCTCCGCCTCAGCCTGCCTGCCGCTGCGCGACCGGAAGAGGAGCCGCTCGGCAGCGTCCGGGTAGGCGAGGTCGGGGACATAGCGCGTATGCACGCCGAGTGCCTCGAACAGCGCATCGGGCCGCTGCGTTGCGAGGCGGCTGCGTTCGGGCGTTGGCGCGCGCACGATCAGGTGTCCGCCGTCGCGCACCCACCCGAGCAGGGCTTGCGCACGCGCTGGGTCAATGCCCTTGCGATCTGTGTCGATCAGCAGCACGGCGCCGGATTCGGGCAGTCTGCTGTTGGCGAGCCGGGCCTCGTCGGTCGCTGCGGGCAGGCCCATCGCGCGCAGGAAATCCCGTGCGTGGGCCAGCGCATTGGTGGCCGCCTCACCCTCGAGCCGGGGCGCGACGGGCACTTCGCGCAGCTCGAAGTGGCGCAGGAACCAGACCGCGCCGAGTCCGAGCAGCACGAGCGCGAGGGCCGCGGCGAGCCACTGGCTGCGCGTCATGGCGTGCCCCCGAAACACGCCTGCCAGGCGTCGCACAGGGCTTCGACAGCCGCCGTATCGGGGTTGCGGTGGGCGTAGGCCGTGGCCTCGCGAAATGCGGCGAGCCGTGCGAGGCAGGTGAGTTGTTCCGCGGGCAGGGCGCGTTGCGCCAGGCGCAGCACATCCCGCTCGGTGTGCGCCGGCGTCAGCGGCAGGCCGTTGTGGGTAACGAGCGTGGCGAGTGCGGCGCGGTAGAGCAGGCTGACCGCGCCGCGTGCATCACCGGCGCCGAGCCGGGCGCGGGCAGCGGCGACCGGGTCTGTCGGCAAGGCCTCTGGTGCGAGGTCGATGGCAGGTGCGGTGGGTGGCGCACCGGGCGGCGGGCGTGTCGCCACGGCCGTCGGCTCCCGCGCCGCGCGCCGGTTGAGTGCATAGAGCGCGACGCCGAGCCCGAGCAGCACCACGAGCGCAGCTTTGAGTGCCTGCGCGAGCACATCGATCCGCGCATCCGACGGGCTTTCGCGAATGCCTGCGTCGGGAAAATGTGAGCGCGGCACCCACATCGACTCGGTTTGGGGCCGACGCAGTGCCTCGCAGGTGCCGAGGGACTGGAGCGCCTGCCGGGTCTCCTCGGGTGGACGCAAGGCGGCGGCGAGTGTCGGCTGCGCGGGGCTTGAGAGGCCGAGCAGGCTAGCCAGCGCGGCGATGAGCAGCGCCGGGCGCACCGGCGGGGTGCGCGTGCCGATGCGCCGCAAGGGGGCCTCGAGATCGCTCGCCTCACGCAGCGCGCGCTGGTGTTCGTATTGGGCGTAGCCGGCGGCGACGTAGATCGGCTCGATCAGCACCACGGCGACGAGGTAGGCGATAGCGCCGACGAGGTTCACGGCGGTCTGCTGCTCTGGGCTGAACACCCAGCGTTCCAGTATCCGTGTGACGTCGAGCCCTTCGGGCGCGAACAGCAAGGCGAGCAGGATCGGCCCGATGTAGATCGATAGCTCGGCGTGCACGCAGGCGAGCATGAGCCAGATGGGCCGCGGTCGAGCCCCGGCGAACAGCTCATGGATGCGTGCGCCGTGCCGCCGCTCCAACTGCCAGACGGGTAAGTGCTGGGCGCGGGCGCTCGATAGGCGTAGCAGCGTGAGTCCGCGCCCGAGGCCCGTGTGCAGCACCAGCTGCGGCAAGGCGGCGAAAGCCCCGGCGACACTGACCGGGCGCCCCGTTGCAGCGCCCACTATGAGGTGCAGCAGCAACCGGTCGAACAGCGGTTTGAGCCACCAGAACAGCGCCGTCGTGGCCCAGTCGTTTACGCCGAAGCCGAGCACGAGCAGGGTGTGCACGAGCACTGCGAAGGCCACCCACGGGGCGAAAACCGCGCCCCCGTGTTCATGCAGCATGGCCACCCCGTGGTCGATGGCCTCCCAGCCGTTGCGCACGCGCAGGTGATCGAGCGGTCCGCCCTGCTCAGCGTGCATGGGCACTCCGACCGGCCAGGGCGAAATAGGCAATGAGCAGGAGCCAGATCGAGCCACCCACCAGAAACTTCCACGCCGCCGGGACGCTCGCGATTGACGACCAGAACGCCTCGATGTACGCGGCGATCAGAAACAGCCCAGCCGCACCATACACCAGCCGCACGCCCACAGCGGCGTTGTCGCGCAGCGCGTGGATGCGGCGCTTGCGCCCCGGGCGCAGCAAGGCAGCGGCGAGCTTGAACCCGGCAGCGGTCGACAGCGCGATCGCCGTAAGCTCTGGTGCGCTATGCCCGGTGACGAACGCCCAGAACGGCTCTGCGTATCCGCTACGAGTGAGATGGCCGGCCACGGTGCCGAGAAAAACACCGTTGAACAGCAAGGCAGCGACCGTCCCGAGCCCGAGCAGCAGCCCGCCGGCGAAAGTCTGGAAGCCTATGCTGGTGTTGTTGCGCACGTAGAAACCGAACATCTGAATGTCGCTCGCGGCGTCGCGCTCGCGGCCCAGCCGTGCGCCGTTCGCGGGGTCGTACATGTGCTCGAGGTCTGCCAGCGTCTCGCGGTCGACCACGCTGTGCACCAGCTCGGGGTCCAGGTGCACGGCGAGGACCATGGCGCCGAAGCTGCCGTACAGCAGCAGGCAGGCGAGCGCGACCAGCCGCCATTCCTGGCGCACGAGCGCGGGAAAGTCGCGGCCGATGAATTGGACCACGCGGCGCCAGCGCGGCGGCGTCGAGGCATACAGCGCCTGGTGGGCGCGCCACGTGAGTCGTTCGAGCCGGGCGAGCAGGGCCGGGCCGTAGCCGCGCGCGCGGGCGAGCGCCAGGTGGCGGCTGACCTCGCGCAACGCCCAGGGCAGGTCGAAGGCGGACTCAGGGTCTCCCCTCGCGTTGCGCGCCGGGTGGTCGAGCCAGTCCTCGAGTGCAGTCCAGGCCGACTGGTGAGCGGCCTCGAAGCGTTCCTGATTCACGGGCGGTCGCCCCGTAGCCAGCGGGCGATGCCGAGCAGGCGGGGCGCGGCCGGGACGGCGCTTGGCAACGCCAGCCGGGCGAGCGCCGCGGCGCGCTGCGGGGCAAGGCCGCCATAGCGCGCGGCGGAGGCCCGGGTAGCATCTGTCTAGTCAACACCC
>CAYSFW010000064.1:0-19570 GCA_964430355.1 uncultured Thiotrichales bacterium
CCCACAGCGAGGGGTACTCGCCCCGGTGCTCCTGCACCATGCGCACGGCCCGCTCGCGCACTTCCGGGGAAAACTTCGTTGACTTGTTCATGGCTCCATTCTCTTAAGAGTCGGAGCCTCCTCAAAACCCGGGGCGATTCAGTACCGCCTCCAGGTTGGCGCGTAACTCATTGGTACCGGTTTTCCAACGAGATGCCCCGTAGGTGATGACGCCAGCGACGACAGCCGAGAGCGCGATAACGATGAGCAAGACTGCCTTTAGCCACATCGCGATTCCAACTTCTTTAGCGTGCTCATGAATCAAGCGGCCTAACGTTTAAGGTAACGGGCTGGCTGGAAGCGGGCGAAGCCCGCTGTAAGCCAGTCCCTGTTGACCGCAATGTTAGAGAACTACGGCAAATCGGGTGCCTTAAGAACCTCACCACCCTCAAAGGCGATTGACTCCGGTTCAAAGATCGCCTTCATGGAGCTAAATTCGCGACCCGCAATTTTTTCGATTTCGCCATTCATAAATCGATTGAGCTTCCAGCCTCGACCCGTCGTGGTTTTTAGGGTTTGGCCGGGTTTGACTGGTTCGTCAATATCAACAGGTAGCCAGCCTATCTCGTCGCCAGTCGCGTCTTTGAACGTAACGCGCCCTTTCAATTGCCGGATTGTTTTATCTGATTTATTTTCAATCGCATACTTCAGGCTCAACATTTCACTATAGCGCCCTGCATCGTAATTTTCAGGCAATACCGTCTTGTCAATAATCGCAACCACGACACTGGTGGAAATCTTGTCGGCTACGGCCTTGCGTTCGGCAATAACTTTATTTTTTAGTGCTTCGGCCTCTGCCTCTCTTTTCTTTTCCTCTGCCTCGGCGGCCTTCATTTTTTCCTTCCATGCCTTTGCATCGACGAGCACTTCGCCAACGGTTCTTCCAGTGGCAGGCTTTACATCAGCGCCGAATGCCTTTCCCATTTCGGTGATCGTCAGGTAGCCAACCAATAAAGCCCTATCCTCTTCTGATAGTTTTTCTGAACTGGTCGCCCTGTTCGGCGATTTGCTTGAGAGGCTCAGGCCCAAAGACAATGTCTTTCGGATTGCTGCACCCGGCGATGAGCGCCAACGCCAGAATTACCATCAAATTGCGCATTATTTCTCCTTTGTGATTGAGCCGAAGCCTATCAAATCATGTGTTCTCTAACGTTCAAAGTAACCGGCGCCGGAGCGCAGCGGAGGGAACCCACCAGCGTAGCTGGTGGGCGTCCGGTTGACTGCCGGGTTGGGCAACGAGATCGGTTGCAAACACCCCAAGGCCAGCGCACCTGATGCGGCCACCCGACAAGCGCTAAATTTGCCACCGGCGGCAAAGGCAGGCACGCAAACAGAGATCGCCGAAGCTGACGGGGTAACGCGCAATGGTTGGAACGGAGCCACCGGCGCGGCGTGACGACCAAGGCCACGGCGATCATGACGGTTTGCGAGGGCACCTTGTTTTGCACACTCGCGCCGCGCCAACAACAAGGGCTGAGAAGGCACCGCAGCGCACAAGCCAGCGCGTGAGAGTGAGACGCTGTGAAGCGAGCAGGTTTTACCTGCGAGACAGTTTGCGTGGTGCAAACGGTGTGTGCATGTTTAGTAAACCCGAGGGGCCCAACGTAAAAGTAAGGGGCTGCGCGCTTTTGCGCAGTCCCTCTTGACTGCCGGGTTGGGCATCTGGCTCATAGGAACGACTTCACTAGAGCCACTACTGAAACGATAAGAGCGATGGCTGCAATAAAATTTGCGCAGCTGGATTGACTAACAGCTTTCTTCGCATTAAGGCGTTGTTCGAGTTCGGCTTCGGAGACGACACCTCGAAGCTCGGCGTAGATGCCAGAAGACTGCTCAGACGAATTGTCGATGTAGATTGAAACATCGTTCTTCTTGCACTCATCCAATAGCCGTTGCTTCCGCGTTTGCGGCACTTCGCCAAGATATTTTGAGAAATCTTGGTCGTTTTATTTTCGTGCAAACAGTCGTTTCATGGTTAGAAATGCCATAGCCGTATTGTCTATCCCGATAATCGTAGTGATTACTGCCCACGCATACAAACCCCTTCAATACCGCCTTGCTTCACGCAAACTGAACCCGGCCCACAGTCGGTGTTGAATGAACATGTGTTGCCATATGTGCCATTTATATCCAGTGGCGCACGGACTGGCTGACTGTCATTGCTATTGCCTGGTGAGATGCCGCCTAAGCAAACGCCGTAGATTGAACCTGATGCCTTGGCACATTTGCTGCCGGGTTACAATCCGTATCAAATGAGCATGCCAAAACAGTAGTGGGAAGAACAAGAGCTACGACGAACAGCGCTTTAATAAACTTCATATTGCCTCCTTGAGTGAATTACCCAACATTACGTGGACGACAACAACGATTCCGTCAACTATCGCCTAAACTGAGCGCTACAATAGCAGCTTTATGAAAAACTGAGAATTTCTCCATCGCGAGGGATTTTAGGGCGACCTAAAATTTGACGGATGGAAGACAAGAATGGTTCTCAGAAGCCGGTGAAATTGCTGGACCGCTTGCGGGCGGAGGTCCGTGTCCGTCACTACAGCATCCGCACCGAGGCGGCGTATGTGGACTGGGCGCGGCGTTTCATCTTGTTTCACGGCAAGCGGCATCCGCGGGAGATGGGCGCGGGCGAGGTGACGGCCTTTCTGACGCATCTCGCGACGGAGCGGAATGTCTCGGCTTCGACGCAAAATCAGGCTAAATCCGCGCTGTTGTTCTTGTACCGGGCTGTGTTGGGTATCGAGTTGCCGTGGCTCGACGAGGTGATCTCCGCCAAGGCACCGAGGCGCTTGCCGGTGGTGCTGACGCAAGCGGAGGCGCGGCGCTTGGTCGAGGCGACGTCGGGCACGATGGGGCTAGTCGTTCGTCTCCTGTACGGTACGGGCATGCGGTTGCTGGAGGGCTTGCGCTTGCGGGTGAAGGATGTCGAGTTCGCCCGTCGCGAAATCATTGTCCGCGAAGGGAAGGGGAACAAGGACTGGGTGACGGTGCTCCCCGAGAATCTGATTCTGCCGCTCAAGGCACATCTGGATAAGGTTCAGGCGTTGCACGAGCGCGATCTCGAATCAGGTTTCGGCGAGGTCTATCTGCCCGATGCGTTGGCGGTGAAGTATCCGAAGGCGGCGCGGGCGTGGGGTTGGCAGTGGGTGTTTCCGTCGTCCGCGCGTTCGATCGATCCCCGTTCGGGCAAGGAGCGGCGGCATCATCTCTACGAGGCGAGTGTGCAGCGCGCGGTGCGCGAGGCAGCAAAGCTCGCGGCATTCACAAGCCGGTCTCGCCGCATGTGTTGCGCCATTCGTTCGCGACGCATCTGTTGCAGGCCGGCTATGACATTCGAACCGTGTAGGAGTTGCTGGGCCACAAAGACGTGCAAACGACGATGGTCTACACGCACGCGCTCAACCGTGGTGGACGTGGCGTTGTGAGTCCTTTGGACGGGGTGCTGTAACGGGCGACATCCGGTCAAGCGCGGTGGGTTCCGTGGGACGTCCACGGATTCCGCTGCGCTTCATCCAAGCTATGCGCTGGTCTCCGACGTGACTGCGTAGGTGGAGGCGTCCACGATCTCCGGCGACGCTACCGCCATGGCGCTCCGAGGCATCCCCCCAAGCCCATTCTCGCTGTTATCTCTGACTGTCCATAACATTCAGTTTCGATCCGGCGTGATGCCGGGCAAAGCCTGCGCGCGGGCGCACCTGCGATTCAACCACATCGATCGTGACTCACAAGCTGAGTGGGCGGCGGGGTATGCCCCGACCCTTTTTTGTGTCAGGAACAATGCCGACGTCGGCCATACAGTGAGGTCATCGGCGCTAGCTCTCTGTACAGATAGGCAAACCGGCGCGACAGCGCAAGCGCTGAGGCATGCGAGGCATTCGCCGCGCAGGGATGTGGTTTCGCTCCCGCCGGTTCATGACTCACGACTGCAATCACCCCCTCCGGTCTACTGCGCATCGTGAGCGGAAGTGAAAAACCATTGCGCCGCCCAGTGGGCGGCGCGAACTCATCTCAACCCAACGACCAAAGCGCCCCCAGCGCCGCTGCCGCTCCGCCGGCAACCCGCAGGATCGCGGCGCGTCGCGCAATCGTACCTGCGAGCATCGCGCCGTAGCCGAGCAGTAGGGTCATCGTGACGTAGCCCAGCGTGTACAGCAACGCACTCGCCGCGAGTGGCATTTCTACGCCGTGCGCGTTGCCATGGAACAGCGCGAACAAGGCCGCCAGCGCGAAGGCCATACGAACGTCGGCCACAAAGCTCGCGAGCATCAGGCCAAAAATTAGGACAGACAACGCGATGCCGGTTTCGACATAGGGCAGCGCGAATCCCTCCATACCGGCCCAACCGCCGAGGGCCATGCCAGCGGCAAACACGGCCGGCAGCACAAGGCGCAGGTGGCCTTCGAGCAGCGCTGCCCACAGGCCCAGCGCGACGATGGCGAGCAGGTGATCGACGCCGAGCAGTGGGTGCAGCAGGCCCGCGCCGAAACCGTGGACGTGGGCACCCGGCAGGTCGTGCGCCAGTGCGGCGGAAGTCAGGACCGTCAGCAATAGAGCCGAAAACAGACGTTTCATGAGTTCTCCTTCAGGAATCAGCGGTCTTTATCAGCGAACTTTGACCTGAACCAGCTCTTCGCCGTCCTCGCCGACCATGTGGACGGCGCAGGCGATACACGGGTCGAAGCTGTGGATGGTGCGCAGGATTTCGACCGGCTGCTTCGGGTCGTGCAGTGTGTGATTGTGCATTAATGCGGCCTCGTAGGCGCCGGGCACACCGGAGGCATCGCGAGGTCCGGCGTTCCAGGTGGACGGCACCACGGCCTGGTAGTTACTGATCTTGCCGTCGTCGATGACGATCCAGTGCCCGAGCGCGCCCCGCGGCGCCTCCATGATGCCAGCACCCTCGGCATGACGCGGCCAGGTGGACGGGTCCCACTTCTTCTCGTTGAAGGTCTTCGTGTCGCCCGCCTTGATGTTGGCGATCAACTGGTCGTACCAGCCCTGCATCGCATCGGCCACGACCTTGGTCTCGAGCGTGCGCGCAGCGGTACGGCCCAGCGTGGAAAACAGCGCCTCGATCGGGGCGTCCAGCGTCTTGAGCGTGTAATCGACAAGCTCCTTCGCCTGGGCATGGCCGGTCGCATAGAGCATGAGCATGCGCGCCAGCGGACCGACCTCGACCGAGTAATTGCGCCAGCGTGGCGACTTCAGCCACGAGTAGGATTTCTCCACATCGAGATGCTGGTACGGCGGCTTCGGACCGGTGTAGTTGAGCGCGGTCTCGCCGTCGAAGGGGTGCAGGCCTTTGTCCTTGCCGACGCTGTAGGAGTACCAGGAGTGCGCGATCTGCTCCTGGATCTGCGCCTTGTCCTTCAGGTCGAGCGGCTGGATGTCCTTCAGGTTGCGGTTGAGGATCACGCCGGTCGGGAACAGGTAGCTGTCGCGGTCCTTCATGCTCTTGGCGGGGAAATCGCCATAGCACAGGAAGTTGCCCAACCCCTCGCCCTGTTTGAACCACTCGGGGTAGAAGCTCGCGATGGCAAGCGTGTCGGGGACGTAAACCTGATCGACGAATTCGCGCATCTTCGCGATCACATCCTGCACCTGCGCAAGCCGCTTGGCATTGATCGCGGAGTCGGAATTGAGGTCGATCGGCGAGGCCACGCCGCCGACGAGGAAGTTCGGGTGCGGGTTCTTGCCGCCAAAGATCGCGTGCAGCGCAACCACGTCACGCTGCCAGGCGAGCGCTTCGAGGTAGTGCGCGACCGCCATGAGATTCGCCTCAGGCGGAAGTTTGTAGGCCGGATGGCCCCAGTAAGCCTTGGCGAAGATGCCAAGCTGCCCGGCCTCGACGAAGTTTTTCAGCTTCTTCTGCATGTCGCTGAAATAGCCGGGCGAGGACTTCGGCCACGACGGACTCACGAACTGCGCGACCTCTGCGGTCTTCTTCGGGTCGGCCGAGAGCGCGGACACCACGTCCACCCAATCCAGCGCATGTAGGTGATAGAAATGCATGACGTGGTCGTGCACATACTGCGCCGCAGCCATCAGGTTGCGGATCAGCTGCGCGTTGGGCGGGATGTCGTAGTCCAGCGCATCTTCCACCGCCCGGATCGAGGCCAGCCCGTGCACCAGGGTGCAGACGCCGCAGATGCGCTGGGCGAAGGCCCAGGCGTCGCGCGGGTCGCGCCCTTGCAGGATGATCTCGATGCCTCGCACCATCGTGCCCGACGAGTAGGCCTGGGCGATGCGGTCGCCGTCCATCTGCGCCTCGATGCGCAAATGCCCTTCGATGCGGGTGATGGGGTCAACAACTACACGTTCGTTCATAACCACGCTCCAGTCGCGGCGGGCCAACACACTCGGCCCGGCCCGGGTTCAACCTTGCTGAAAGCCCGCCAGGATTTCGTACTGACGTTCGCTCTCGTCGTGAGAATCGGCCTCGCCGCTGTCGATGACCGCGCAGGTTCGGGCCATTCGGCAGCTCATCGCGGCTTCCCAGGCGATCCCGCCCGGCTTCTTCGCCGCGCCTTCGGGTGCGACGCAGGCCGCGGCGGCCTTGGCCACGAAGTAGGCGGCCTGGTCCTTCCAGTCGCCCTCGTATCCGCAGCGGGTGTGAAAGTCGAGGCTCGCGGCCTTGGCATTCTTGGCAGCAGCCTGAAGCTCCTCGGGCGAGGCGTTGCCATCCTGAACGAGCGCCACCGCGCGGCGAACGCGCTCGTCGTCGGCCAGCGCGAGTACGTTCTTGACGAACAGCGCGCCGAGTCTGCGCTGGTCGGCCACGCTCAGCGCAGCGAGCGCCTTCTTGAACTCGATGTCGTGGGTGATGGTGGTCATGACAGCCCCCTACTTCGCGGGTGAGACGAGATGCTCTGCGATCGTCTCCGTCAGGCCGACCACAGGCAGGTCGACCTCATAATGCTCGAGCCCTTCCTCGAGCTGGATCCGGCAGTTGGCGCAGGCGGTGACGAGTTTGTCCACCTTCAATCCCTCGACCTGCGAGAGCTTCTTCTTGAAGGCCTTGAGCCGGATCTCCTCGGCCTCCTCGTTGGCGCTCACGCCGCCCCCGGCGCCGCAGCACCAGTTGTACTTACCGTGGTCCTCCATCTCGACGAAGTTGCTGAACACCATGTTCACCAGGTTGCGCGGCTGTTGCAGCACGCCGCCCCGGCGCACCAACTGACACGGATCGTGGAAGGTCATGCGCTCGGTCTCGAAGCCTTCCGTACGCAGCAGGCCGGCCGCGCGGAACTCGTCGAGCACCTCGAGGATGTGTTTGACCTCGAACCCGAACTTCTTGCCCATCAGGTTCGGGCCCTCCCAGCGGATCGCGGTGTAGGCATGGCCACACTCCGGGCTGATGACGGTCTTGACCTTCAGGCGCTCGGCCGCGTTGACGATGCGGCTGACGATCTCCCGGGCAATATCGCTCGTGCCGATCTGGATGCCGGCTTTGGTCGCCTCGAAGGCATCGGAGGCGAGCGTCCAGGTCTTGCCCGCCGCGTTCATGATCTTGGCCACCGCCCCAAGATATTCTGGGAAGTTCATGATTTCCATCGAGGACAACAGCACCATGTACTCGGCGCCCTCGGCGTCCACCGGCACGGGGATGCCGACGTCCTTCTCCACGTGCTTGATCTGCGCCTGCACCGCGGGGAAGCGCACCCCCATCGGGCTGCCGACTTTGACCGTGCGCGTGGCGGCACCGATCAGGCCCTCTGGCGCGTGGCCCGAGGCGGACATGCCCTCGCGGATGCGCCGGATCATGTACACGATGTCATTACCGACCGGGCAGACCAACGAGCAGCGACCACACAGCGTGCAGCTGTTGTAGACCAGCTCCTTCCACTCCTCGAGCTCGTCGTCGGTCACCGCCTTGCTCAGGCCAATGAGCTTCTTTAGCCGACCGAACACGGTGAACTCCTGTTCCCACAGCCGGCGCATCGGCTCCAGCTTGCGGATCGGCGTGTATTTCGGATCCTGGGTCTCGGTGTAGAACAGACAGGCCTCGGCACACAGCCCGCAATGGACACAACTGCTGAAGAACGAGGCGATCGGCGAATCGATACGCTCTCTCAGGGCATTCAAGCCACGCTCAAGGGTTGCAGCACTCATATTTCGACTCCCTTGCGGCCCGCCATCATGCCGGTGTACCAGCGCGAAACGAACAGCGTGAAGGTGTGGGTGAGCTTGGTGAAGGGGAACACCACCATCAGCAGCTCCACGCTCAGGATGTGCAGCGCGAGCAGCCAGGTGTAGTTGAAGAACAGGTGGTGATAGGCCATGTAGCCGGTGAGCAGCGGCAACACCGTCACGGCCCAGGTCAGGTAATCCTCGCCCGTCGAGAGCAGCCGCTTCACCGGATTCGTGAGCCGGTGCCAGAGCAGGACGAACAGCGCGATGATGGCCAACGCCGTGAGTAAATCCACCAGCGGTGTCGGCAGCGACGGCCAGCCAAATCCAATCGCCGCGCGGAACAGCTCGATGTGCGCGGCGAGCCCGAAAATCGCCACGAACAGCCCGATGTGGAACACGTAGCCGCCAACGATGGTCACCGGATTGCGCTGCAGCGCATCAAAGCTCACGAAGAACCGTCGACCGATGGTCTTGAACCCGTCGACGATCCCGTCGCGCCGCGGCACCGCGAGATCGGGCTTGCGCCCGAGCAGAAAGATCTCCAGGCCGCGCAGGAGCAGGCCGATGACAAAAATCACCAGCGCCGCCTCGAATGCCGGGCCACGCACCCAACTCAGGAATTCCGCAGACGTCATGACATCAACCCTCTTTGCGCAAATCGTCAACCGTCACCCGCTCGTGCTCGCGGGCCGCGGCATCCTTCCTCATCCGGTTGAGGGCACCGGCGGCCACGCCGATCGCCACGCCGGCCGCCGCCGCGTAGGTGACGGTTTTGCCGAGATCCGAAGTCGGCACAGACAAGGCCTTGTAAAAACTGCCCATGTCCCAGAAGTTCGGCTCGGAGCACCCCAGGCAGCCGTGGCCGGACTCGACCGGCCAGCTCACGCCGCCGTTCCACTTCGCGGTGGCGCACGCGTTGTAGGTCACCGGCCCTTTGCAGCCGAGCTTGAACAGACACCAGCCGGCCTTGGCACCGGCATCGTCGAAGCTCTCCGCGAACTGCCCGCGCTCGTAGAACGGGCGGCGGTAGCAGCGGTCGTGGATGTTCTGGCCGTAGAAGGCCTTGGGCCGGCCCAGCGAGTCGAGTTCCGGCAGACCGAACGCCAGCACGTGCGCAAGCACCCCCGTGATCACCGCTGGGATCGGCGGACAACCCGGCACATTGATGATCGGCTTGTCCTTGACCAGCTCGCTCACGGCCACCGCACCAGTCGGGTTGGGATTCGCTTTCGGAATCCCCCCGAATGCCGAGCAGGTGCCCACCGAGACGATCGCCGCCGCCCCCTTGGCGGTGTCGAGCAGCATGTCCTGGTTGCTGATCCCGGCGATGGTGGAGTAACCGGGGTTGGCGGTCGGGATGGAGCCGTCGACGACCAGGATGTACTTGCCCGCGTGCGCCTTCATCGCCTCCTCGCGGGCGTGCTCGGCGGCCTCGCCCGAGGCGGCCTGCAGCGTGTGGTGATAATCCAGCGAGATCACGTCGAAGATCAGCCCTTCGAGCGTCGGCGCATGGGAGCGGGTGATCGACTCGGTGCAGCCGGTGCATTCCTGGAACGACAGCCAGATGACCGATTGCCGAGGCGCCTTCGCCAGCGCGTCGGCCAACGCGGGGGCCATCGACACCGGCAACGCCATGGAGGTCGCGAGCCCCGCGCAGTACTTGAGGAAGGTGCGCCGGCTCACGCCGCGTTGGAGCAGGGCTTCACCGACGGTTTCAGCAAGTTTTGACATGGTGATCAGCTCCTTGGGGTGATCGATTGACGGGCTTCGTCGAGCAGCGAGCGCAAGGTGTTCGCTGCCTCGCGGATGTCATCTGGGTGACTCAGCAGGACCGAGGGGATACTGCCGATTTCGAGGTACTCGGCGACGACGTGTCCGGGTTCATCCTGGTGGCGCACCCACCACACGCCGCTGATGGCGGTCTCCCAGATCTCCGAGGGCCCGACCGCATCGAGCGTCGCCCGCACCTCGCCCGTGCCGAGGACTTCACGCAGGGCATCGAGGTCGCCCGGCCGCAACGGCAGGCCGTGCAGATCGACCATCTTGTTCTCCCGCGTGGCGAGGTATCGCTCGAGTGCATCCAGCGCCTCGCGGGCGAGCGCATGAACCATGCCCTCTGCGCTGTCTAACGGCTCGACGATGACGCGGATGTCGCTGAGTTGACTCATGCGGGCCAGCGCTCCAGCAGTTGGCGCACGGCAGCGCAGGCCCGCGGGATCGCCTCGGCGACGGCTGGCGTCAGGCTGTCTCCCCAATCGATGACCTGCGGCTGGATGCCGATCAGTGCCCGCTGCGGCGGCAGGCGGCCTTCGAGGCGGGCGATGGTGAGCACGTCCTCCAACCCGACTTCGTGCACGCTGCGCTTGCCGCTGCGCCCGATGAAGCGGTCCATCTCTGCGTCGCAAAAGACACTCACGGTACCGGGCGCGGCGTGCAATTCGGCGGTATCCACCACGATCAGACGCGTTGCGTCTCCCACCGGGTCGGCCAGTGTGAAACTCAGGGTGCCTCCATCGAGGAACTGGCAGGTCGGCTCATCGATTTCCGCGGCCAACGCCTCGATCACGCGGACACCCGCGCCTTCGTCAGCGAGCAGCGTGTTGCCGATACCGAGGACCAGCGTTTGGGTTTTTGTTGCCATTTCCCGATCGTAGGGAGCCGGGGAACTCGTCCCTGGCGACCTTACGCCACATTGTTTACAATTACCCTATACCCTGCCGCGGTGCAGCAATTTGATTTACATCAACAGGCCGCCAGTCACTATTGGTCACCATTGCATCCAGTGGGCCGTCCGCAGCGCTTGGGCAGTCGGCCTCAACCGTCAATTCCTGAGAGCGATCAATGCCATGTGTCTGGCCATTCCCATGCGGATCCAATCCATTGACGGCTACACCGCGCGCTGCGAGGCGAAGGGTGTATTCCGTGAGGTGAGTCTGTTCCTGCTGCAAGGCGAGCCGCTCTCGGTGGGTGATTTCGTTATGGTCCACGTCGGCTATGCTATCCAGAAGATGACCGCCGAGGAGGCGCGCTCGGCGTGGGAGCTCTACGACGAGATGTTCGCCCTGGAGGCGCAGCGCAGCGATGCATGAACTGGCGATCTGTCAATCCGTCATCGATCAGGTCGCCCGCATCGCCGCCGAGCACCACGCGCGCAGCGTCGGGGTGATTCGCCTGCGCATCGGTCCGCTCGCTGGCGTGGAGCCCGAGCTGCTCGCGCAGGCCTTCCCGCTCGCCGCCGCCGGCACCCCGGCCGAACACGCCGTGCTGGAGACCGAGATCATCCCCATCCGCGTGCGCTGCCGGCGCTGCGGCGCGGAGTCCGAGGCCACGGTCAACAGCCTCATCTGCAGCGCCTGCGGCGACTGGAAAACCCAAATCCTGAGCGGTGACGAGATGCTGCTCGCGAGCGTGGAACTGGAAACCGTCGAGGAGCCCGACCATGTGTGACACCTGCGGCTGCAACATCACCCCCGGCAACGAACATCTGGTGCGCGCCGACGGCAAACTCGCGAAGACCGCCGACGGAAAAGCGGCCATCAGCGTGCTGCAAAGCCTGCTCCATGAAAACGACCACCAGGCCGCCCACAACCGCGCGCATTTCGACAGTCGCGGGATTCTTGCCATCAATCTGATGTCCTCGCCCGGCTCCGGCAAGACCGCCTTGCTGGAGGCGACGATCGACGCGCTGGGCGAGAAGCTGAAGATCGCGGTGATCGAGGGTGACCTGGAGACCGAGAACGACGCCGAGCGCGTACGCGCGAAAGGCGTGCCCGCCGTGCAGATCGCCACCGGTACTGCCTGCCACCTCGACGCGCACATGGTCCACGACGCGCTGCACCACCTGCGGCTCGACGGCATCGACCTCGTGTTCATCGAAAACGTCGGCAACCTCGTCTGCCCGGCGAGCTTCGACCTCGGCCACCATCGCAACGTCACCCTGCTCTCCGTCACCGAGGGCGACGACAAGCCGGCCAAGTACCCGGTGATGTTCCGTGCGGCCGACCTCATGCTGCTCACCAAGGCAGACCTGCTCGCCGTGCTCGATGACTTCGACCCGGCGAAGGCCGAGCGGCACCTGCGCGAGCTGGCAAACCCCGCTCCCGTGATCGAGATCTCCGCCCGCAAGGGCAAAGGCCTCGATGCCTGGCTCGACTGGCTACGGAGCGAACTCGCCGCGCAGCGCCACCGCCTCGAGCATGGCCTCACGGCGCGGCCTGCCGTGCAGCCCGAGGGCGCGCGACTGCACGGCATCGATCCGCATCACACGCACGCGCCCGCGCACCACCACCATCACGATCACCACGGCCACGGGTGAGCGCCATGTCGGTCACCGCGCCACAATGGCTCGAGAAGATCCGCGCCCTGCCGCTCCCGCCGCGGGTGCGCATCATGAACGTCTGCGGTGGTCACGAGCGCTCGATCACGATGGCGGGACTGCGCGGCGCGCTGCCCGCGCAGGTCGAGCTCATCCCCGGTCCGGGCTGCCCGGTCTGCGTCTGCCCCGAGGAGGACATTTATCAAGCGATCCAGCTCGCGCTGCACGAGAAGGTCATCCTCGCTGCCTTTGGCGACATATTGCGCGTGCCGGTCAATGGACCGAAAAAGGACCCGCGCTCGCTGGTGGAAGCAAGCGCGGCGGGCGCCGATGTGCGCCCCATCGCCTCACCGACCGAGGCGGTGAACATCGCGCGACGCAACGCCGACCGCAAGGTCGTGTTCTTCGCCGCCGGGTTCGAGACTACCACCGCGCCGGTCGCGGCGATGCTCGGCGAGGGGGTGCCAAAAAACCTGTTCGTGCTGCTGTCGGGGCGCAAGACTTGGCCGGCAGTGAAGATGCTGCTCGAATCCGAAACGCCCGGGTTCGACGGCCTGATCGCGCCGGGCCACGTCTCGACCGTCATGGGCCCGGAGGAGTGGCAGTTCGTCGTGGATGACCACCACCTGCCAGCCGCCGTCGCCGGCTTCACCCCGGACAGCCTGCTCGCGGCCACCTACTCCGTGCTGCGCCAGCACCTCGAGGCGCGCCCATTTCTCGACAACTGCTACCCCGGCGTCGTGCGTCCCGGCGGCAACCCGACGGCACAACGCCAGCTCGAACAGGTGATGGAGCCCTTCGACGCCCATTGGCGCGGCATCGGTGTCATCCCACAGTCCGGCTACACGCTGCGCGAGGCCTACGCCGCGCACGACGCGCGACTGGCCTTCCCGAGTTACCAGGTCGCCTCGCGCAAGCACGCCGGCGAAATGCCCCCCGGCTGCGACTGCGCCCGCGTGGTACTCGGCCGGATCTACCCCAACGAGTGCACCCTCTACGGCCGCGCCTGCACCCCGCGCCACCCCGTCGGCCCCTGCATGGTCTCCGACGAAGGCGCCTGCCGGATCTGGTGGGCGGGCGGCGTGCGCGAGGGCGCCGCACGAGCCGTGGCGGGTGGGTGATGCGGAGGATTTGCGCCCGCGACGCCCCCCGTAAACTCACGGAAGATGCGCTGGAGGGCATGGCGATAGGTCTACCGCAGAAAAACAACAAACCCACACCTACGGTGAGTACCTCACCTGGCCGGACGATACCCGTTACGAACTGATCGACGGTGAGGCCTACGCGCTGGCGCCGGCGCCAGCGCGGCGCCACCAACGTTTGCTGCTGGAAGTCGGACGACAAATCGCCGACGCCCTGGAAGGGTCAGGCTGTGAGGTGAACATCGCACCCTTCGATGTCCGCTTGCCGAGGGCCGACGAAGCGGATGCGGACATCACGACCGTCGTCCAGCCCGACATCGTCGTGGTGTGCGACCGCAGCAAGCTCGACGATCGGGGTTGCCGGGGCGCACCGGACTGGATCATCGAGATCCTCTCACCGAGCTCGGCAGCGCATGATCAAGTGCGCAAGCTCGCCCTCTACGAACGCCAGGGGGTTCGGGAGTACTGGCTCGCCCACCCCGTCGACCGCGTGGTCACTGTCTATTGGATGGAAAACGGCCGCTACGCTCGGCCTGCAGTCCACGAAATGGCCGGCACGCTCGCTGCGCACACGCTGGAACAGGTCGTGATCGACTGGGATCGGATCGTCGCAGCCCTGGATTGACAGGTCGCGGCCCCGGCCCTTGGCCCTGAGTGCCCACTCTGGCAACGCGGCACGGGGCGAACTCCTGCGGTTTCCCTTTCGCGTCGGGCTGATTGGCCTTGATTTCTACCATGGCGTTTTCACCCAGCATCGTGCCCGTCGTGGTGCACCGGTGCCCGCGAGAGTGCTGCGCACCCCGTTGAGGCCAGGCACCGATCCCACTCCGGCTCGCCCGCCAGCCGTTCCGCCAGAAAGTCAACGAAGGCGCGCACCCGGCGCGAGAGGTGGCGCGTGCGCGGATACATCGCGTAGGCGTCGTAACTCGGCCAGCCGAACCGTGTGAGTACGGGTTTGAGGCGGCCGGCCTCGATGTCCCGATGCGCGATGAACGTAGGCATCAGGACGATGCCTTCGCCGGCCACACAGGCGTCGTTGAGAAACTCGCCGTTGTCTGCACTCAGCCGCACACGCACCCGGACCGTTGCGGGCCGGCCGTTGGTGTCGAAATAAGTCCAGACGTCCGGCTCACGCAGGTTGGCGTAGGTCAGGCAAGGCAGCTCGGCGAGTGCCCGCGGGTGGGTCGGCTCACCGTGCGCAGTGAGGAAGCCAGGGCTCGCGCATACGACCATGCGCACGCCGGCGAGGCGCCGCGCGATCAGGCTCGAGTCCTCGAGCTTCGCGATGCGAATCGCCAGATCGAAGCCCTCCTGTAGCAGATCCACCTGCCGCTCGTTGAAATCGAGATCGAAGTTGATGCCGGGATGCAGGCGCATGAACTCCAGGATCAGCGGGTTGAGGTGCCGCAGGCTGAAGGTCAGCGGCAGAGCAACCCGCAGGCGACCGTGCAGGACGGTGTGCGCCTGGGTCACAGCCGCCTCGGCCTCCTCCAGATCGGCGAGGATGCGCACAGCGCGCTCATAGAAGCCCCAGCCGGTCTCCGTCAGGTTGAGCTGGCGTGTGGTGCGCCGCAGCAACTGCACGCCGAGTCGCCCCTCCAGTTCCGCGATGCGTCGGCTGACAGCCGACATGGCGATGTGCAGCCGCTCTGCAGCTCCGGAAATGCTCCCCGCCTCGACCACGCGGACGAACACCCGCAGATCCTCGAATCGGTCCATATCGTTCTCGATTAACGAATAATTAATTCTTCAATGAGATATTTTTTCTCCCCGTATCAAAACTCACAATCCAAGCCATGTACACCGAATTCAGCAACCTGCCCCAAGAATTGAGCGCCTCGCGCAACCGGGACCGCTATACCCGCGTCGCCATCGTCCTGCACTGGCTCGTGGCGCTGGCCGTACCGGCGATGTTCGTGCTCGGCGCCTGGATGGTCGACCTCGGCTACTACGACCCGTGGCGCAAAGAGGCGCCCGAGATCCACAAGGCCGTCGGCGTGCTGCTGTTCCTGGTCGTCCTGCTGCGCCTGGCGTGGCGCCTCGTCCACCGACCCCCGGCTCCGCTGGCGACTCACGCCCCCTGGGAGCGGCGCTCGGCGGCCGTGGTGCATGCGCTGCTGTACGTGTTGCTGTTTGCAACGATGTTTGCGGGCTACCTGATCTCAACTGCGGACGGCAGACCCATTGAGGTGTTTGGCTGGTTTAGCGTGCCGGCGCTGGTCAGCCACCTGCCCAACCAGGAGGACATCGCCGGAGAAATCCATCTCTGGCTCGCGATCCTGCTGATATCGCTGGCCGCAGCACACGCGCTCGCGGCCTTGAAGCACCACTTCGTCGACCATGACGGCACCCTGATGCGAATGCTTGGCTCTCGCCGCGACCGCAGCGAGCTCGACGACGACTTTTGATTCCACCCACACGGAGATCCGCCCCATGATCCGTAAATCCTGTACCGCCCTGACCATTGCCCTCGCCCTGGCGGCACCCGGTATGGCGTTCGCCGAAAACTACGTGATCGATACCAAGGGCGCCCACGCCTCGATCAACTTCCGCATCAAGCACCTCGGCGTGAGCTGGCTCACCGGGCGATTCAACGACTTCGCGGGCAAGTTCAGTTTCGATGAGAAAAATCCCGCTGCATCATCCGTCGAGGTCACGATCAAGATGGCGAGCATCGATTCGAACCACGCCGAGCGCGACAAACATCTGAGGGGCAAGGATTTCTTTGAAGTCGACAAGTTCCCGGAGGCGAAGTTCGTGAGCACCGCCTTTGCGGACAAGGGTGACGGCACGGCCACGCTCCAGGGCAACCTGACGCTGCGCGGCGTCACCAAACCCGTGACCATCGCCGTGCGGCACACCGGTCATGGCCCCGACCCCTGGGGTGGCTTTCGGCGCGGCTTCGAAGGAACGACCACCCTCACCCTCGCCGACTACGGGATCAACTACGACCTGGGCCCCGCGGCCAAGCAGGCAGAGTTGACACTGTTCGTCGAAGGCATCCGTCAATAGACCCACCTGGAGGTGCGGTATGAACTTCCGGTCCATCTCCCGCAGGCTCGCCGCCATGCCCGTCTCCGAAGGCGCGGGCGTTGAAGTGCGTCGCAGCATAGGGCTGCCGGCGCTGCGCCATCTCGACCCGTTCCTGATGCTGGATCACTTCAGCAGCGACGATCCCGACGACTACATCGCCGGGTTTCCAGACCACCCCCACCGCGGCTTCGTGACGCTGACCTACATGCTCGACGGGCACATGCTGCACCGCGACAGCATGGGCAACCGCGGCGACCTGAAGAGCGGTGGAGCGCAGTGGATGAAGGCCGCAAGCGGCGTCATCCACTCGGAGATGCCGCAGCAGACCAACGGCCTGATGCGCGGCTTTCAGCTGTGGATCAACCTGCCGACCCGCGAGAAGATGAGCGACCCGGCCTACCAGAACATCGAGCCGGAGACGATCCCCGTGGTCGCCACCGACGGTACCATGATACGCGTTTTGAGCGGGTCGTTTGGCGGGCAGCGTGGACCGATCACTGACCCGGTGACGGACCTTCGTTATCTGGATATCAGCATCGCACCCAAGCAAACCCTAGAGGTGCCGGTCAGGGACGATCACGCCGCCTTCGTTTACGTGTTCGAGGGGGATATCAGCCTGAGCGGCTCGTCGTTACCGACGCACCACTTCGCTGCACTGGGCGATGGCGACGCAGTGCGCCTTACCGCGGACCAGAGCGGCGCGCGCCTGATTCTCGTCTCCGCGCGCTCGCTCGGCGAACCTATCGAGCAATACGGGCCGTTCGTTATGAACACCCGCGAGGAGATCGAGCAGGCCTTTGCCGACTACCGGGACAACAAGCTGGTGCGCGAACCGGCCCGGGTGGTCAATCTCTGATCGACGCGCTGGCAGCGGCGAGCTGCCGATACCACCCGCCACGGCGGAGCAGTTCGTCGTGGCGACCGGATTCGACGAGCCGGCCAGCCGCCATCACCGCGATCTGGTCGAAGCGCCCGAGCCCCCTCATCCGGTGGGTGATCAGCACCAGCGTCTGCCTCCGGCCAGCCGTCCAGGCCAGCAGGTTGGCGAGTATCTGTTCTGTTGTCTCTGAATCGATACCCTCGGTCGGCTCGTCCAGGATGAGCACCGAGGCGTCCTTGAGCAGCACGCGGGCCATCGCGATGCGGCGCGCCTGCCCGCCGGAAAGCCGTACCCCGGTCTCACCCACCCAAGTGTCGTAACCGTCCGGCTGGGCGACGATGAAGTCGTGGACCAGGGCGGCGCGGCAAGCGTCCTCGAGCGCTTGCTGATCGGCCTCAGGGCGCGCGAGCAACAGGTTGTCGCGGATCGTGGTATTGAACAGGTGCGTTTGCTGCGCCAACACCCCCATGCGTTCCCGGACAGCCTCCCCGCCGAAACACCGCAGCGGTTCGCCGTTCAGCAATAGTGTGCCGTCGGTCGGGTCGCGGAAGCGAACCAGCAGACTTGCCAGTGTGCTTTTGCCGCTGCCGCTCGCGCCGACGATGGCGAGCGTGCTGCCCTGGGGTATTTGGAGCGAAACATCCCGCAGCACGTCTGGGCCCTCGGGCCGATAACGAAAACATACCCCCTGAAGTTCGATATCGAGTGTCGAGGGCACATCGAGCGGCTCGGCCGGTTCGCTCACGGCTGGCGCAGTGTCGGCCAGCGCAAAGACGCGCCGCGCCGCGGCCAACGCCTCGCCCAGTTGTTGCATGGCGAGCGGCAGCGGGGCTACCGCCTCGAAACTCGCCAGCGCGAACAGTGCTAGCATCGTCAGGTCCGCCGGTGTGAGCGTCTGCGCCACCACCAGCGGTACGGCCACGAAAAGCATCGCCCACATTGCGAGATGGGCGCACAAGCCGAGCGCACCCTGCGACAGACCATTCACCGCGCTCAGCGTGCGCTGCTGCTGGGTGAGTTCCCGGCTCAGCGCGCCGATCTGTTGCGCATGACGTTCGGCTGCACCGTACACCAACAGCTCGCCCATGCCTTGCAGGTCGGAGACGAGTGCGGCGCGCAGGTCGGCGGCGTGTTCGACCTTGCGCCGACCTGCGGCACGGCCTGCCCGGTTCGCCGCCACTGGGACGGCCAGCCCCGCAGCCGCGAGCAGCGCGCCTTCGATCCACGCGAACGCAGGGTGGTAGAACGCGAGCACGATCACGAATGAAGCGCCCGCAATCGCCGCCACGGCGGCCGGCGCGAGCAGACGCAAATAAACAGCGTCAAGGGTATCGATGTCAGCACGCAGCCTGCTTAGCAGGTCCCCGCTGCGGTGCACTTCGAGCCCCGCCGGCGCCATCGGCTCGATGCGGCGGTACAGCCACACCCGCAGCTCGGCCAGCACGCGAAAGGTCGCCTCGTGCGTCACCAGCCGTTCCGCATAGCGGCCAGCCGTCCTGACGATAGCGGCACCCCGGATCAGGGCCGCCGGGGTGAAGTAGTTCATGCTTGCCCCGGTCGCGCCGGCGAGGGCCATCGCGGTGATGAACCAGCCGGACAGCGCCATGAGCGCGACGTTTGCGAGCAGCGTGAGCAGCGCAAGGTGCGCACCAAGGGCCAGCCAGCCCCGGTAAGGGCCGAATAACCGCAGGAGCCGCAGGAGCCGCAGCAGGTCGCTCACGCCACACCCTCGTAGGCAGACACCAGGCGCCGGTACAACGGTGAGGTTTGCAGCAACTCGGTGTGCGTGCCGGTCGCCACAATGCGCCCCGCGTCGAGCACGGCGATGCGGTCGGCGTCCCGCACGGTGCGCAGACGATGCGCGATCATCACCACGGTGCGATGCTTCGCCAGTTCGCGGATCGCGGCCTGAACATGCGCCTCGCTGTCCACGTCGAGGTTCGCGGTGGGCTCGTCGAGCACCACGATCGGCGCGTCCTTGAGCAGGGCACGCGCGATCGCGATGCGTTGCACCTGCCC
>CAYSFW010000065.1:0-40971 GCA_964430355.1 uncultured Thiotrichales bacterium
AGGTCGGGGATTTCGTCTTTCAGCCCCTCCACCAGCCGCTTGGTGATCTCACGCAGGAACACGCCGGACTTGGTGCAGGGGTCGAGGAAGGTGACCGTCTTGTCCGCCCACAGGTTCGCCCCGCCGTGCCTGGCTGCCCACGCCTCGGCCAGGGTATCGAGCATGCGGTTGGCAAATTCCGGTGGGGTGAAGACTTCGTCGTTCGAGAGGTTGGCGATGCAGGTGAGCACGTCCGGATTGCGGCCGCGCAGGGTGAAGGAGGCCTGGCCGTTCATCTGTCGCCGCCTGGGTATTGGGTGGCGGAGCGCTTTTTACCCCTCTCCCCCAACCCCTCTCCCGCAAGGGGAGAGGAGAGTCTGCCTGGGTGGCCTTGCGCCGGCGGCTGCTCGCCCATTCCTCCTCCCGCAGGGGAAGAGCTCGGATTCCGGGGCTGTTCGCCCCGCAGACGATACAGGTCCGAAGCCCCTCTCCCCTTGCGGGAGAGGGGTTGGGGAGAGGGGGGACGCGTCACGGCATCCATGATCGTCGCCAGCACGCTCTCCAGATTGCCCATGATCTCGTTGTTCCAGAACCGCAGCACCGTGAACCCTTGCTGGCGCAGCCAGTCGTCCCGTTGTTTGTCATGCGGCGCATCGTTGTGCTGCCCACCATCCGCCTCCACGATCAGACGTGCTCCAAAATGCACGAAATCAACTACGTAGGGGCCGATCGGCTGCTGGCGTCTGAATTTCTGACCATCGAGCCGATGTGCCCGCAAATGCCGCCAGAGTCGGCTTTCACTTTCCGTCATGTGGCTTCGCAGGTATCTGGTGAATTGACGTTGTTTCATGACCCCTCTCCCCTACCCCTCTCCCGCAAGGGGAGAGGGGCTTCATTCTCACATGACGATGCGCGCATCGAGCTCCCCAGCCGCTTTCCTGCGAGTGGCTTGGTATCGATGACCCATACCTGCGAACATCCCCTTGTCGATGCTGAACACCGAGCCCGTATTGCCCTTGTGCACCAGCCAGTCCCAGAATGCCGGGCAGAAATCTAAGCCGTAGTGCAGGTTCTTCGCGGACATGAAGACGTTGGCATCCAGCAGGTAACTCACGGCATGACCCCCAGCTCGCGCGCGGTCTCAAAGAAGGTGGTCGTCTTGCGCACGCCCAGCATGCGGAAGGCATCCGGAAATGAGGTCAGGCCCTCCAGGGTGCTCGACACGATGGCGCGGGCGAAGCGTTTGCTGACGCGTGCACCCAAGGATCGGTAGAAGTCACCGCCCGAGCTGCTGCTTTCCTTCAGCGTGCGCAGCCGTTCCTGTTCCTCTCGGTAGTGCTGCCAGAGCGCGGCCTGATTGATGAAGCCCGCGTCGAACAGGCGGCGCAAGGCGACCAGGGTGCTGACCTTGAACTCGCGTGCGAGCCGCTGTATTTCGACCGGAATCGGCGCGTTGCGCTGATGCGCTGCGCGCAGTTCCTGCAAAGGCATCAGCAGTTCCGCGGCCACCTGGTTGCACCAGCGCTCGGTGTGCTGCTCGGGCACCTGGCCTGCCTGGGTGTCGGAAACGCCGCTCTCGCCCAGCCACACATGGGCCAACTCGTGCGCCAGCGTGAACATCTGCGCGGCCTTGCTATCAGCACCGTTCAAGAAGACCAGACGCGCGAGGTCGTCCGCCAGCGCGAAGCCGCGAAACTCGGCCACGTCCAGCTTGCGGTGGCTGTTGGCACCGACCACGGAGCTCACCATTACCAGCACGCCGACGTCTTCGGCCTTGGCGATCAACTGGCGCAGGGCGTCCGTCCAAGTGGGCAATCGGCGACGCGCTTGCCGGGACCAGCCCAGCGTCTCGCACATACGTTGCGCCACCGTCTCCGGCGGTTCCTGCGCGCTGGCGCTGCCGACGAAGGGTAAGGCTGGCAAACCGTGCATGCGGGCATGGTCGCGGTACCAGTCCTGCCGCTGCTGGCACAGGTAGAGGGTGTCCAGCAGATCGCTGCTGGGTGCTCGCAAGGCCTCGTCGCGCAGGGTGCGGAAGTCCGGCACCGGCAGCGTGAGCAGCGGCGGCTGCGGCAGGAAAAAGTAGCCGATGGCCGTGTGCGTGAGGCGCGCGAAGTCTTCCAGTTGTTTGAGCGTAGGCTGGGCCTCGCCGGTAAGCCACAAAGGCCACTTCTTGAAACGCGCCGAGAGCACATCCTCGGCAAGCCGCGCGCGTTGCGCCGCCCAGCGAAGCACCGGCACGGAAGCCGCTACGGTCGTCATGTCTCCCCCACGGGTAATGGCGCAAGCGACCCCTCTCCAGCACAGGCCGCCAGCTCGCGCACCGTCATCGGCGGGTAGGTCTTGGTCGGCATGAAGATTTCGTGCTTGCCGAGGTGGGTGAAGAGCGAGCCTTGCGCGCTGAACGCCGACGAACCCGTGAGCACATCCAGGCGAAAGTCGCGCCGTTGGAATTTGCCACGACCGAGGTAGCCCCACTCGGCAAAGATGATCGGCTGTCCATCGTGGGTGCGCATCTTCAGGGCATCGCCGTGCACGAGATTCTGCGACAGCACGTAGGAAGCGGCCCGGTACAGGTCATCCGCCTCCCCGATCTTCAGATAATCGGCAAAAATCTCGAGTAGATTGGCGCGACACTCGGCGATGTTGTCGGGCAGGAGCTCGATCCCGTAAGTGCACATCAGAGCGAGAAGGGCGTAGTGCCGTTTTTCAAAGTCGGACTTCCCGAACTTGAGTTCGACGGCGGCGAGCTTGCGCTGCAAGATACGCACGAGGAAGTTTCCGCTCCCGCACGCCGGTTCCAGGAAGCGGGAGTCGATGCGTTCGGTCTCGGGCCTGACGAGATCGAGCATCGCTTCGACCAGCCAGGCGGGGGTGAAGACCTCCCCGTGGTCGGCGACGCGTTGTTTGGACTTGACGTAGTTCATGGGTGGATCCACATCGGACCATGGATTCTGTTCTGCCACTGCTTACCGGTGACAGCGCCCGGTGGCCGGTCGTAGTCCATTCACTGCAGCGATTGGTTGAGCAATGTCGTCTCGTGCAAGCGATAGCAATTTCTCTCCTAAACTACGTAGGCTACACACGGTCATTAAGAAAAGCGATGACAGGGCGTTGCGGCGATCATCAGGCAAATCTGTGGGCACCATGAAGGAATGTTCAAAGTCGAGCCCAAGCGTGCGCGCAAATTTGGAATACTTGCTAACGTGCCGCTGGTAGCCACCTGACTTGACCTCGATCCAGCGCTAGATGAGCCCATCCCGGCCAAGATATCAAAATTGAAATCACCACCGTTGGGCAAGGTAATTTGTGGGTTGATGTGATACTCGACGTCCAGTTTACAGGTGACCTCGGCTGCAACTTGGGCATGAACGGCCTCGATGTTCTGCCGAGTAAACCTATCCAGCCATTGCTCTTCGAAGAAGCGTTGAGCCATGGGTAGCTGTCGGGTCCCGGACGATTGCATAGACGTCTTGCGTCATGCGCTCTTTGTGGGCCGCGAAGCGATGAGCGACCTGATTGAGGCACTCGGGAGCCGGCCTTGGCGGCCGAGTTGGGCGTGTCCGAAGACACGATCTGACGCAGGAAGTCGCGCGATAGCGTGAAAGATCGCTCGCACACCACCCATCGCTTGCAGACTATGCCGGCGCCGGCTCAGGAGGCCGTTGTCCTTGCTCTGAGGAAAACCCTCTGGCTGCCTATGGACGATTTGCTGGCGGTCACCCGGGAGTTCATCAACCAGAGGGTCTCGCGTTCTGGTCTTCAGCGCCTGCTCAAGCGCCATGATGTGTCCCGGTTGCCGCGAGAGACCCGGAACGCAGCCTATCACATGCCGTTCAAGACCCATGAACCCGGGTTCCTGCGCAGCGATTCAAGCGCTTGTTCGCACTGCTCCTCGCTCCCGTAGTCTTTGAGAGATTCCGGCATCGACAGCCCCGGTCGAAATCGGATCCGATGCGTCGCCATGATCGCCACCGCTGGTCGTCCGATGGTAATAATTCTATCTCCGCCCAGGTCCACCAGAAGCGCCGGGTGACATTTGTTGCTAATCAACACTTGCCTTTGGTGACGCTTGGCGGTGCTAACTGAGAGCGAAACGGTGAAGCACGCAAGTGCCCGCATGTATGGGGTCCTCGCAGTAGCCTTGGGAGATGACGCCAAACAGCATCTGGGGCAGCCGAGCCAATCTTCGCAATTGCGTTATCGTCATCAGCGCATCTCGCTGAGTACCGCCGCGGTATCCGGCCGCACGCCACGCCAGAGTGAGAAGGCTTCCGCCGCTTGTTCGACGAGCATGCCGAGGCCGTCCACGCAGCGCTCGGCGCCTTGGGCTTGCGCCCAGCGCATGAATGCGGTGGGTTCCCTGGCGTACATCATGTCGTAGCAGAGGGTTTGCGGGGTAATGAGGCCGGCGGGGAGGGGTGGGGCTTCGCCCTGGAGGCTCGAGGCGGTGGCGTTGATGATGAGGTCGAAGGGGCCGGCGTAGGGGCCGTCGAGGCCGGTGCCGAGGAGTTGGCCGCTGTCGAGGAAGTCATCTGCAAGCTCGGCGGCTTTGGCGGCGGTGCGGTTGGCGATGTGCACGAGCGCGGGGCGGGTGGCGAGGAGGGGTTGAAGCACGCCGCGGGCGGCGCCGCCGGCGCCGAGCAGCAGGATGCGCTGGTCGGCGAGGTCGAGCTGGAGGTTGTGGGTGAGGTCGCGCAGCAGGCCGGCGCCGTCGGTGTTGTCGCCACGGTAGCCGGTGGGGGTACGGATCAGGGTGTTGACGGCGCGGGCGCGGGCGGCGCGGTCGCTCAGGGCTTCGGCGAGGGCGTGGGCCTCGGATTTGAAGGGGATGGTGACGTTCATGCCGAGGTAGCCTTCGGCGTGGAGCTGGCGGACGAAGGCGGCGAAGCCCTCGAGCGGGGCTTCGAGGGCTACGTAGCTCAGCCGTTGGCCGGTCTGTTCGGCAAAGCGGGTGTGAATGCGCGGCGAGAGGCTGTGCTTGATGGGGTTGCCGAGGACGGCGTAGCGGTCCATCAGTGGCCTTCCTTCAACCAGGTGGCGACGTCCTTCGCGAAGTAGGTGAGGATGCCGTCGGCGCCGGCGCGCTTCATGGACAGCAGGGCTTCGAGTACGCAGGCGCGTTCGTTGAGCCAGCCCATCTGGCCGGCAGCCTTCAACATGGCGTACTCGCCGCTGACCTGATAGACGAAGGTCGGCGCGCCGAAGTTTTCCTTCACGCGGCGCACGATGTCGAGGTAAGGCAGGCCGGGCTTGACCATGACCATGTCGGCGCCCTCGGCAAGGTCGAGTTCGACTTCGCGCAGCGCCTCGTCGCTGTTGGCGGGGTCCATCTGGTAGCTGTACTTGTTGCCGCCGCCGAGGTTGGCCGCGGAGCCGACAGCATCGCGGAATGGGCCGTAGTAGCTGGAGGCGTATTTGGCCGAGTAAGCGAGGATGCGCGTATTGACGTGCCCGTCCTCTTCCAGGGCCTCGCGGATGGCGCCGATGCGCCCGTCCATCATGTCCGAGGGCGCGACCACGTCGGCGCCGGCTTCGGCGTGCGAGCGGGCCTGTTTGACCAGCACGTCCACGGTGTCGTCGTTGGTGATGTAGCCGTTGGCGTCCATCAGGCCGTCCTGCCCGTGCGAGGTGTAGGGGTCGAGCGCCACGTCAGTGACCACGCCGAGCTCCGGGAAGGCCGACTTCAGTGCCCGGACCGTGCGCTGCACGAGGCCGTGCGGGTTGTAGGCCTCCTCCGCGCCCTCGCTTTTCTTCTCCACCGGCACGACCGGGAACAGCGCGATGGCCGGGATGCCTAGCTTGAGCACCTGTTCGGCTTCCAGCAGCAGACGATCAAGGCTCTTGCGCTCGACCCCGGGCATCGAGGCGACGGCCTCGCTGCGCTCGCTGCCTTCGAGGACGAACACCGGGTAGATCAGGTCGTCCACGCTCAGGTGGCTTTCGCGCATCAGTCTGCGGCTGAAGTCGTCCTTGCGCATGCGGCGGGGGCGGGTGTAGGGGTAACCGGCGTTCATGGCGGGCCTCGAGGCGTTGAGAGACGCGCGTGATTATACGCGCCCGGCGCGCTGCCATGGGCATGAGGCTGCTACGTCCTCACGGCAGGGGTTCGCGACAAATCTGTGTCCGGTGTCGCAACCCACAACGCACGGAATCCAGTAGCCTGTTCTGCCTACACAGCCATGTGACCGCACGGCTCCACTTTTCGTGCGTGCGGGATAACATGGCGAGGACGATAGATGGACCCCGTCAGCGAGAGACCCAAGGCATAATGCCGCGTGTACTGCTCATCGAACACTCCAGCACCAAACGCTTCGCCCTGGATCAGGGCCTGAGTGTCGCAGGCTATGAAACCGTGGTCGTCCCGAACTACTGGGACGCCGCGCGGCTATTGCGTTCGCCGGAGGCACAGGCGCTGGATGCGATCTGCCTCGGATGGATGAGCCACGAGCCGGAACTGACGGCGATCCTGCAGACTCACCTCAACTCGCCGGCGTTACGGCGCAAGCCGCTCGTGGTGTTGACCGACGAGGACGATCCGCTGCTGCACGCCTGGCTCGAAAGCCGCAGCAACGGTTGCCAGCTCGAGCCCTTCGACATCGACGCCGTCATCGACTACCTCGGTCTGATGTTGCAGGCGCCGCGGCCCGATGACACGGTCATCACGGAGTGCTTTGCCGCGCCGCCGGCCTCGCTCACGCAGCCTCAGCAGCGCTGGCAGAACCTGCGCGTGCTGCTGGTCGAAAGTCGCGAGGCAGATCGCATCCGTTACGGCCGGCTGCTGGGCGAAGCCGGTTACACCGTCACGCCGGTGGCGAGCCTCGCGGAGATGCGAGCGTTGGACTGCGCGGAGGATTTCGACCTCGCCGTCGTGGAGTACGACATCATCAGCGGGCTGGCTGCGGACGACCAGATGGCGAGCCTGCGCATGGCGCCGCAGTTTGCCAATGCGCGCGGTGTGGTGCTGCTCAGCAAGTACATCGATCAGTCGGTACAGCAGAGTCTGGAGCTCGGCGCGGTCGAGTGCCTGTTCAAGACCGAGACCGATGCCTTGTTTCTTGCCCGCATGAACGCCCTCGCGCGGCAAATCCACTTGCAAAAGACCGCCGAAGAAGAGCGCTTCCGCTTCGAGGCGATCCTCGCGAGCATCGGCGAAGGCGTCTATGGGGTCGATCCGGACGGGTTGATCACGTATCTGAACCCGGCGGGCCGACGTATGCTGGGATTCCGACGCCGCGAGGACTACCTGGGCAAGTCTGCGGCCGCGTTGCTCCACAACGTCGGTGGTCAGCGCCGGGGCGACTCGAACGAAGTCGACAAGCTGGCGGAGGCCTACGAGAAGGGCACCGAGCTCACGCAGTTCGAGACAAAGTTCACGCAGGCCAATGGCCAGAAGGTGAGCGTGGTGTGCACGGTGCTACCCCTGGAGTTCAACAACGTCCGTCAGGGTTCGGTGGTGGCCTTTCGCGACATCACCGACCGCAAGCGCCTGGAAAACCGCCTGCTGCGGCAGGCCAACCGCGACCCGCTGACCGACCTCTACAACCGTCGATCCTTCGAGAAGGCGCTCGCGCGCGAGGTCAGCCTCGTCAAGCAGAATCCCGGGCGTAAGAGTGCGCTGCTCTACATCGATTTCGACCAGTTCAAGTACCTCAACGACACGGCCGGCCACGACGCCGGTGACAAGCTGCTGGTCGAAGCCAGCCAGCGGCTCAAAGAAAGCGTCCGCGCAAGTGACATCGTCTCGCGCCTGGGGGGCGATGAGTTTGCCGTGATCCTGCGCGACGTGAATGCCGACGAGGCCAAGCAGATCGCCGACCACCTGCGCACAAAACTGCAGGATGTCGCCTACATCAGCGAGGAGATCTCCTTCAAGCTCAACTGCAGCGTCGGCATCGCGATGCTCACGCCCACGCTCTCCGACCGCGAAGTACTTGCCAACGCCGACATCGCCTGTGGCGTGGCGAAGCGCAAGGGGCGCAACCAGTCGCATCTGTACAACCCAAAGCGCAGCGCGGAAGGCATCGCGGAAATGGGGGTCGATATCGCGTGGTCAAGCCGACTCAACGAGGCCATGGCTAGCGAGGGCTTCGTGCTGACCTTCCAACCAGTCGTGCCAATTCGGTACATCGACCTGGACGACCTGCCCGAGCGCAGCGATGTGCTCTGGTCGCGACTCCGCCACGAGCCGGAACACTACGAAGTGCTGCTGCGTATGAAGGACGGACGGCGTGATCCGATCAAGCCCAGTGCGTTCCTCGGCGCCGCCGAGCGGCTCAACCTCGTGCAGGAGATCGATCTCTGGGTCGTGCGGGAGTGTGTGCGTCGTCTGGAGCAGCTGCTGAAGTCGGACCGCGACATTTCCCTCTCCGTCAACCTCTCCGGCGCGACGCTCAACCAGCCGGAGGCGTTGCGCGAAATCGAGTCGATGTTGCGCCGCTCCTCACTGGTGCAACGGCGCATCACCTTTGAGATCACCGAGACCAGTGCCATCAGCAAGATCGATATGGCGCGCAACTTCATCGACCGGATGCGCAAACAGGGCTGGCGTTTCGCGCTGGACGATTTCGGCGCAGGATTCAGTTCGTTTTCACAACTGCACCGCTTCCCGGTGGATGTCGTGAAAATCGACGGACAATTCGTGCGCGACATGCTCGGCAACAAGACCAACCTCGTCGTCGTTCGGGCGATCAACGAGATCGCTCACATCGAGGCTCGCAAGACGGTGGCCGAATTCGTCGAAGATGCCGCGACGCTGCGGGAGTTGGGGCGCTTGGGTGTCGACTACGCTCAGGGTTACTACATCGCGCGGCCGCTCTCCGACATCGGCGTGCGGACGCTGGAGACCTCGCCGACGTAGGAAAGCACGGCGCGGCGTAACGCCCAGCTAGCCATGAGTTGTGTTGCCGTTCGCCGCGCGTCCTGCCGGCATCGGCCTCGGCGCGACCTGCAGCGGCAGCACTTCGTCGTCCGCCCCAGTCGTTGCGGAATGGGTGGGAGCCCGGGGGGGGCGGTGCGGCAGGTGGGCTGCCGGATGTGGCGCGCTCACCCGAACTCGGCGGTCCGCTGAGCTTCGCACCGTGCGCGCATCACCGCGTTGCTTTCTGACGCGTCAGAGCCAGTTCGGCCCTGCGGGGCGTCTCCGCCCTTGACCGTCAGGCGGGGAAGCGCAGGACAATAGCGGAAAAATCAGCGGTGAATGTTATGGACGTGGGTATCGTGGTCGTTGGCGATGAGCTGCTTTCCGGCAAGCGTCAGGACAAGCACCTGCCGTTTGTGATCGATGCCTTGGCGCGGCGCGGGCTGGAGCTGGATTGGGTGCGCATCGTCGGCGACAACCCCGCGCTGCTTACGCAGACCTACCGCGAGACCCGTGCGAGTGGGGCCGTGGTGTTCTCCTTCGGCGGTATTGGCGGGACGCCGGATGACGTGACCCGGCAGTGCGCTGCGGCGGCCTTCGGGCTTGCTTTGCAGCGCCATGCCGAAGTGATCGCCATCCTCGAGGGAAAATTCGGCGCCGACACTTACCCCAATCGTGTGCGCATGGCGGAGCTGCCAGCGGGTGCGCGGTTGATTCCGAACCCCGTTAACCAGATACCGGGGTTCAGCGTCGAGCACCATCACTTCGTGCCGGGGTTTCCCAACATGGCACACCCGATGGTCGCGTGGGTCCTCGATACCCTTTACGCCGACCGGTTCGGCTCGCGCGCCGCGATCGAATCGCGTCTGCTCGTGCTCGATACGCCGGAGAGCGAGTTGATCCCGATTCAGGAGGCGCTGCTTGCCGAGTTCCGCGGGCTGCGCCTGTCCAGTCTCCCCAATTCCGGTAACCGGCGGCAGGTCGAGATCGGCCTCAAGGGTGCCCCCGCCGTGGTCGAGGCGGCGCGAGCGCGGCTCCACGAACACTTGGCGCGCGCCGGAGTCGTCTATTCGGAAATCGTCTGAGACTGCGACTAAACTCAAAACGCATGGGCCGTACCTCCGGCCAACGGTTGTGCGGCACGTTTGATCATCAGGTGAGTACCTGCCCGCTGATGCCGGAGATCTGCCATGCGCCCAACCATTGAAAGCCTTGAAGCGCGTCTCGAGCAACTGCGTATTGAGGAGGTCCCGGCTGCTGACCGAGCGCGCGTGCGCGAAGAGCGTGATCGCATCCGCGGCCAGTTGGCACAGATGCGGCTCGAACGGGCGGAATCCTGGTCGCGCCAGGATTGGCTCAGCTTCATCGAGGGGGTAATCGACGAGCTGGGGCGGTTGGTTGACAACCGCATCATGCGCCGCCTGGGGGTGTGACTGGCGAGCGGATATCGACCCCAGGCTTCGAAATCCATCGCGTCGGTGTGAATGCACCCGGCACACCAAAGCCGTGTGACTTACAAACCGGCGATTCGCCGCTGCCGCCCAGGGTGCCCGCTCGGCGCTTTGCTCGGTTACTCGAGGGATTGCTTAGTCGCTCCCTAAAACGGGAATTGGAGTTTCGGGTCGATCCGCCGAATCTCCTGCCGGAAGATGTTCTGGATGCGTGCGAGCGCGGTGGCGTCATCGCCCTCGAAACGGAGGGTAAGGCAGGGCGTCGTGTTGGACGCGCGCACGAGGCCCCACCCGTCGGGGTAGTCCACGCGCAGGCCGTCCATGTCGGTGACGCGCCCGTGGTGAAAGCCGCCGTGACGCCGCGCGAGTTGGTGCACGAACTGGTGCGCGCGGTCGATCGAATCGAATGCGAGGTGTAGTTCGGGCGTGCCTACCGCCTCTGGCAAGTCGGCGAACACCTCGGCACTCGGCCGCTCGTCGCGCGCGAGCAACTCGAGCAGGCGTGCGGCGGCATAGAAGGCGTCATCGAACCCGTACCACCGGTCCTTGAAAAACAGGTGTCCGCTCAATTCCCCGGCAAGCTGGGCGCGGGGTTCATCGGTGAGCCGCTCCCGCAACAGGGAGTAGCCGGACAGGTACATGAGCGGTTCGCCGCCGTGACGCGCGATGAATCGGCCCAAGAGGTTCGTGGACTTGACGTCGTAGATCACCATGCAGCCAGGATGACGCTCGAGTATCTCCGCGGCAAACAGCATCATCAGCCGGTCGGGCCAGATGATCTTGCCCCGACTGTCGATGACGCCAATCCGGTCGCCGTCGCCGTCGAACGCGAGACCTAGGTCGAGCCCGCCGTCGATCACGGCCTTTTGCAAGGCCTTGAGGTTCTCTGGCTGAGCAGGATTGGGGTGGTGGTTGGGGAAGCGACCGTCCGGCTCGCAGTAGAGTTCGGTGACCTCGCAGCCGAGTCGTCGCAGCAGTTGTGGCGCGACGATGCCCGCCACCCCGTTGCCGCAATCGACACCTAGGTGCATCTTGCGGGGTACCGAGGCGTCGCGCCGCACGCGCGCCAAGTAGGCGGGCAAGACGTCGATGTAATTCAGATGCCCCACGCCGTAGGCAAAGTCCGTTCGCGCGATCTTGTAGTACAGTTCCCGCAGCGCCGCGCCGTGCAGAGGCCGGCCGTTGAGAATCAGCTTCAGGCCGTTGTACTCGGCGGGGTTGTGGCTTGCCGTGACGACCGCCGAGTTCGGGATGCCAAGGTGTTCCGAGGCGAAATAGGCGAGCGGGGTCGGCGCGCTGCCGAGGTTGACCACGTCGATGCCGGAGTCGATCAGTGCCTCGACCAGCGCCCGGCAGAGATCCGGGCTGGACGGGCGGGCATCCTGCGCGACCACGACGGCGCGCTGGCCAGCGTCACGCAGGGACGCCGCGAAGGCGCGACCAATGTTGTGCATGTGGGCATCGGTGAGCGTGACGCCGGCGATGCCGCGGATGTCGTAGCGACTGAAGATGTTGAGCGAGGGTAGGGAGGCTGTCATAGTCAATCCCGCCCCGTATGTCCGAAGCCGCCCGCCCCGCGGGCGCTCGCCTCGAAGTCGTCTACGATGTTGAGGGCCACTTGGAGCACCGGCACGATCACCAGTTGGGCGATGCGCTCACCGGGCCGGATCTCGAAGGGTTCGTGGCCCCGGTTCCACACCGAGACCATGAGCTGCCCCTGATAGTCGGAATCGATCAGCCCCACGAGGTTACCGAGGACCACACCGTGCTTGTGGCCAAGACCGGATCGCGGCAGGATCAGCGCCGCGAGTCCCGGATCGTCGAGGTGCAGCGCGATGCCGCTCGGCACCAGCTCGGTCTGCCCGGGCCGCAGGATGAGCGTCTCGGAAAGGCAGGCGCGCAGATCCATGCCTGCCGATCCAGAGGTCGCATAACGAGGTAACGGGAATTCTCTCCCGAGCCGGGGGTCCAGGATTTTCACATCAACGCGATGCATGGTCGGTTTCCGCGGCGGAGGTGGTGCGTTCGCGCTCGGCGATCAGCGCGATCAGGTCGCGCGCCAGCTTGTCTTTCGTGGCGCGAGGCAACAGGCGTTCGCCACCCGGCCAGAAGACGTGCAGCGTGTTGTCGTCCCGCCCAAAGCCCAGGCCGTCGTTGACCGGGTTGGCCACTACCATGTCCAGGTTTTTGTGGCGTAGCTTCTCCCGCGCGAAGTGCTCGAGGTCGTGGGTCTCGGCGGCGAAACCGACGCAGAACGGCCGGGGTCGACGCGCGGCGACGGTGGCGAGGATGTCAGGGTTGCGTACCAGACTGAGCTGCATGGATGCAGAATTCTTTTTTATTTTTGTTGTGTGCACTTCCGCGGGGCGATAGTCGGCGACCGCCGCGGTTGCGATGAAGATGTCCTGACTAGCCAGGTGATCGAGGACGCAAGTATGCATCTCGGCCGCCGTTTCGACATCCAAGCGCGTCACGCCATCAGGTAATTCCAGCGTGACCGGCCCGCAAACGACGGTGACCTGAGCCCCGGCCGCGATGGCCGCCCGGGCGATGGCAAAGCCCATCTTGCCCGAGCTGCGGTTGCTCAAGTAACGCACTGGGTCGATGGGTTCGCGCGTCGGTCCGGCGGTGATGAGCACCCGTTTGCCGACGAGCGCGCCGGTGGTGAAGTGGCGCTGGACCACGGCGAGGATTTCGTCGGGTTCGCTCATCCGACCGGGACCGATGTCGCCGCAGGCCTGGTCCCCCTCGGCGGGACCGACGAGCTCGACGCCGCGCTCGCGTAGCTGTGCCAGGTTGCCTTGAGTGGCTGGATGACGCCACATCTGCTGGTTCATGGCCGGTGCTGCGATCACGGGGGCAGCGCTCGCAAGGCACAGGGTGGCGAGCAAATCGTCGGCCAGCCCGTGCGCAAGCCGCGCCAGGAAGTCCGCCGATGCCGGGGCGATCACGATCAGCTCGGGCCAGCGCGCGAGCTCAATGTGCCCCATCGCTGCCTCGTGCGCTGGGTCGAACAGCGCGGTGCGCACCGGATTGCCGCTCAGGGCCTGGAAGGTCATTGGCGTGACGAAGGCCGTTGCAGCCTCGGTCATCACCACGCGGACCGTCGCGCCCTCCTTGACGAATCGGCGCGTCAGCTCGGCGGCTTTATAGGCAGCAACGCCGCCGGTGACGCCGAGGAGGATGCGATGATTGTGCAGTGCCATGTTCGCGGTGACGGTGAGCTTGCTCTGAAGGCTTTTAGCAACCTTCGCGCGTTCGCTTCGACACAAAATATAACAATCCTCTGAAACGCAGCCACAGTGAGCTTACAACACCCCGTGCGCCGATGCTGGGAATTGTCTTCCGATTTTCGCTAGCGTTTCAGTCGATTTGGCGATCGGGGAGACTCAGGGAACATGTCGATCGTGGACTGGCCGCTGGACGAGCGTCCGCGGGAGCGTCTGCTGGCCAATGGGGCGCATGCGCTCAGCGATGCGGAGTTGCTGGCGATCTTTCTGCGCACCGGCATCCGCGGCAAGTCCGCGGTGGACCTCGCGCGCGAACTGCTAGCCGATTACGGCGGCCTGCGTGGCTTGTTCGAGCTGGACCGCCACAGCTTTTGTGCGCACAAGGGCATGGGCGAAGCCAAATACGTGCAGCTGCAGGCGGTGCTGGAAATGGCGCGCCGCCATCTGGCCGAGCGCCTCAAGCGGGGCGAGAGCTTCAACTCACCTGAGCTCAGCCGCAGCTTCCTGCAACAGCGATTGCGCGACTATCCGCGTGAGGTCTTTGCCTGTCTGTTCCTTGACAATCGCCACCGGTTGATCGCCTACGAGGAGCTGTTTCGCGGCACCATCGACGGCGCGAGCGTGCACCCGCGCGAGGTGGTCCGTAAAGCGCTTGAGCACAACGCGGCCGCGCTGATCCTTGCGCACAACCATCCGTCCGGAGTCGCGGAGCCGAGCGCTGCCGACCGCCACATCACCGCACGGCTGAGGGATGCGCTGGCTCTGGTGGACGTTCGCGTGCTGGACCACATCGTGGTGGGCGACGACACAGTCTCAATGGCGGAGCTGGGCTGGATATAAAAAAAACCCTAGCGGATCGCATCGGGGTTCAAGGAAGGGAGAGCTAAAAAAGGATGCTCGAAAGCAACCGCAACAAAGGTTAAACGCTGGTCGGCTGACCGGATAGGTCTGTCATGAATTTTTGACAGAATCTTACAAGTGCGCTGGCGAATTCATCGACATCGTCGGCAGCGTGGGTGGCCGACAGGGTGATACGCAGGCGCGCCGCACCCTCTGGCACGGTGGGGGGGCGAATGGCCGTGACGAGGAATCCCGCTTCGAGGAGCGCATCGCTGATGCGCAAAGCGGTCTCGCTGTCGCCGGTGAGCACGCCCTGGATCGGCGTCTCGGAGGGTAGCAGACAAGTGGCGATTTCGGCGGCTCGAGCGCGAAAGCGCTGGATCAGTCTGCGAAGTTGCTCGCGGCGTTCGGGTTCGCGCTCGACCAGCTCGAGGCTTGCCAGCGTCGCAGCGGCGATCGCTGGCGGGCTGGCCGTTGTGTAAACGTATGCGCGCGCGTTCTGTACGAGGTAGTCGATCAGATCCGCGCTGCCCGCCACGAAGGCGCCCGCTGTGCCGAATGCCTTGCCGAGCGTGCCGATGAGGACCGTGACCGACGAGGGCTCGAGGCCGTGGTGTTCGATGCTGCCGCGGCCGTGCTCGCCCAAAACGCCAAGGCCATGCGCATCGTCGACCAAAAGCCAGGTGCCGTGACCGGCGGCGAGCCGCGCCAGTTCGGGCAACGGTGCGATGTCGCCATCCATGCTGAACACACCGTCGGTGACGATGAGGCGCTCCCGGTCGTCGCCGGTGTCGAGCCAGCGGGCCAGTGTCGCAGTATCGCGGTGGGGGTACCGTTGCAGCCGCGCACGCGAGAGGAGTGCGCCGTCGAGCAGCGAGGCGTGATTGAGGCGGTCGGCGAGGATCAGGTCGCCAGGCCCGGCGAGTGCCTGGAGCGCGCCGAGGTTGGCCATGTAGCCCGTGGAAAATAGCAGGGCGCGCTCGCGGCCGGTGAACGCCGCGAGGCGTTCCTCCAGTTCATGGTGCAGGCGGTGGTGCCCGTTGATCAGGTGCGCCGCGCCGCTGCCGACACCGTATTGTGATGCGGCGCGGGCGAGTGCCTCGACGATTTTGGGGTGGTTCGCGAGTCCGAGGTAGTCGTTGCTGCAGAAAGGGATGACGTCGCGACCATCGATTCGCATGCGCACGCCTTGCGCGGTATCGGCGACGCGCCGGGTGCGCAGCAGGTGTCCCTCACGGCGCGCGGCGAGCCAGGTGTGCAGGTCGCGCACGGCGAATCCGTAGTCAGGCGTGTCTGGCCTCGGCCTGCATACCCAGTCGGGCCAGCAGGGCACGGTCGTGATCGGCGCTGGGGTTGGGTGTGGTCAGCAGCTTCTCGCCGTAGAAGATCGAGTTGGCGCCTGCGAAGAAGCACAGCGCCTGGAGTTCATCGCTCATATCGCTACGCCCTGCCGAGAGCCGGACATAAGAGCGCGGCATGAGGATGCGCGCCACTGCGACGGTGCGCACGAATTCCAGCGCATCGAGCGGTGCGGTGCCGTGCAGCGGCGTGCCCTCGACCTGCACGAGGTTGTTGATCGGTACGGATTCGGGGTGCCGCGGCAGGTTGGCGAGCTGTTGCAGCAAGCCGGCACGGTCCTCGCGGCTTTCGCCCATGCCGAGGATGCCGCCGGAGCAGACACTCAGGCCGGCGTTGCGCACGTGCTCCAAGGTCTCCAACCGGTCCTGGTAGGTCCGCGTTGTGATGATGTTGCCGTAGAACTCTGGCGAGGTGTCGAGGTTGTGGTTGTAGTAGTCGAGACCAGCATCGCGCAACGCCCGTGCCTGCTCGGCCGTGAGCATGCCAAGCGTCACGCAGGTTTCCATGCCCATGGCGTGCACGGCCTCGATCATCGGCAGCACGCGTTCGAGATTTTTGTCGGTAGGGTTGCGCCACGCCGCGCCCATACAGAAGCGTGCGGCGCCGCGCGCCTTCGCCGCGCGGGCCGCTTCGACCACTTCCTCGAGCGGCAGCAGGCGCTCGCGTTCGATCTCGACATGGTGGTGGGCGCTTTGTGGGCAATAGGCGCAGTCCTCGGGACAGGCGCCGGTCTTGATGCTGAATAGCGTGCTGACCTGCACACGGTTGGGGTCGAAATGTGCCCGATGCGTCGTGTGGGCCTGGAACAGCAGGTCGTTGAACGGCAGGGCGAGGAGATCGGCTATCTCGTCGCGTCGCCAATCGTGGCGCAGTTCGGTCATTTAGGGTGGTCCTCATGCGTGGGGCCTGCGTCGTACTCGGTATCGTGCCAAGGCTCGCGCTGGATGCGACGCAGCGAGACGAGCGACCAGGGGAGCATGATCGCGGCGACGACGGCCCAGGTGATCAGGTAGGGCTTGATGCCCTGAGTGAAAAAAGTAGCAATCGGGATGATGGCGCCGATCAGGCCATAGAAACGGTAGGCGGCCCACTGCGTGAAGTGGCCCACGCGCGGATTCGGGTGGTGGCGCAGCATCGCGTACAGGAACATGGATGCGCCGAACCAGAGCGGGATCAGAATGGGAATGGTCACGGCGACCATATTGCCTATGTCGAACAGTTGCGCCGAGCGTCGTGCAGAATCCGCCGTGATGATCTTCCTGGCCATTAAAGTGCAAGGATCATTTCGAGATGAACACCGCAGTCTAGCGGCAAACCGGGGGTAGTCAATGCGAGTCATGGCGCGTTTGACTCGGTGGCAGGGGTGGAGAGGCTTGTGGGCCGCGCCGTGCTACCGGTGCCTGGACACGGCAGGAGCGGACGGCGTGCTGTGCGAGGCGTGCGCGGCCGAGCTGCCGTGGCTGGGTCCGGCGTGTGAACGTTGCGCGCTGCCGTTGCCGGAAGGCGCGGGCACCGTCTGCGGGCGATGTCTCGCCGAGCCGCCGCCTATCGACCGAGTACACACTCTGTTCCGTTACGCTGAACCGGTGTCGGCCTTGATCGGGGACCTCAAGTTTCGTCATCGCTTGTGGGTGGCACGTTGGTGTGGTGATGTGCTCGCGGCCCACTTGGCAAGCGTGCTGGAGCGTCGCGGCGTAGTGATTCCCGTACCGTTGCATGCCGCTCGGCTGCGGGAGCGAGGCTTCAACCAGGCGCTGGAAATCGCCCGCCCCCTCGCGCGCGGGCTTGGGGCGTCGCTGCGTCCCGGCTGGGTCGTGCGCTGCAAGCCGACCGCCGAGCAAACCGCCCTCAGTGCGGCGGCGCGGTGGCGTAACTTGAGGGGTGCCTTCGCATGGAACGGCCCATCGGTGCCCGAGCGCGTGCTCCTCGTGGATGACGTGTTGACGACGGGGGCCACTGCCGGGGCACTCGCAACGCTGCTCAAAGGTGTGGGTGTCCAGCGGGTGGAGGTCGTGACCGTGGCGCGAACCGTGCTGGATTGATGCCGAATTTGCTCCGTGCGGGCGGGCCATCGTTCACGGTTTCGGGTGTGCCTGGGGGTGGGTGGCTGGTAGGTTGCCAGCCTGGCGGGAGAAGCGCGGCGTTTCGCCTGCATTCCGAATGTGGCAAGCTTGCGCCACCTCAACCGGACCTGGAAGGTCATGACGCAAGCGCACATCCGCGTCGAGCATCTGAGTTTCGCCCGCGGCAACCGGGTGATATTCGATGACGTTTCGTTGCAGGTCCCGCGCGGCAAGGTCACCGCCATCATGGGGCCGAGCGGTACAGGAAAGACGACGTTGCTCAAGCTCATCGGCGGGCAACTGGTGCCGCAGAAAGGGGCGGTGCGTGTCGATGGGCGCATCGTGCATGAGCTGTCGCACGGAGAGATTTACGCGCTGCGCAAGCAGATGGGGATGCTCTTCCAGAGCGGGGCGCTGCTGACTGATCTGACGGTATTCGAGAACGTGGCCTTTCCCTTGCGCGAGCACACGCGCCTGCCGGAACCGATGCTGCGTGACCTCGTCCTGATGAAGCTCCAGGCCGTGGGACTGCGCGGCGCGGCGGGGTTGATGCCGAGCGAGCTCTCCGGGGGCATGGCGCGGCGCGTGGCCCTGGCGCGGGCGATCGCGCTCGATCCCGATCTGATCATGTACGACGAACCGTTCACCGGGCTCGATCCGATCACGATGGCGACCATCGTCAGCCTAATCCGGCGCTTGAACGACACGCTCGGCATCACGAGCCTCGTGGTCTCGCACGATGTGAACGAGGTGCTTTCGATCGCCGATTACGCATACATCATTTCCGACGGCAAGGTCATCGCCAGCGGGACGCCCGAAGCTCTGCGAGCGTCGGAGTCGCCGTGGGTGCAGCAATTCCTACAGGCATTACCCGATGGGCCGGTACCGTTTCACTACCCAGCCGAGGACTACGCGCGCAGCTTGCTGGGGGTGGGCGCGTGATTGATGTGATTGCCCGCCTCGGGCGCTGGGCGCTCGGTTTTTTTGAGCGCACGGGCCGTGGCTTTCTGTTCCTGCTCGCCGTGCTCGCCGGCTTGCCACAGTTGTTGCTGCGTCCCTTGCTCGTGGTGCGCGAGGTGCACTTTGTAGGTGTACTGTCGCTGGTGATCATCATCGTTTCGGGCGCGTTCGTCGGCATGGTGCTCGGGCTGCAGGGATACGTGACGCTGTCGAAGTTCGGTGCTGAAGAGTCGCTCGGTACGGTGGTCGCGCTGTCGCTGGTGCGGGAGCTGGGGCCGGTGGTCTCGGCGCTGCTGTTCGCCGGTCGGGCCGGCTCGGCGCTCACCGCCGAGATTGGTCTGATGAAGAGCACCGAACAGCTCTCGGGCATGGAAATGATGGCGGTTGACCCCATCCGGCGCATCGTTGCGCCCCGGTTTCTCGCGGGCTTCCTGGCCATGCCGGTGCTTGGCGCGCTGTTCACCGCGGTCGGCGTGCTTGGCGGGTATTTCGTTGGCGTTGGGCTGGTCGGCGTCGATGATGGCGCTTTCTGGTCGCAGATGCAGTCGGCAGTGGACTGGCGCGAGGACGTGCTCAACGGCGTCATCAAGAGCGTCGTCTTTGGTTTTGTGGTGACCTGGATCGCAGTCTACGAAGGCTATGATGCCGTCCCCACGTCGGAAGGCGTGAGCAAGGCGACCACGCGCACGGTGGTGCACGCATCGCTCGCGGTGTTGGGTCTGGACTTTATCCTGACGGGTTTGATGTTCAGCTGACAGGGCGCTGAACAACCACTACGGTGATTTGATGCTGCGTAGCAAGCCGCCAAAAAAGGCTCACCCACTGCGTGTAAGCTCTGCGTTCCTGGCGATTTGCGCCTTGCCGAGCTCACCGCGTAACGTTTTTCGATACCCTGCTAAAATTGGACGGCCATGAGATCGACACGAGCACAGGAAATCTGGGTGGGCGTTTTCGTCGCCCTCGGCATGGCGGCGCTGTTCATGCTCGCGATGCGGGTAAGCAATTTCTCGACCTACCAGGAGAACAGCGTCTACCGCGTCTACGTCTACTTCGACAACATCGGCGGACTCAAAGTGCGCTCGCCGGTGACGCTCTCCGGTGTGAAAATCGGTCGGGTCGAGGCCATCGGCTATGATCCGCAGGCGCTGCGTGCGAAGGTTACGCTGGCGATCAACACCAGCTACGATTTTCTCTCGGAGGATACTTCCGCCAGCATCTACACCGCGGGGCTGCTCGGCGAACAGTACATTGCGCTGGAGCCGGGGGCGGAGGACAAGAACCTCACCGACGGCGGCGTGATCCGCCATGCGCAATCAGCGCTCGTGCTCGAGGAGCTGATCGGTAAAGTTCTGGTTAATCTGACGTCAGGTAAAAAGGGCGAGTGACCTTGGTGCTGCCCGATCCCACTGGAGACCCATGACATGCTGAGATACATCCGCAGCCTCTCAATGCTGGCGATTCTGTTGTTCGTTGGTGTCACGCCACTGCAGGCCGACGATGCGCCGGATACCTTGCTCAAGGCCCGCGCCGACCAGGTCTTCGCGGAGCTCGAAAAGGGTGGCGATGCCCTGCGCAAGGACTTTCGCCGGGTCTATGACCTCGCCGAGCGGCTGATTTTCCCGCTCATCGACTTCGAGGCGATGGCCAAACTCACGCTTGGGAAGCACTGGAGGACTGCGTCGGCACAGCAGAAGCAGGACTTCGTGAACGCCTACAAGGAGTTGCTGGTGCGCACGTACACGAAATCGCTCGCCGAGTATGCCAACGTGAACATTGTGTTTTACCCGGAGCGCACCAAGTACCAGGACGACTACGCGACCGTATACTCGGATTTCATCCAGGGGGGCGGAAAGCCGAACATCCCGGTCATTTACAACATGCGCAAGACGGGCGACGGCTGGAAGGCCTTTGATCTGACGATCGAGGGGCTTTCGATGGTAAAGAACTACCGCACCAGCTTCGAGCAGGAGATCTCCGACAAGGGGCTCGACGCCTTGATCGCGCGCCTGAAGAAAGAGAACTCAGACGCCTGAATGCCCGAAGTGCGTATTGAATCGGTCGGGCCGGGCCGCTACCGCGTTGCCGGCCCGCTCACGTTGGATACCGTGATCGCGCTGCGCGACTACCGTTTCGACGCTGGGAGCGGCGCCGGCGAGATCGATCTGGCAAGCGTCGAGCGCGTCGATAGCGCAGCACTCGCGCTCCTGTTGCACTGGCAGCGCAATGCGACCGCCCGCGGCCAGTCGCTGACCTATGCCCACCTGCCCGGGCGGCTACGCGCCCTGATCGACCTCTACGACCTCGACGGCGTGCTGCCCATAGCCGCCTCGGGTTAATGACCCCACCGTCCTCCATTAGCGCCGCGGGATCGCGTCAACTGGCCCGCTGGGACCTGTTTCGCTAAACTCCCGCCTTCACGTTCAAAGCAGCGGGCGAGATTCCTTGACAGATGGATAAACTGCGAATTCGTGGCGGCATTCCGTTGCGCGGCGAGGTACGGATCTCGGGCGCGAAAAATGCTGTGTTGCCGATTCTGGCCGCCACGCTGCTGGCGGATGGGCCCTCCCGGATCGCTAACGTCCCTCACCTGCGCGACGTGACGACGATGATCCGGCTGCTTGGTCAGATGGGTGCATCGTTGATGGTGGATGAGAGCCTGACCATCGAAGTCGATCCCACCACGGTGAACAGCGCCGTCGCGCCGTACGACATGGTCAAGACCATGCGCGCCTCCATCCTCGTGCTGGGTCCGCTCGTTGCCCGTTTCGGCCACGCCGAAGTGTCTCTGCCTGGGGGCTGTGCGATCGGTGCCCGTCCCGTAAACCTGCACATCGACGGCCTGACCGCGATGGGGGCGGAGATTGAGGTAGATGGGGGCTACATCCGGGCGCGTGCGAGCCGCCTCAAGGGCGCGCGGATCTTCATGGACATCGTGAGTGTGACCGGCACCGAGAATCTGCTCATGGCTGCCACGCTGGCGGAGGGGACCACGGTCATTGAGAACGCCGCACGCGAGCCAGAGGTCGTTGACCTGGCCAACTACCTCATCAAGATGGGGGCGCAGATCGAAGGCGCGGGTACGGACACCATCACGGTGCACGGCGTGGAAAGGCTGAGTGGCTGCGACTACCGCGTTTGCCCAGATCGCATCGAAACGGGGACGTTCCTGATCGCCGCGGCAATTACCGGCGGGCGCGTCAAGCTGAAGGACACCGACCCCACGCTGCTCGATGCCGTGCTCGCCAAGCTGGAGGAGGCCGGGGCGACGCTGGACGTCGCCAGCAACGCAATCACGATCGACATGGAAGGCCGCCGCCCGCGGTCCGTGAACCTGCGCACTGCGCCCTACCCTGGGTTTCCCACGGATATGCAGGCGCAGTTCATGGCGTTGAACACGATCGCCGAGGGGACGGGAACCATCGTCGAAACGATCTTCGAAAACCGTTTCATGCACGCGCTGGAGATGCAGCGTATGGGCGCCGAGATCCAGCTCGAGGGCAATACGGCGGTGGTTACCGGGGTAAAGCAGCTCAAGGCGGCGCCGATCATGGCGACCGATCTGCGTGCCTCGGCAAGCCTCATTTTGGTAGCGCTGGCAGCCAAGGGCGAGACGGTGGTCGATCGCATCTACCACATCGACCGGGGCTACGAAAGAATCGAGGAGAAGCTCTCGCAGCTGGGTGCCGAGATCCGGCGCATGCCCCACTGAGACTGAGATGGCCACCGCATGATCACGATCGCCCTCTCGAAAGGCCGCATCTTCAAGGAAACCGTGCCCCTGCTCGCGGCGGCCGGGATCGAGCCGCTGGATGACCCCGAGCGCAGCCGCAAGCTGATCCTTGAGACCAGTGTCCCCGGCGTGCACCTGCTCGTGATCCGCGCGGCGGACGTGCCGACCTATGTCCAGTACGGCGCGGCCGACCTCGGGGTCACCGGCAAGGACGTGCTCATGGAACACGGTGGCGCAGGGCTCTACGAGCCGCTCGATCTCGGCATCGCGCGCTGCCGGATGATGGTCGCCGGGCGGCCGGAAACGGATCTGTCGGGGATGCGTCGTTTGCGCGTGGCGACCAAGTTCGTCAATATCACGAAACGCCACTTTGCCGCGCAGGGCAAGCAGGTGGAGATCATCAAGCTCTACGGCTCGATGGAGCTGGCGCCGCTGGTCGGGCTGGCCGACTGCATCGTGGACCTCGTGGACACCGGTAGTACCCTGTGCGCCAACGGGCTGGTGCCGCTCGAACCCATCGCCGAGATCAGCTCGCGGTTGGTGGTGAACAAGGCGGCGATGAAAATGAAACACGCTGAGGTCGAACCGCTGCTGAAGATCATGCGCGCGGCGATCGAGCAGAGAACGGTAACGACATGACGCAGTCACGCCACGTGGAATACCAAACGGACGACCTGCGGATCAAAGGCATACAGGAAGTCAGTTCGCCAGACGAGATTCGCGCCGAATATCCGATCACAGAACGCGCGTCCAAGACCGTGTTTGACGCGCGTAAGGTGATCCATGGGATTCTGCACGATCACGACGACCGGCTGCTCGTGGTGGTCGGCCCCTGTTCGGTGCATGATCCGAAGGCCGCGCGTGACTACGCCGAGCGCCTGCTCGAGTTGCGCCACCAGCTTCGTGAGGATCTGTTCATCGTCATGCGCGTGTACTTCGAAAAGCCGCGTACGACCGTTGGCTGGAAGGGGCTGATCAACGACCCAGACCTCGACGGCAGCTTCCAGATCAACCGCGGCCTGCGCGTGGCGCGCAAGCTCTTGCTCGACCTCGCAGACATGGGCATGCCCGCCGCGACCGAGTACCTGGACCTCATCAGCCCGCAGTACGTGGCCGACCTGGTCGCCTGGGGCGCGATCGGCGCGCGCACGACGGAGAGCCAGACGCATCGCGAGCTGGCCTCGGGGTTGTCCTGCCCGGTGGGGTTCAAGAACGGCACCGACGGCAACATGCAGATCGCGATCGATGCGATCCTGTCGGCCTCGCGCCCGCACCACTTCCTGTCGGTCACGAAGGCCGGTCACTCCGCGATCTTCTCGACCACGGGCAACGAGGATTGCCACATCATCCTGCGCGGTGGCAACGGCAACCCGAATTACGATGCCGAGCACATCGAGCGCGCCGCGCAGCAACTGGAGCGGTGCGGCCTGAAACCGCGGCTGATGGTCGACTGCAGTCACGCCAACAGCGGCAAGAAGCACGAGCGTCAGGTCGCGGTAGCGCACGATGTTGCCGAGCAGCTCGCAGCGGGCGAGCGGCGCATCATCGGGGTGATGATCGAGAGCCACCTGAAGGGCGGGCGGCAGGACATCGTGCCGGGTCGACCATTGGTCTACGGACAGAGCATCACCGATGCCTGCCTCGCCTGGGATGACACCAAGCCGGTGCTGAAAGAACTCGCCGCGGCGACCCGTCAACGCCGTGAGCGACTGGCCAAGGCAGGGTAGGACCATGACCGGCATTGCACGACTTTCCACCGCCGACGCCGATTTCTGGACTCGGCTTGATGCCATGCTTGCCTGGGAGTCGGTGTCCGACGACCAGGTGTTTGCAACCGTCAACGAGATCCTCAAGCGCATTCGCTGCGAGGGCGACGCCGCGTTGATCGAGTTCACGCGGCGCTTCGATCACCTCGAGGTGGATGATGCGGCGCGCCTCGAACTGCCGCCGGCGCGGCTTGCCGAGGCCGTTGCCGCCATCCCGGCCGAGCAGCGTGAGGCGCTCGAGCAGGCGGCCGAGCGCATTCGGCGCTACGCCGAGCGCCAGCGGCTCGAGTCCTGGCAGTACGTCGAACCGGATGGCACCGTGCTCGGGCAGCAGGTCGCGCCGCTCGACTCGGTCGGGCTGTACGTACCGGGTGGCAAGGCCGCCTATCCGTCGTCCGTGCTCATGAATGCGATCCCGGCCAAGGTGGCCGGCGTTGCGCAACTGGTGATGGTGGTACCGACGCCGCGCGGCGAGGTCAACGAACTGGTCCTGGCGGCGGCTGCCGTCGCCGGCGTGGATCGGGTGTTTACCGTCGGCGGCGCGCAGGCAGTCGTCGCGCTCGCCTATGGTACGCAGACGATCCCGCGGGTGGACAAGATCGTCGGGCCAGGCAACATCTACGTCGCCACCGCCAAGCGGATGGTCTTTGGCACGGTCGGGATCGACATGATCGCCGGCCCCTCAGAGATTCTCGTCGTGTGCGACGGCAAGACCTCGCCCGACTGGATCGCCATGGACCTGTTCTCGAAGGCCGAGCACGATGAGGACGCGCAGCCGATCCTCGTCTCGCAGGATGCGGCGTTCCTCGACGCCGTTGCCGCCGCGATCGATCGTCTGCTCGCAGACATGCCGCGCGCGGACATCATTCGCGCCTCGCTCGAGGGACGCGGTGCGCTGATCCTGGCGCGTGATCTCGACGATGCGGTGGAAGTGGCCAACTACATCGCACCGGAGCACCTGGAGCTCTCGGTCGAGGATGCGGAAGCCGTGGCCCGGCGCATTCGCCACGCGGGTGCGATCTTCATGGGGCGCTACACGGCCGAGGCGCTTGGCGACTACTGTGCAGGGCCGAACCACGTCCTGCCGACCTCGCGCACGGCGCGCTTCTCCTCGCCGCTTGGCGTGTACGATTTCCAGAAGCGCTCGAGCCTCATCGGCTGCTCGGCTCGCGGCGCGTCCACGCTGGGCCAGGTCGCCTCGGTGTTGGCTCGTGGCGAAGGGCTGATCGCGCACGCGCGCTCAGCCGAGTACCGCATTCAGCCGGTCTCCTGAGCCCATGAGCGAGTTGATCGAGCGCTGGGTGCGGCCGGAGATCCGGGCACTCAGTGCGTATCACGTCCCCCCCGCCGAGGGCTTCATCAAGCTGGATGCGATGGAGAACCCCTATGGCTGGCCGCCGGAGATGGTCGCGGCGTGGCTCGACACCCTACGCAGCGTGCGCGTCAACCGTTATCCCGACCCGACGGCGCGAGAGCTCACGCAGTTCCTGCGTGAGCACATGGGCATACCGGCGGGTCAGTCGGTCGTTCTGGGGAACGGCTCCGATGAGCTGATCCAGATTGTCATCCTGTTGGTGGGTGGGCCCGGCCGGGTCGTGATGGCCCCCGAGCCGACCTTCGTGATGTACCGCATGATCGCGCAATTTGCCGGGATGCACTTTGCCGGTGTGCCGCTGCGGCAGAGCGACTTTGGGCTGGATCTCGAGGCGATGCGCGAGGCGATCGAAATCCACCAGCCGGCGGTGATCTTTCTCGCCTACCCCAACAACCCGACCGGCAACCATTGGGATCGCGCCGCGATCGAGACGATCCTGCGTGAGGCGCCGGGGCTCGTGGTGCTGGACGAGGCCTACGGCCCTTTCGCGCGCGACAGCTTCATGGGCGATCTCGGGCGCTATTCGAACCTGCTCGTCATGCGCACCCTCTCGAAATGGGGTCTCGCCGGACTGCGTTTGGGTTACCTGTGTGGTCCGGCCGAGTGGCTGAACGAGGCCGAAAAACTGCGCCTGCCCTACAATATCAACGCACTGACGCAGCGCACGGCCGCGTTCGCGCTGCGCCACGCGGAGGTCTTCGCGGATCAGGCCGAGCGGATCAAGGCCGAGCGGGCGCGGCTGACCGCCGAGTTGCGGGGCATCGGGGCGCTCGAGGTCTATCCGAGCGACGCCAACTTCATCCTGATGCGCACGCCGCATGGCAAGGCCGGGGAGATCTTTGAGCGGCTCAAACAAAGCGGCGTGCTGATCAAAAACTTGTCTCCGGTCGGCGGGCCGCTGACGGACTGCCTGCGTGTCACCGTCGGTACAGCAGAAGAAAACGCGCAGTTCATCGCCGCGCTGAAGACGACCCTGGTTTGAAGATACCCGCCTAGCGCCGTTGCCGCGGCGATGGCGGTACAGTCGGAGATGCACTGCGTGGTGCTCAGGTCCTCATTCACCCCGATCGCCGCCAGTGCCCGACGCCGTGCGGCGATCACGCGGCGTGGCTATCCAGGCGTTGCTCAACAGGCCCTGCCACGCCGACGCCTCGCCTCACCCGGCTCACTCGTCAAACCGATGTTTCCTCAGCGGCCATTGGCCGCGGGGCGCGGGTTTGCCGGCGCGATTGGCCGAACGCTGACCGTCGCACGGATGGTGAAGGGGGTACCGTTGCGCAAGCCCTTGATTGCCAGCTCCGTCCCGGGCGTGCTCTGCGCGATCAGGTTCAACACCATGCGGGCGCCTTCGATTTCTCGTCCGCCGATGGCGATGATGAGATCGCCAGCGCGGATGCCGGCCTTTGCGGCAGGGCCGTCGGGAATCGTGTTCGTCACGAGGACGCCCCGTCGCGCTGGCAGCTTCAGGTTGCTCGCGACGTCCGCGGGCACATCGATGCCCTCCACGCCCAGCCAACCGCGCACCACCGAGCCGTGCTCGATGATCTGCTGCATAACGTCGCGAGCGAGATTGACGGGAATGGCGAAGCCGATCCCCTGCGACCCCCCGCTGCGTGTGAATATGGCCGTGCTGATGCCGATGAGTTCACCCTCGGCGTTGATCAGCGCGCCCCCCGAGCTGCCGGGGTTGATGGCCGCGTCGGTCTGGATGAAGTCCTCGAAGGTGTTGAGCCCGAGCTGGTTGCGGCCCGTTGCGCTGACGATGCCGAGGGTCACGGTCTGCCCCACGCCGAAGGGGTTGCCGATGGCGAGCACCACGTCGCCCACCCGCAGGTTTTCCGAGGAGGCGATGGTGACCGTGGGTAGCGCCGGAGAATCGACCTTGAGCACGGCGAGATCGGTTTCGACGTCAGCGCCGATGGCTTTGGCCTCCAGTTGCTGGCCGTCCGGCAGGATCATGGCGATCTGCTCGGCGCCGGCCACGACGTGGTTGTTGGTGAGCAGATAGCCCTGCGGGCTGACGATGACGCCAGAGCCCAGGCTGGTCTGTTGTTCCAGACGCGGGGCAAAACCCGGGGACTTGAAGAAGGGCTGATACAGCGGGTCTTCCGCGAGGGGATGGACCTCGCGCACCACGCGCTTGCTCGTGAAGATGTTCACGACAGCGGGTGCAGCGCGCGCCACGGCCTCGGCGTAGCTGGACCGCGGCGCGACAGCGCCTTGGCTGGTCGGCCGGGGCTCCTCGCGCACCTCGACCACTCTGCGGCGTGGGCCTGCCCACTCGGGGAACAGAAACACGGCGGCGAGCGCAACCGCCAGCCCGAGCGAGATCATCTGGAAAACGAAGGAGGTGTCCCGTCTGGTCACGATGCGGTGGAATGGCTGAGAATCGGCCCGCGGTGGCGCGATTGTAGGAGCTTCCATGATCACATTGAAAGAACTCGTGGCTTATACAGACGAGCTGTTGCAAAGCGCGCGCTTCAAGGATTACGCACCGAATGGCCTGCAGGTGGAGGGGCGCGGCGAGGTGCGCATGGTCGTAACCGGTGTGACAGCCTGTCAGGCCCTGCTGGACGCGGCGCTGGAGCGGCGTGCTGACGTCATTCTGGTGCACCACGGCTACTTTTGGCGTGGCGAGCCGGCTGTGGTCACGGGCGCACGTCGGCGACGCCTGCGAACACTGCTCGTCAACGACGTAAGTTTACTCGCTTACCACTTGCCGCTCGATGCGCACCCCGAGCTCGGCAATAACGCGCAGTTGGCGCGGCGTTTGGGTCTTGAAATAGAGGGTCCGATGAATGCCGAGGGGCTGGGCGTGGTGGGGCGGCTTCCGGCACCCACGGCACCGGACGCGCTGGCGCAGCAACTGGAAGCCGTGCTCGGTCGTGCGCCGCTGCGGGTTGGCGGCGAAGACCGGCCCCTACGGCGGGTTGCGCTCTGCACCGGCGCGGCTCAGGACTCTATCGAACAGGCCATCGCGCTGGGCGCCGATGCCTTCATCAGCGGCGAGATCTCCGAGCGTACGGTGCATGCAGCGCGAGAGGGTGGGGTGCAGTACTACGCCGCGGGGCACCACGCGACGGAGCGCTTTGGCGTGCAGGCCTTGGGGGCGCATCTGGCGGCGCGCTTTGGCTTGCGACATGATTTTGTGGAGATCGAAAATCCGGTGTGATCTGTCCCGGTCATACGGGTACGCACCGCCGGGTTGTAAATTGATTTTTAAGGGTCGTTAAGGGATCATACCGCGCTGTTTGACAACCCACCGTGTCCTTGCGGGTTGCGCGATGAGAGGCTCTGTCGGGGCGCTCTCCGTCCGCGAACAGCCCGCCACCGGCGGCGTAATAACTACAGAGGAGCAAGCAGCGCTTATGGGTAGCCATCAAGCCAATCCCCCCCTGCATTCCGCTGATGCGCCAGACCCCCGAAAGCGCCGCTTCCTGGTCGCGGCGACGTCGGTGATCGGTGCCGCCGGCGCCGCCGCGCTCGCCGTGCCGTTCCTGGCCTCGATGTCGCCGAGTGAGCGAGCCAAGGCGGCGGGTGCACCCGTCGAGGTGGATATCAGCAAGCTCGAGCCTGGCCAATTGATCCGCGTGGAGTGGCGTGGCAAGCCGGTCTGGCTTGTGCATCGAACCGAGGAGATGCTCAAGCTGCTGCCGGAGAACGATCCGTTCCTGCGTGATCCGAAGTCGGATGTGCTGACCCAGCAGCCCGAATACGCGCGTAATCCGCGGCGTTCTATCAAACCCGAGCTGTTGGTCCTCGTCGGGATCTGCACCCACCTGGGCTGCTCGCCGACCTACCGGCCCGACGTGGCGCCGGCTGATCTGGGCCCCAACTGGAAGGGCGGGTTTTATTGTCCGTGCCACGGATCGCGCTTCGATCTCGCAGGTCGCGTGTTCCAGAACGTGCCGGCGGCCAAGAATCTCGAAGTGCCGCCCTATCAGTTCATCAGCGATACCCGGTTGGTCGTTGGTCTGTCGAGGGGGACCGCGTGATGAACAAGATACTCGCGTGGGTTGATGACCGCTTCCCGCTGATGGCGTTGTGGAACGACCACCTCGCCAAGTATTACGCGCCCCGTAACTTCAATTTCTGGTACTTCTTCGGGTCGCTCGCCCTGCTGGTGCTGGTGATCCAGATCGTCACCGGCGTCTTCCTGACGATGAACTACAAACCCGAAGCCAAGCTGGCCTTCGCTTCGGTCGAGTACATCACGCGCGACGTGCCGGGCGGGTGGCTGATCCGGTACATGCACTCCTCGGGTGCCTCGGCGTTCTTCGTGGTGGTTTATCTGCATATGTTCCGTGGCCTGATCTACGGCTCCTACAAAAAGCCGCGGGAGCTGATCTGGATCTTCGGCATGCTGATCTACCTCAGCCTGATGGCCGAGGCGTTCATGGGCTACCTGCTGCCGTGGGGGCAGATGTCGTTCTGGGGTGCGCAGGTCATCGTCAACCTGTTCGGCGCGATTCCTGGCATCGGTCCCGATCTGGCCGTGTGGATCCGCGGCGATTATGTCGTGTCCGACGCCACCCTGAACCGCTTCTTCTCGTTGCATGTCATCGCCGTTCCGCTCGTGCTCGTCGGGCTGGTGCTCGCGCACATCATGGCGCTCCATGAGGTCGGCTCGAACAACCCGGATGGCGTCGAGATCAAGAAGAAGAAAGATCCCGAGACCCACATCCCGCTCGACGGCATTCCCTTCCATCCGTACTACACGGTGAAGGATATCCTCGGTGTGGTCGTGTTCCTGATGTTTTTCTTTGCGGTGGTGTTTTTCATGCCCGAGATGGGCGGCTATTTCCTCGAGCACGCGAACTTCGTGCCCGCTGATCCGCTGAAGACACCGGAACACATTGCCCCTGTATGGTACTTCACGCCGTTCTACACCGTGCTGCGTGCCGTGCCCGATCCGTTCCTGGGTGTACTCGCCATGGGGGCGGCGGTGGTGATCCTGTTTTTCCTACCGTGGATCGACGGTAATCCGATCAAATCCTGGCGTTATCGGACTGCGCTGCACACCTTCAGCATCCTGTATTTCGCGGCCATTTTCATCCTGCTTGGATACCTCGGCATCCAGCCAGTCACGCCCGTCAACGCCGAGCTTGGCGTGCGCGCAACGGAAGTGTACTTCCTGTTCTTCGCGGTGCTGTGGTTCAACAGCCGCCAGCGTTCGAACGCCTTCAGTCTGATCGTCTTCGCGGTGTTCATGGGCTTGATCCTGGTCTATGACTTCATTCGCGTGCAGACACTGGATCCAGCGATCGTGTGGCCCGGCTTGGTGATTCCGGCGGTCTACCTGGTTGTGTGTCTGTTGTTCCCGGTGTTTTTCCCTGGTCTCAACCGGGAGAAGCCGGTGCCAGAAAGGGTGACTGCGTGATGAAAAAACTGATTGCCGCGCTGGTGTTGTGTTTCCCGCTGACCGCTTTCGCATCGGGCGCCTCCGTGACGCTCGATCGGGCGGATATCGACGTTACCAACAAGCCTTCCCTGCAACGGGGGCTTAAGTACTACGTCAACTACTGCATGGGTTGTCACTCGCTGGCTTACAGTCGTTACAACCGGGTGGGTGCCGACCTGGGCATCTCGGACGAGCAACTGCTCAAGAACATCATCTTCACGACGGACGAGGTGGGTGAGCAGAGCAAGACGGGGGACCTCATGACGATCGTCATGGGCAAGCGCTATGCCAAGGAGGCGTTCGGAACGGAGCCGCCTGACCTGTCGTTGATCGCCCGCTCACGTGGCGCCGATTGGCTCTACACCTACCTGCGCACCTTCTACGTCGATCTAACACGGCCGCTCGGCGTGAACAACCTTGTTTTCCCGGGCGTCGGCATGCCGCACGTGCTCTGGCAGCTGCAGGGGATTCAGGCCAAGAAGACGGAAATGGTGGACGATGGTCACGGCCACCAGCATGAGAAGGTCTCCCTCGTCACGGTGAAGCCGGGTACCCTCTCACCCGCAGAGTACGACCAGGTCGTGCGCGACATCGTCAACTTCCTTCAGTACGTGAGCGAGCCTTTCCAGACCCAGCGCAAGCAGTGGGGGCTGATTGTGATGCTCTATCTGTTTATCTTCTTCATCGCTGCGTACTTCCTGAAGAAGGAGTACTGGAAGGACGTGCACTAGTCCGCGCATTGGCTTTTTTGGCAGGTTCCGTTATAAAGCGGAACCTGCCGCATCAAGGCATCCCGCCCCGGAACACGCTTTTCAGAGGAACCTCATGGCATTGGGCGCCAACCGTCGTTCAGTGATGACATTGTTTTCGGCTCAGGATTGCCCGCAGTGTCATCGAACCCGCATCGTCCTGACAGAAAAGGACATCACCGTCGACATCATCGATATCGACCCGGAAAACAAGCCCGAAGACCTGCTCGAGCTCAATCCGTACAACAACGTGCCGACGCTCGTCGATCGCGATCTCGTGCTCTACGAGCCGCGCATCATCATGGAATACCTCGACGAGCGGTTTCCGCACCCGCCGCTGATGCCCGTCGATCCCGTTTCGCGTGCCCGCGCCCGGCTGGCGCTCTATCGCGTGGAGACCGATTGGTATGCGCTCGTTGACGACATCCAGTTCGGCGGTGAGAAGAAGTCGGCGAAGGCACGCAAGGTGTTCAAGGAGATGCTCATCGCCGCGGCCGAGGTGTTTGCAGTCAAGCCTTTCTTCCTCAGCGATGAGTTCAGTCTGGTGGATTGCACGATCGCGCCCATCTTGTGGCGGCTCGATCATCTGGGGGTAGATCTGCCGCGGTCCGTCAAGCCGATCCATGACTACATGGATCGTATCTTCAGCCGGGAGTCATTCCGGGCAAGCCTGACGGAAGCCGAAGAGCAGATGCGAAAGTAGATCCGTGTCCGACGCCATGACGCCGAGTCGGCCCTACCTCATCAGGGCGATGTACGAATGGATGCTGGATAACGGCATGACGCCGCATCTGGTCGTGCTGGCAGATTATCCAGGCGTCAGCGTGCCCATGCAGTTCGTGAAGGACGGGAAGATCGTGCTGAACATCAGTCCGGCGGCGGTGCGCAATCTGCTGCTTGGTAATGAAGAAATCACCTTCACGGCGCGATTCAACGGACAGTCGATGAATATCGTTGTGCCTGTGCTCGGTGCCATCGCGATCTACACACGCGAAAACGGTAAGGGTATGGTGTTCACGCCGGAGGAGCACACGCCGCCACCCCAGGGGAGCGGGTCCGGTGCGACGCAGAAAGCAGCGGCCGACAAGCCGAAGTCGCGACCGTCCCTCAAGGTCGTCAAGTAGCGACGCATCCTCCGTTCCCATCGTGATCGCGAGGGGGCGTTCGAGGGCAGTTCGACCCCGCAGGCGCGGTCAAGGCCGTGCTCTCCGGTGTACCCAGCACTGGCAAGGCGGCTGGGGTTTCAAGAAGGCGGCGCTGGGCTGTGCACCCTGCGGTGCGTGCAGTCGCCGCCCACCGGGGGCTGCGTTACCCTTACTGAGTGAGCAGTTGTTCCAACGCTGACGTCATGTACGAATATCTGCGCCCTTTGCTGTTCCTGTTGCCGCCCGAGGTCGCGCATGCCGTTGCGCTGCACGGGCTGCAGCTCAAGCATCGCCTCACGGGCGCCGCGTCAGAACCGGACACCGCGCCTGGCCTGGCCCGTCATGTGATGGGCCTCAATTTCAGCAATCCGGTCGGCCTCGCCGCGGGGCTCGACAAAAACGCGGACTTTGTGGACGCGCTCGGCGAGCTGGGCTTCGGCTTCATCGAGGTTGGCACCGTGACACCGCGCCCGCAACCGGGGAACAAGCGGCCACGGATGTTCCGCTTGCCCGAGGCAGAAGCGCTCATCAATCGCATGGGCTTCAACAACAAGGGCATCGAGCACCTGGTTGAGCGCATCGCCCATCGTAAGTTTCGCGGCGTGCTGGGGGTGAATATTGGCAAGAATTTCGATACGCCCCTGGATCGCGCGAGGGAAGACTACGTCCTGTGCCTGCAGCGCGTGTATCCCTACGCGGACTACATCGCGATCAACATCTCCTCGCCCAACACACCCAACCTGCGGCGCCTCCAGCAGGGGCATGCGCTCGATGAGCTCATTACCGTGCTGAAGGCTGAACAGATGGCGCTCGCCGATCACACGGAGCGCTACGTGCCGCTCGTGGTCAAGGTGGCGCCCGACTTGCAAGCGGACGAGATCGAATGGATGGCAGACAGCTTCAACCGTCACCAGATCGATGGTGTGATTGCCACCAACACCACCGCATCACGGGATGCCGTTGCCCACCTGCGGCATGGGCATGAAGCCGGTGGCTTGAGCGGCACACCGCTGTTCGAGCAGTCCACCGCCGTCCTGTACCGGTTCCGCGAGTACCTTGCGCCGGGCATCGCGCTGATTGCTGCGGGCGGCGTCATGGGGCTGCGCGAAGCACGCGCCAAGCTCGCTGCCCGGGCAGACTTGGTTCAGGTGTACACAGGCCTGATCTACCGGGGTCCGACGCTGGTGCGCGAGCTCACTCGGGGACTCGCAGGCGCTGGTGCGTGATGGCCCCTCGGGGCCAGACAACGGTTCGACAGCCCTGCGGTCTCGACATAAACTTGCGGACCTTGATGAACAAGGTGGAGAGGAATTACGCGTGATCAAGTGTGGCATCGTGGGTGCGACCGGTTACACCGGTGTTGAACTGTTGCGGTTACTGTCCGTTCACCCCAACGCGCAAATCCACTGTGTCACCTCTCGGGCAGAGGCCGGGCGGCCCGTGGCGGATCTGTTCCCCAGTCTGCGCAAGCACGTCGATCTCGCGTTCACGGACCCTGCTTCAGCCGACCTCACGAGCTGCGACGTCGTTTTTTTTGCGACACCTAACGGCACGGCGATGCAGCAGGCGCCCGCACTGTTGAGCGCCGGGGTACGTGTCATTGATCTGGCCGCAGACTTCCGGCTCAAGGACGCCGCCACATGGGAGCGCTGGTACAAGATGCCCCATGCGTGCCCGGAGTTGCTCAACGAGGCCGTTTACGGACTGCCGGAACTCAACCGCGAGGCGATCAAGTCCGCGCGGTTGGTTGCCAACCCCGGGTGCTATCCCACCGCAACGACCCTGGGGCTGCTGCCGTTGCTCAAGCCGCTGTTGGTGGATCCGGGCCACCTGGTCGCTGACGCGAAATCGGGAGTCAGCGGCGCGGGTCGCAAGGCGGAAGTCCACACGCTGCTGGCGGAAGCCGGTGACAACTTCAAGGCCTATGCCGTGCCCGGGCATCGACACCTACCTGAGATCGTGCAGACACTCAGCGGGTTTGCCGGCGCGCCGGTGGGGCTGACCTTCGTGCCGCACCTCACGCCGATGATTCGTGGTATCCACGTCACACTCTACGCGGTGCTGACTTCAAACTGCGACTCGCTTCAGGTAATGTACGAGGCGTTCTATCAAAATGCACCGTTCGTCGACGTTCTGCCACCGGGCGCGCATCCGGAGACGCGCGGTTGCCGGGGCGGCAATATGTGTCGCATCGCGCTGCACCGGCCACAGGGGGGAGATACGCTGGTGGTGCTGTCGGTCATTGATAACCTGGTCAAGGGCGCTGCCGGACAGGCGGTCCAAAACATGAATCTGATGTTCGGCGTTCCGGAAACGTCGGGCCTCGACTTCCCCGCCCTCGTTCCGTAGGGTAAGTCTTTGTCGATGCAGCGGATCAACAAGCCCAAGCCAGTCGTTACCATCTATCGGGGCGGCCGAAAGGCGACGCACCTCTGGGTTTTCGGCCTCTCGTTTTTGATGCTCACAGGTGCAGCGGCGCTGTTCTACTGGGCCGTTGCGCGGACGCCGGACAATCCCCCGAGTAACCCGGATGCCGACGCGCAGTCGGTCATTGACACCCAACAACAGAAGATTGCCTTCCTCGAGCAAAAAAACGACGAACTGGCGCGCGAGCTGGCACTGGTCAAGCGCGCGGACCGCATCGACACCAAGGCGAACGAGAAGCTCATGCAGAATCTCACCGAGCGCGAACGTGAGGTTCAGGACGTCAAAGAGCGGTTATCGGTGTGTGAGACGCTGATCGCCGCGGACGAAGGCAAGGAAGGCGTGCGCGTGCACCATTTCTCGCTGTTGGGCTCACCCGAGCCCAGGCTGTACCTTTTCACGTTGAGCCTCACCAACACGCCGAGCCAGCAGAAATCGGTCAAGGGCACCGTACAGATCCAGGCCCAAGGCAAGCTTAGGGGCGAGAACAAGACGCTGGAGTGGAGCCAGATTGCGCCGAAGGACGCACCCAAGCTGGACTTCGACTTTCAGTACTTCGTGAGGCTGGAGGGGCGTTTCCAGCTTCCGCTGGAGTTCGAGCCGGAGACGCTCATCGTGAGGGTGAAGCCAACCACTGCCGGGGCCAAATCCGTGCAGGAAAATCTCTCCTGGAACACCATCGAAAAGAGGGCAAGCAGCAATGTGGGGCAAAAGTAAGTCGGGCCGGGCACGCAGCGCCCAAGTGGATACGGTGATCGGCAAGACATCCACCATCAAGGGCGACCTGACGTTCAGCGGTAACCTTCACATTGAGGGCACCATCATCGGCAACATCAAGGCCGAGGGGGACGAAGGAGCGACCCTTGTGTTGGACGAGGACGGCATGATCCAGGGCGACGTGTCGGTTCCCAACGTCATCATCAATGGTAACGTCGAGGGCGACATCTTCTCGGTGAGTCATGCAGAGCTGCTGCCGAAGGCCAAGATCAAGGGCAACCTGTACTACAACTTGGTTGAGATGGCCGTGGGTTCCGAGGTCAACGGCAGCCTGGTCCACCGCAAGGAAGAGTCCGCGTCCGTGCAGTATCTGTCGAAAGTATCGAAACTCGAAGGGGGGGCGGGCAAATCTTGATCTTTTCGGTCAAGTAATGCTACGGTGATGATATTGAATTGATGAGGAGACCCTCCATGAGCAACGCCGTAGCTGAAGATTTCGCGCCACTTATTTTCACTGACGCCGCTGCGATGAAAGTCCGGCAGCTAATCGAAGAAGAGAACAACGACAACCTCAAGCTGCGCGTATTCGTCAGCGGTGGAGGCTGCTCCGGCTTTCAGTACGGCTTCACTTTTGATGAGTCGATCAACGAAGGCGACACGCAGGTAGAAAAGGGCGGCGTAACCCTGCTGATCGACCCGATGAGCTTTCAGTACCTCGTCGGTGCGGAGATCGACTACACGGAAGGTCTGGAAGGCGCTCAATTCGTCATCCGGAACCCGAACGCCGTGACCACCTGCGGTTGCGGTTCGTCGTTCTCAGCCTGAGCACGTCCTCAGTTCTCGAGGTTTGTAAAAAAGGCCCGAGTTATCGGGCCTTTTTTCTATCCTTAGTGCAAGCGGGCCCAGCCGCAACCCTGCCTCACGGCGTGGCTCGAGCGACCCGGGTACGCTCCAGTTGAGCCAACATCGGAGCGATTTGGGCGCGAAAGTTTGCGAGCGCCTTCGCGGAAAGCGGTTCGCGTGGCAGCTTCACGGTCAGCGGATCCTGGTGGGCGCCATCGATACGGAACTCGTAGTGCAGGTGCGGGCCGGTGGCCATGCCGCTCTGCCCGACATAGCCCAAGACCTCGCCCTGCTTGATCGAGTCACCCTTTTTGAGCCCTTTGGCGAACGCCGAGAGGTGGCCGTAAAGGGTGGAATATCGGTCCCAATGGTCGATCACTATCACATTGCCGTAACCGCTTTGGCTACCCAGGAATGAGACCGTACCGTCGGCGGTGGCTTTAACCGGCGTACCTACGGGTGCCGCGTAGTCCACGCCCTTGTGTGCCCGGAAGCGATGCAGTATCGGGTGGAATCGACTGGGGTTGAAATAGGAGCTGATGCGGGTGAACACGAGCGGGGAGCGGACAAAGGACTTGCGCAAGTTTTTGCCGTCCTCGGTGTAGTAGTCTGCGCGCCCGTCTTCGTTCCGGAAGTGGAACGCCCGGTACACCGTGCCCTGGTTGACAAACTCTGCTGCGAGAATCGGGCCGTCCTTGAGGCGCTTGCCGTTGGCGTACCGCTCCTCGAAAAACACAGTGAAACGGTCGCCCTCCCGAATGTCCAGGGCAAAATCGATGTCATACTCGAACAGCTTGACCAGCTGCATGATGAGGTTGTCGGAGAGGCCCTCGCGCTTGCCGGTGCCAAACAGAGATGCCGTGATGGTCGCCTCGATGTGCGTCAGGCGCGCTTCAATCGGATGGTTCTCTGAATCCACGCGTAACTCATCGCCGTCACGATAGACGCGAACGGTTTTCGTCGCGTGGGGCGAATACAGCAGTTCCTCGAGCTGTGCGCCGTTTGCGCGAACATGCAAGGTGTCGCCAGGCTGAATTTGCTCGAGGGCCAGCTTGGCCTCGCGTAGCGCCAAAACGGTGTTCAAGCTGTCGGCGACACCGAGCTTGCTGAAAATGTTGGAGAGCGTGTCGCCTTTGGCTATGGCGACCTCTTGCCAGCTGTTTGGCGCGGCTGCAGACAAGCTGCCATCGCTGGCGACGGGATCGTCATCGTCATCGGGAGCCGGAATACCGACCGCGATCGTTTGGGTCACTGCATCCGCGGAGGCTTGTTGGGTGGCCTCTTTGGTTAGGGTCTCGTGGGTCTTGGCGATGACTACACCGATGACCGAAAGCATCGCGAATAAGAGGACCAGGGCGAAGGCAGGATGTCGGCGGGGCGTCGCGGCATAGCCACCGACGGCGCGATGATCATGTTTTAGGTAGTACTTGAAGTCTCTGCCATAAACCATCGACCGACCTCGATCTTTCGCAGCATGCACTGATTGCCTTGCGATTATAAGTTAAAATTCGGTCCTCGCGCGCAAGATTTTCGGTCTCCCGGGCGGATGGGCCGGAGTCGAACGAATACGCAACCGCCCAAACGCTGCCAACTGTCGGATTGCTTGAGATGCACACCTTGGATGAAACGATTTCGACTCTGACCCGTGGGGCGGCAGAGATTCTGCTGGTCGATGAGCTACGCAAAAAACTCACACTGGGCCGTCCGCTGAGAATCAAGGCGGGTTTTGATCCGACCGCGCCTGACCTTCACCTTGGCCACACGGTGCTTATCAATAAACTGCGCCAATTTCAGGACCACGGCCACGAAGTCGTCTTTCTCATCGGCGACTTCACCGGAATGATCGGCGACCCCACGGGAAAGAGTGCCACGCGCCCGCCGTTGACGCGCGAGGCAGTCCTTGAGAACGCGAAAACCTACGAGCATCAGATTTTCAAGATTCTCGACCCCGAGAAAACCACACTGATGTTCAATTCAACCTGGATGGGCGCGATGAGCGCAGCCGACCTCATTCAGCTGGCTGGCAAGTACACGGTTGCGCGCATGCTGGAGCGTGACGACTTTCAGAAGCGCTACGCGGCAGGACAGCCGATCGCGATCCACGAGTTCCTGTATCCGCTGGTGCAGGGCTATGACTCGGTCGTGCTGAGGGCGGACGTTGAGCTTGGGGGGACAGATCAGAAATTCAACCTCCTCGTGGGCCGCGAGCTACAGCGGCACTACGGCCAGGAACCCCAAGTGGTGCTCATGATGCCGATCCTTGAGGGGCTGGACGGTACGCAAAAGATGTCCAAGTCACTGGGGAACTACATCGGCATCAACGAATCGCCCGATGACATGTTCGGAAAGCTCATGTCGATCTCAGACGATCTTATGTGGCGGTACTTTGACCTACTCAGCTTCCGTCCGACGAGCGACATCGAGGCACTGAAAGCGGCTGTGTGCGGGGGTCAGAATCCGCGTGATGTCAAGTTCGAGCTCGGGGTGGAACTGGTCGATCGGTTTCATGGTGCGGGCGCCGGGGCACGCGCAAGGGATGCCTTCATACGCCGGTTCCAGCAAGGGGTGGCGCCGGGTGACGTGCCTCTGACAGAGGTCGGGTCCGTCCCTCAGGACGGTCTGCCGTTACCGAATTTGCTGAAGCAGGTCGGCATGGCATCGAGTACGTCCGAGGCGCTCAGGCTCATTGCCCAGGGCGCCGTCCGGATAGATGGCGCTCGTATCGAGGACAAGGGCCTGCGGCTGATGCCCGGCGCAACGATCCTCGTGCAGGTGGGAAAGCTACGCGTCGCGCGGTTACGGCTTGTAAGCTAGGCGAAGCCCTAGGCTGCCTTGCCGGCCGACATAGTTGGGCGATGTAACCTCGCCGTGTCGAAAAACTGTTGACTCCTTCGATTGGACGCCTATAATGCGCGCCTCTCGGTTACACAGCCTCTGGCGAGTAACCGGGGGGGGCGAAAAAAGCTTGACACCACGAAGTGACAGCTTAAAATTCGCGGCCCTTGCAGCCATCAATGTGGTGGCAGTGAGAAAAGGCGAAAAAATGCTTGACAGACGATATTAAGCATTTAAGATTCGCCTGCCTCAGCAAGTGAAGCTAAACGGTTGAATGTAACGCTTGACATTGCTGGAAGGTGTGATAAAATTGCCCTCTCGCCGATAAATGATCGGTGAAGCTTTTTAAAAAGTGAGTGAGCAAGAAATTTGTGCGGGTGTTCGTGTCGGTGCGCCTAGCAATGTATCGATGCGAGCATTCTAGATGCTTATACGTCTAGTCATGCTCTTGTCAAAAGCTTAGCAGAGCGATCTGCATTAAGTTTAATTGAAGAGTTTGATCCTGGCTCAGATTGAACGCTGGCGGCATGCTTAACACATGCAAGTCGAACGGTAACAGGTCCTTCGGGATGCTGACGAGTGGCGGACGGGTGAGTAACGCGTGGGAATCTGCCTGGTAGTGGGGGACAACCCGGGGAAACTCGGGCTAATACCGCATAAGCCCTTCGGGGGAAAGCGGGGGACCGCAAGGCCTCGCGCTACCAGATGAGCCCGCGTCCGATTAGCTAGTTGGTGGGGTAATGGCCTACCAAGGCGACGATCGGTAGCTGGTCTGAGAGGATGATCAGCCACACTGGGACTGAGACACGGCCCAGACTCCTACGGGAGGCAGCAGTGGGGAATATTGGACAATGGGCGAAAGCCTGATCCAGCAATGCCGCGTGAGTGAAGAAGGCCTTCGGGTTGTAAAGCTCTTTTGCCCGGGACGATAATGACGGTACCGGGAGAATAAGCCCCGGCTAACTCCGTGCCAGCAGCCGCGGTAATACGGAGGGGGCTAGCGTTGTTCGGAATTACTGGGCGTAAAGCGCACGTAGGCGGCCACTCAAGTCAGAGGTGAAAGCCCAGGGCTCAACCTTGGAATTGCCTTTGAAACTAGGTGGCTTGAACATGGGAGAGGCAGGTGGAATTCCGAGTGTAGAGGTGAAATTCGTAGATATTCGGAAGAACACCAGTGGCGAAGGCGACCTGCTGGACCATTGTTGACGCTGAGGTGCGAAAGCGTGGGGAGCAAACAGGATTAG
>CAYSFW010000066.1:0-28748 GCA_964430355.1 uncultured Thiotrichales bacterium
CCCACAGCGAGGGGTACTCGCCCCGGTGCTCCTGCACCATGCGCACGGCCCGCTCGCGCACTTCCGGGGAAAACTTCGTTGACTTGTTCATGGCTCCATTCTCTTAAGAGTCGGAGCCTCCTCAAAACCCGGGGCGATTCAATATGTATCGCCGCTGGGCTCCGTGCGCCTTGCGCTCCATCCCGCTCACTCATTTAATCAGCGTTTCCTTAGGCCGTTGGGTTTGACTGGCGTACCCCGTTTTCGTACGGGTTGCGGATAGCAGCGCACTGTTCCTTCGCGCGCTGCTGTGGGAACTAAACGCCCGCATTCACAAGGACGCGCGTTGGTTTTCAGCCTAGCGCAGCGAGACGCTTTTTGGGTATGGCCGCGCCGGATGTATTGATACGACGCTGATACCAGATCCAAAACACACGTGGCCGACCTCGATGCCAAGTAGGGCACGAGGTCGACAACAGTGTTGGTGCTACGAGCAGGTCGCTCGCGTCGTTTCAGCTCACAACCCCAGCAGCTTGTTGAGCTTGCCTTCGGCCTCGAGGGTGAACAGTTCCTCTTCGCCGCCGATGTGTTCGCCGTTGATGAATATCTGGGGGTAATACTTGAGCCCGGTGCGGCGGATCATTTCGTCCTTTTCAAGGGGCATGAGGTCGATCAGGTGATCGGTGTATTCGACCTTTTTGCTGTCGAGAAGCTCGCGCACGTGAACGCATTTGTTGCAGCTCAAGGTTCCGTAGACTTCCACTTTTACCGACATGATCCCGTTATCCTCTCGGTCGACGCTCAACATCCGAAGCCGTCGCGGTCGCCGGACAGCATGAAGGTGATATAGGGCGCATAGGTGATCACCTGCCCCTGTACGAATCCGAGTTTGTTGAACTCATCGGCGACGCTCGCCAGGCATTGCCGGTCGTCCGGGGATTCAATGAGTCTGATCATCGCGCGCAACAGTGCGTCGATTTCCGCCGTGTTGACGTACGTCTTCAACATGTCGATGGATTCGCTAAGGCGTTCGGGGCTGACTTGCACGCCGTTGTCGCGCGGGCGGAGCCGGCTGAAGTCCTCTTCAGTGATGCGCTGCCGCATAAGGCTGACGAAGCGATCGAATGTCTCCTTGTCGGGCCGGTCGAGGAACAATTCGATCAAGGGTTCCCGATTCACCTTACTGACGAATGCCAGTGTCGAACCGGAGACAACCGGCTCGGGGTCGAGGGCACTCATGATGACGCTGAGTGTCTCGGTTTTCTTGAACACGGAGGTGATGCTGTACTGAATCTCGTCGTCGACGAGCGTGAATTCCCGGGTGCCTTTGACGGGGTGGGTTTGCAGTAGTGTCTGTGTCATCGCTGGCCCGATTGCGTTGGATGCGTGGACATATCGGCGGGGGTCGTGAGCGTAGTCAGGAACTTCGACCTCTTGCCCGACGGAGCAGACAGCCGCTCGGTGAGGTTTGAAAGCGCGTGAGACATGGATCCGCCGTTCCCCGAGAGCGTTAAGTTCACTCTCGTTTCGGATTTTCGCAAAGCGGCTGGGGGCAGCGAAGTACCCCCACTCATCCGGTGACTAACGCCAACGCCTCGGCAGCGGTACGGGGCGTGAGTGTGCTCTCCGAGCGCGTCTCTCGGCTGGTTTACTCCAGCACCTTTTTGGCCAGCGCCAGTACTTCGTCGGGCAACGTCGCGCCTGCGCCCTTCTGGATGGTTTGCACACCCAGCTTGTAGAAAACGTTGCCCTTGACAAAGCTCAGGCTGGGACCGCCGCTCATCATGGAGGATTTGACGAAGTAGGCCTCATCACCGTAACCCGTGAGCCTCTCCTTCTTGTCGGTATTCATGTCCTTGATATCCGCCAGCATTCTGAGGGCGTCCTGTGGGGTCTGACGCGCGCGGATTTCGAGGTCGATGTAATACTGCTCGTAGGGTTCCTTGCCTTCTTCCACGTAGCGGCAAGCGGACAGGGCCTCGTAGATGTTGGGCGGGTCGTTGCGATCGGTTTCGATCCGGAAGCGCTTGTCTGGATACACGGCTGCGATCTTCTCGGGCGTGAGCTGCGCACAGGCCGACACGGGTGTTACAGGCTTTTCGGGCGCGGCGGCCTGCGGCGATTGCGCCGCGGGCTTTGGTGCGTCGTCACTGCCGCCGCAGCCGGTGAGGACGGGAGCAGCGGCCAGGGAAACGATCAATGCAAGGTAAGTAGGGCGCATGGCTCCTTCCTGATGGATTCAATGGACTCGATGAGGCCAGCAGCATAGGTAACTGCTCCACCCCGGGCAACGCGCAGGTTGCAAAACAATTGTGACGCATCTCATGTTTTTGCGCTTGTTCCGGCGCGTGGCGACCCAATCACCCGCGACTGATGAGGGAATATCGCGCATGCGCCGGCGGTACGGTGGCGCCGTGCGCCCGAAGCGCCTTTGCGCTACGTCGTCTCCGGCTCCATGCGGATTGCGCCACACGGGCACTCTGCCGCGCACAGCCCGCAGCCTTTGCAATAGTCGTAGTTGAACTCGAACCGCTTGCCAGGGCCGAGTTTGATGACGGCGTTGTCCGGGCACACGCCGTAGCAGTTGTCGCACTCGAAGCAGTTGCCGCAGGACATGCAGCGGCGCGCCTCGTAAAGGGCGTTAGTCTCATCGAGGCCGCCGAGGACTTCGTCAAAGGTGGACTGGCGGCGGATGACGTCAAGCATCGGGCGGACGGTCTTCGGCGCATCGGCGTAGTACCAGGTGTTGAGGCGCTCGAAGGTGGCGAGTTCGTGCTTCGGCGGCGGCTGGTAGCGTTCGCCGCGCAGCCAAGCGTCGATCGCGCGTGCCGCCTTCTTGCCGTGGCCGACCGCAACGGTGACGGTGCGCTCACCGGGGACCATGTCGCCGCCCGCGAACACCCCGGGGTGATCAGTCATCAGGTCGGCACCGACCTGGACTACACCTTTTTCGATGCGCAGATCTTTGAGATTTTCCAGCAGCGACAGGTCGACGTCCTGTCCGAGCGCGAGCACGACCGAGTCGGCCTGCATCTCCTCGAATTCACCGGTCGGCTGCGGAAAACCGTTCTCGTCCAGTGCCATCTTCTCGACGGTGATGGTGTCGCCATCGGCGGCCTTGATCGTGGTCAACCACTTGAGCTTGACGCCCTCCTCCAGCGCCTCCTGCACCTCGTGGGCGTGGGCGGGCATTTTCTCCCGGGTGCGGCGGTAGACAATGATCGACTCCTCCGCGCCCAGGCGCCGTGCGGTGCGTGCGACGTCGATCGCGGTGTTGCCACCGCCGTAAACGACCACACGTCGGCCGAGCAGGGGCTTGTCCTCGCTCTCCATCCCGTGCAGCACCGCGACCGCGTCAGTGATCTTGCGCGCATCACCAGCCGGGATGTAGGCCCGCTTGCCGATATGTGCGCCAACGCCAAGGAAGCAGGCGTCGAACCCCCCCTGCCGCATACTGGCCTGCACATCGGTAATGCGCTCGCCGAGCCGCAAATCGACACCCATCGAGACGATGCGCTGGATCTCGGCATCCAGCACGTGGCGAGGCAGTCGGTACTTGGGGATGCCGTAGCGCATCATGCCACCCGGCGCGTCCTCGGCTTCGAACAACGTCACCGCGTGCCCGAAGCGACGCAGGTGATAGGCCGCAGAAAGGCCCGCCGGGCCGGACCCGACCACCATCACGCGCTTGCCGGTGTCGGCGCCCGGCGCCACGCACCAGCCGCGTTTTATCGCCTCGTCGCCCAGGAAGCGCTCGACCGAGTTGATACCCACCGACTCATCCAGCCTCCCCCGATTGCAGGCCGTCTCGCAAGGGTGGTAGCACACCCGGCCCATGATCGCCGGCAGCGGGTTGTCCTGCATGAGTTGACGCCAGGCGAGCTCGTACTTGCCTTCTTCGGCGTGAAACAGCCACCGCTGGATGTTCTCGCCCGCCGCGCAGGTTGCGTTGCACGGCGGCAGGCGGTCGACGTACACCGGGCGCATCGTGCGCCACGAACCCGTGTGGTTGGCGAGGCTGGAGCCGACATCGAGGGTGATCGCGAAGGGCTTTTTCATGGATTCAACCTGTGGAGTGCATGATGCAGGGCACGCAGCCGGGCAGTGGATCTGGACGATGCGTGGCGATTTCCCCTGTCCAACTGCGTGTCCTCGGCGGGCTTCGTGAGGCCGTGGGTTTACTCGGTCGGCGCGAGCAGCCCGAACCGCCGGATGTTCCGGTCGGCGATCGCCTGCAGCCGAGCGATGACGTCCACCCGCAAGGTCGGCCGGAACAGGTGGGCGAAGCGCTTTTGCAGCTTGAGGTATTCCTCGACCGGCACCTGACGGCGGATGGTGCGCCGGCCGGTGATCTCGCCGTGTTCGGCCTCGAATACCGGGAACAGCCCGGACTCGATGGCGAGCCGCGAGAGCTTCACCGTGTCGTGCGGCGCAGCACCCCAGCCCAGCGGGCATGGGACGAGGATGTGGATATAGCGCGCGCCGCGGATCGACATGGCCTTGGTCACCTTGGCCTCTAGATCGCGCACGTCGGCCACCGAGGCGGTCGCAACATAGGGGATCTCGTGCGCCATTGCGATCAAGGGCACGTTCTTGCCCTGGCCGAAGACATTGCCCGGCTCCTTGCCCACGGCCATCGTCGTCGCGGTGCGCGCGGCGGGTGGCGTGGCGCTCGAGCGCTGCACGCCGGTGTTCATGTAGGCCTCGTTGTCGTAGCAGATGTAGAGCACATCGTCGTTGCGCTCGAACATGCCGGACAGACAGCCAAAACCGATATCCGTGGTGCCGCCATCACCGCCCTGCGCCACCACCCGCGTGTCGGTGCGGCCCTTGACCTTGAGCGCGGCCGCCACCCCACTCGCCACCGCCGGAGCGTTGCCGAACAGCGAGTGAATCCACGGGATCTGCCAAGAGGTCTGCGGATACGGCGTCGAGAACACCTCGAGACAACCGGTGGCGTTCGTCGCAATCAACTGGTTGTGCGTCGCCCGCATCGCCGCGTCGATCGCGTAACGCGCGCCGAGCGCCTCGCCGCAGCCCTGACAGGCGCGATGACCGGAGTTGAGCGAGTTGGTGCGCTCCATCGTGGACTGCACAGAGCGCTCCGCCTCCGAGAGCAGGCGATTGCCGACGGTAAACGTGCCCGTCTGGTAGAACTTGATGTGTGAAGTGCGCATGGACGTTACCCGATGTGGTCGGCGACGACACCCAGGTCGCGCAGGATGTTCTCGGCGATCGGCCCCGAGCGGCGTTTGGACTCGAGCCGCTCGATCTCGCGATGCACGACCTTCTCGTTGAGGTCGAGGAAGGTCACGCGATGCAGCGCGTCGCGGTGCGCCTTGCGCAGCATCTCGCGCAGCGAGGCGCGGGTGATCGCGCGTCCGCCGAGACCGGCGATTACGGTGTAACCCTCCAGGTGCTGCCCGGTCATCGCCATGCGCACGTTCGTGGCGACGATGCCGCCGATGCCGACGGCGAGCGACTTTTCGAGCACGACAAACCGCTTCGCCCCCCTCAGCGCCTCGCGCAGTGCCTTCATGGGGAACGGCCGGAACGAGCAGATGGCGATCGAGCCGATGCGCAACCCATCCTCGCGCAACTCGTCGATGACGTCCTTGACCGTGCCGTTGACCGAGCCGAGCGCGACCACGAGGGTCTCGGCGTCCTCGGCCTTGTAACAGTGAATCAACCCCCCCGAGGCGCGGCCAAAGTGCTGCGCGAACTCCTCGGCGAGCTCCGGGATCATCCACAGCGCCTGCATCTGCCGGTAGTGCGCGAGATAGCGCACCTCGGTGAAGGCTTCGGGGCCGACCATCGCGCCGATGGTCACTGGCTCCGCCGGGTCGAGCACCTGGCGCGGCTCGAACGGCGGCAGGAAGCCATCGACCTGCTCCTGCGTGGGAATATCCACCCGCTCATAGGCGTGTGTGAGGATGAAGCCGTCCATGCACACCATGACCGGCACGGACAGCGCCTCGGCCAGCTTGAAGGCCTGGATGTGCAGATCGACCGCTTCCTGGTTGGTTTCGGCGTAGAGCTGGATCCAGCCCGCATCGCGCATGGACATGGAGTCCTGCTGGTCGTTCCAGATGTTGATCGGCGCGCCGATCGCGCGGTTGCCGACCGTCATCACGATCGGCAGGCCGAGGCCGGAGGCGTTGTAGACGGCCTCCGCCATGAACAGCAGGCCCTGGCTGGCCGTCGCGGTGTAGGCCCGCGCCCCGGCCGCACTCGCGCCAATCGCCACCGAGAGCGCGGCGAACTCGGACTCGACGTTGATGAACTCGCAGTGGCCGACCTCGCCGACCTTCACCATCTCGCCCAGGTTTTCGACGATGTGGGTCTGCGGGGTGATCGGGTAGGCGCAGATCACCTCGGGGCGGCACAGCGCCACGGCCTCGGCGACGGCGCGCGAGCCTTCGATCTGTTTCAGCATGGGACAGCCCCCTCAGCACGGGCCAGGGCCGCAGCATGGGCCGCACGGGCGGCGGCGATGTTGCCGTCGGCCACTTTGCCAGAGAATTTTTCACGGATGGCCGCTTCGACCGATTCAAGCCGCAGCACGCCGCTGACCGCAGCGAAACCGCCGAGCAGGGCCGCATTCGGCACCGGCCGCCCGACGTGTTTCAGCGCGAGTTCGGTCGCCGGCACGGTGACAATCCTGTCGCCCGGATGGTCGCGCAGGAACTCATCGAGCCCCAGCTCCTCCAGACTGCGCCGGGAGTTGATAAGGATCAGGCCGTGCTCCGATAGCCCCTCGAACAGGTTGACCTGATGCAGCAGCGTGGTGTCCTGGATGATCAGCGCGTCGGGCTCCATTACCGGCTCGCGCAGCCGGATCTCCTTGTCGTCGATGCGGCAGAACGCCATGACCGGCGCGCCCATGCGCTCCGAGCCGAAGCTCGGGAACGCCTGGGAGTGGCGGCCTTCGAGAAACGCCGCGATCGAGAGCATCTCGGCGGCCGTAACTACACCCTGCCCACCGCGTCCGTGAATGCGGATCTGGAACATTAAACCTCCTCCTGACCCTCGTTGTGGGGACCTCACGTCGCTCGACCGACAGGGACAGAGCCCGAGCGGACCCCGCGCCCCCACGTAGCGAGGGCGTGGGGCGCACCGCTTAAGCCGACTTGTCGATCGCTGCCTTGCCCCCCAGGATCTGGGCGTGCGCCGCGGCAAGCCGGGCGATCGGCACGCGCGGCCCGGAGCAGGAGACGTAGTCGAGCCCAATCTCGTCGCAGAAACGGATCGAGGCCGGGTGGCCACCGTGCTCCCCGCAGATGCCGACCTTGAGGTCCGGGCGGGTGGTGCGGCCCCACTCGACGGCCAGCCGCATGAGCCGGCCCACGCCCTTGACGTCGAGCACCTCGAACGGGTTGTCCTGGAGGATGCCGCGGTCGTTGTACATCGGCAGGAACTTGTTTTCCGCGTCCTCACGCGAGAACGAGAACGTCGCCTGCGTGAGGTCGTTGGTGCCGAAGGAGAAGAACTCGGCCTCGGAAGCGAGGCTCTCGGCACGCAGACACGCACGCACGACCTCCATCATCGTGCCGAACTGGTATTCGACCTTCACGCCAAACGTGGTCTCGACCTGGCGGTGCACCGACTCGACGAAGCTGCGCACGAGCTTGAGCTCCTGCGCGGTGCACACCTGCGGGACCATGATCTCCGGCTTCACCGGCACGCCTTCCTTGACGCAATCGGCTGCGGCCTCGAGCACGGCGCGGATCTGCATGGTGTAGATCTCGGGGTAGGTGATCCCCAGACGCACGCCGCGGTGACCGAGCATGGGGTTGACCTCGCGCAATGCCCGCACCTTTTTCAGGATCTGCTCCTTGCGCGTGATGACGTGGTCGACGAGCCGGGTGTCCGCCAGTTCATGCACGGTGGACGGGATCTCGCCCGCGACACTGCCGCTGCCGCTGCCAGCAAGCAGCCGCGCCGTCTCAGTTAGCACCTCCATGCCCTGGACCGCGAGCCGCAGGTGGCGCAGCTGGTCCAGCTCATCGACGAGCTGTTGCTCAGTGGGCAGGAACTCGTGGATCGGCGGGTCAAGCAGGCGGATCGTCACCGGACGCGGCGACATGGTCTTCAGCAGCGCCTTGAAGTCGGCCCGCTGCATCGGCAGCAACCGGTCGAGGGCGGCCTGCCGCTGTTCGGCGGTGTCGGCGACGATCATGTCGATGACCACCGGCAGCCGCTCGGTCGCGTTGAACATGCGCTCCGTTCGGCACAGGCCGATGCCCATCGCGCCATACTTCAGCGCCCGTGCTGCGTCGCTCGGTGTATCGGCATTTGCCATCACCTTGAGCCGCGCCACCTTGTCGGCCCAGCCGAGCAGGGTCACCAGCTCGTTGGAGAAATCCGCCTCGACCTTCGGCACTGCGCCGAGGTAAATGTTGCCCGTGGTGCCGTCGATGGTGATGACATCCCCTTCCTTAATGATGGCCTCGCCCGCAAACGCCTTGCGCAGCTGTACATCCACGTGGATGCCCTCAGCACCGGCCACGCACGGCTTGCCCATGCCGCGCGCCACGACGGCGGCGTGCGAGGTCTTGCCGCCCCGGCTGGTCAGGATGCCCTGCGCGGCAAAAAAGCCGTGGATGTCCTCGGGCTTGGTCTCCTCGCGGACGAGGATGACCTTGAACCCCTGCTTGCCGAGCACCTCGGCGCGGTCGGCGTCGAACACGGCCTGGCCGCTTGCCGCGCCGGGCGAGGCTGGCAGGCCAGTGGCGAGTGGCTTGCCTTTGAACACCGGATCGAGCCGCGGGTAGAGCATCTGCTCAAGGTGCTGCGGGTTAATGCGCAGCAGCGCCTCCTCCTGGCTGATCAGCCCCTCGCGGACCATCTCCACGGAGCTGCGCACCATGGCGCTCGCGTTCATCTTGCCGTTACGGGTTTGCAAGCAATACAGCACGCCCTTCTCGATGGTGAACTCGAAGTCCTGCACTTCCCGGTAATGACGCTCCAGCTTATTGCGCAGGTCGAGCAGCTGCGTGTACATCGCGGGCATCTCCCGCGCCATCTCCTGCAGGGGCTTCGGCGTGCGGATGCCGGCCACCACGTCCTCACCCTGGGCGTTGACGAGATATTCGCCGTAGAGCACGTTCTCGCCGGTTGCGGGGTTGCGGGTGAAGCCCACGCCCGTGGCGCAGTCATCGCCCATGTTGCCGAACACCATGGTCACGACGTTGACCGCGGTGCCGTTGGCCATGGCCGGGGTGATCTGGAATTCGCGCCGGTAGTCCACCGCGCGCTTGCCCATCCACGAGTTGAACACCGCCTTGATGGCGATCTCGAGCTGTTCGTACGGGTCTTCAGGGAAGGCCCGGCCCGTGTGGCTGCGCACCACGACCAGGAAGCGCTCACTGATTTCCTTGAGATCCGCCGCCTGCAAGGCGACATCGACTTCCGCGCCCACGCGCTCCTTGACGGCGTTGAATTCCTTGTCGAAGGCCTCGTCCGGCACACCGAGCGCCACCTTGCCAAAGAGCTGGATGAAGCGCCGGTAAGCGTCGTAACCGAAGCGCTCGTTGCGCGTCTGGGCAATCAGGCCGCGCAGCGTCTGCGCGTTGAGGCCCAGGTTGAGGATCGTGTCCATCATGCCGGGCATGGACATCGCCGAACCCGAACGCACCGACACGAGCAGCGGATTGTCAGCCCCGCCGAAGGTCTTGCCCGTCGCCCGCTCGAGCGCCGCCATGTGGGCGCGGACCTGGGCCATCAGTCCCTCGGGCAGCGCCCTCTCCGGTTCATCCAAGTAAGCGAGGCAGGCCTCGGTGGTGATCACGAACCCGGGCGGCACGTTTAGGCCCATTTGCGTCATTTCGCAAAGGTTGGCGCCTTTACCACCGAGCAGGTGCTTGTTCTTGCCGTCGCCTTCTTGGTACGAGTAGACCCATTTCTTGTCCATGCGAAAACCCCTTAACGGATTTGGAAGCCTGAAGGTTTGTCTGGTGGGGACGTCGAAGCGGCGAACAGAGGCTAGGTGGCCGATCGCGCCCCGTCAAGGCGGAAAGGTCATGTGCCGACGAGAAATCCAGACGATCGACCATGCCGTTTAACATTGATTAAAAACACATTTTCCCCTGCTCACGACCGTCCGGAAGACGTTCGCTGCCGTTGGGCCGCCCGCACTGCACAGCGCGGCGCAACATGCCTACGATGATCGGCAGAGCGCCACAGACACCTCACACAAGGCGCCGACCACCGATCCCGAGGAGTGATAACAAGAATGGCGACAGCCACACCTCCCCTGCCCGTCGAGCAACTGCTCGCGCGGATGACCCCCGAGATAGCCTCCAGCTTCACCCAGCAGCAGATCGATAGCCTGCGCGCCGCTATCCGAGGCCCCGCGCGATCCCGTCATGCCGTGGATCTGCGCTTCACGCTGCCCATCTGGCGATGGCGGTTCTACTTCGTCTTCCTGATCGGCAAAGACCGTCGCGCACTCACCCGCCATCAGGAGGCGTGGTTCCGCTTCACCGAACTGGCCGCACTGGTGGGGTTTCTCACCTTTTCCGCCCTGCTCGGCCTGCTGATCCTCTACCTTGTCAGGTCGGCGCTCGGCATCGACATCTTCCCGAACTATTCCTTCGGCATTTGGGACTGGTTCAAGGCGAACTACCTGACTGGCTAGGCGACAAGAGGCGGTCTGCGCGCTCGGACCGGGCCGCGCTCGATGGCGAGGTCAAGATGGATCGGGGGCCCAGCTGGCAGCTCGAGGCTCAAGACCAGAGCGACTCGAGGATGAAGCCCGTCGCGTCGAAGGGGGGGATGCGCACCTCAGCGTCATCGCCCAGGCTGGCGATCAGCATCCAGTGGGCGCCAGCCAGCTCGTAGGCCTCGAGGATTTTGAGATCAGGGTCGATGAGCCACAGGTGGCGCACGCCGTGGCTCGCGTAGAGTGGCATCTTGATGACACGGTCCGTGCGGGCGGTTCGCGGCGAGAGCACCTCGCAAACCCAGTCGGGCGCCAACTCGAACCACGCCGCCTCCGGCAGCGCCGGCATGCGCTCACGGCGCCAACCCGCGAGGTCGGGCACGAGGACGTCGGAACCCAGATGCAGCTCCGGCTCATCAAGAATCCACCAGCCGCCCGGGCCACCGTGCCCTCGGTGGTAAGGCCCGCCAACTTCGACACCCAGTGAGGAGGCGATCGCCGCGTATTTGGGCGCTGGCCTGGGTTGCACGTGCAAAGATCCGTGCAAGATTTCGCCCACGAGACCTTCCCGCAACGCAAGGATGTCGTCGTAGGTTGCTGCGCGTTTTGCGAGCTGACCCATGGTGACTCCGACAGTGAGGCGACTTCCGAAGCCTAACACGCAGCGGCGCGCCCCGCGGAGTCACCGCGGGGCCGCGTGGCGGGCCTTTCAGAGCTTGTAGTTCAGTTGCACGCCGAGCAGGTTGGCACTACCGTCGTACTCACCCTGTACGTTGTAGCGAAGCGCCCCTTCGGTGGTGTTGTTGATGGAGGCGGAGTCGAAGAACAGGTGGGTGTAGCCCACGTCTACCGACAGACGCGATGAGACCTGGTAGCCCGCACCCAGCGAGAGCCACTTGCGGTCGGCATCCGGAATGCGCGGCGTGCGGCGCTCCTCGTTCGGTACCGGCGACTGGTCCAGCGCCAGCCCCGCGCGCAGGGTCCACTGGGGATTGAGCTTGTAGTTGCCACCGAACGCGATGCGGAATGTGTCATCCCAGTCTTCGGTGGTGATCGTCGCCGGCTGCGCCGGATTGGCATAGGTGATGACCAACTTGTCGAAGCGGCTCCACTCAATCCACGACAGGTCGCCGTGCAGCTCGAGCGCCGGGTTGACCTGGTGAGCGAAGCTCACCGAGAGCGTCCCCGGCAGACTCAGCGTGGTCGAGGCGCTCGTGTCGCTGAAGGCGGTGGAGTCGGCGGCCGTGAGGAAGGCGTTGAACTGCGGCGAGCGGGTGAAATCCGCATCCCCCTTGAGTTTGTGGTCGATGCCGGAGCGGTAGGCGAAACCCATGCGGGTGGCTGGCGTGATCTGGTAGAGCAAGCCCAGGTTGTAGCCGAGGCTCCAGTCGTCGGCCGTCAGCTCACCGTAGCTGTCGACGGCCGCGTTACCCGGCGTGAGTCCAGCGGCAGCACAGCGTGCCTGCGCGGCCGCGAGGCCGACGAGCTGGGCCGTCTGCGCGATGCAGACGCCACCGGAGTCCACGGACGTCGTCAGCTCACCCGTGATGTACTGCACGTTCAGGCCAAAGCCGAGCGAGAGCTGGTTGTTGACCCTGAACGCCAGGGCGGGGTTTAGGTTCATCGTGACGACCTCGCTCTTCACGGCGTGATAGCGCCCGGCCCAGTCGCGGTCGTACTCGCTCTCCAACCCGAACGGCACACTCAACCCGAAGCCAAAGTGCCATTGCGCGTTGAGTGGGCGCGTGTAGTAGAAGTTTGGCACCACGGCCGACACGCCAACGTCCCCGCCATCACCACCCGAAACCGGTATGCCCCCCAAGGTCAGGTTACGCGCAGATGAGGGGTCGAACGTGATGTCCGGAGCGATGTAGGCAAAGCCACCGCTGATGCGCGGCTCCTTGAAACCGGTGATCGCCGCCGGGTTGAAATACAACGAGCTCGCCTCGCCGTTACCGGCCGCGCCTGTGGAATAGGCACTGCCGAGATCCGTGGAATTCTCCTCGATGATGGCGAAACCGGCCGCCTGCGCCTGCTGGCTCAGGGCGGCCAGCAGCGCGCCCGACAGGGCGGTCGAAATGGCGCGGGAAAGTCTCTTTTTGTGCATCGTTTTTCTCCGGTTGTAACTTTGCTGTTATAGACGGCACGGGGCGGTGACGCCACTTGTATGTTGATTCGAAAAGAAAACTGGAACCCGCCGGGCTCCGGCGGGCGTGTGCGAGAGAATGGTCAGGCGCCGTCCTTCGGCTTGTTTGCACCCATTGCGCCCGCAGCCCGCAGGAACTGCACCTGCAAGTCCTTCCAATAGTCGATGTTCTGTTGCCCAACCTTCATCCAGAACTCGACCGGATTCATGGCCCAGGCCCCTTGCATGCGCTCGCGCATTTCGCGCTGCTGCTGCGCGAAGAACTGCATACCCTCGTCGAGAAATGCGGTGAACATCGACTGGGTGGCATCACCGTAAAGCCGGATGAAGCGCGAAAGCATGTCCGCCGTGAACAGCGGCTGCCCGCCGGACTCCTGGTCCATGATGATCTGCAGCAGGATGGTTCGGGTGATATCTTCTTCGGACTGCGAGTCGATCACCTTGAAGGCTATCCCGCGCATCACCAGGTCCTTGACCTCGCTCAACGTGACGTAGCGGCTCTCTGCCGTGTCATAGAGCCGCCGGTTGGGATATTTCTTGATCAATCGTTCGCTGCTCATGCCCCCGCCTCAACCTTTCCGCCGACGCCACGTCCGCTACCTGTGGGACGCCGACCCGGCCACCTGATCGGCCATTCACCCCATGAACTGGCCGCCGTTGACCGGAACATTCGCCCCGGTGATGAATGCAGCGTCCTCCGACGCGAGGAAGGCCACCATCGCAGCGACCTCTTCGGGTTGTCCTAACCGCCCGACCGGAATCTGGCCGATGAGTTTAGCGCGAATATCCTCGGGCACCGCCATGACCATGTCGGTAGCGATATACCCGGGCGAAACCGTGTTGACGGTGACCCCCTTGCGCGCGGTTTCCTGCGCCAGCGACATCGTGAACCCGTGCATGCCGGCCTTGGCCGCGGCGTAGTTGGTCTGCCCGAACATGCCCTTTTGACCGTTGATCGAGGAAATGTTGATCACGCGCCCGAAACCGCGCTCGAGCATGCCCTCGACGAACTGCTTGGTGACGTTGAAGACACTGTCGAGGTCGGCGTTGATGACCTGCACCCATTGTTCGGGCGTCATCTTGCGAAAAGTGATGTCGCGAGTGATACCGGCGTTGTTCACGAGGACATCCACCCGGCCGAAGTCCCGGAGCAGGGATTCGGCGAGCTTACCGCAATCTGCATAGCTGCCGACGTCGCACGGGTAGATGGCGAACTCACGACCCTGCGCGCGATGGGCATCGCGCCAGGCCATGGCCCTGGCCTCGTTGCGGTAGGTGGTGGCCACGCGACAGCCGTGTTCGGCCAACCGCGTGCAGATGGCAGAACCAATGCCGCCCGTGCCCCCCGTCACCAGTGCGATCTTATCGTCCAGACCACGCATGCATCACCCCCGCTCGACGGCCATCGCGACACCCTGGCCGCCGCCGATACACAGCGTGGCCAACCCCTTTTTCGCACCGGTGCGGCGCATGCCATGCAGCAAGGTCACCAGCACCCGCGCGCCGGAGGCGCCAATCGGGTGCCCGAGCGAGATCGCCCCGCCGCTCACGTTGACCTTGGCAGGGTCGAAGCCGAGCTCCTGATTGACCGACATGGCCTGCGCGGCAAACGCCTCGTTGGCCTCGATCAGGTCGAGCTCGCCCACCCCCCAGCCGGCCCGCGCGAGACACTTCTGCACGGCCGGAATCGGTCCGGTGCCCATGATGGCGGGATCGACGCCCGCACTGGCGAACGCGACGATGCGCGCCAGCGGCTCGAGGCCCAGTGCCGCCGCCCGCCGGGCGCTCATCACCACCACCCCCGCGGCGCCGTCGTTGATGCCGGAGGCATTGCCCGCCGTCACGGTGCCATCGGACTTGAAGGCGGGCTTCAGTTTCGCGAGGGACTCGGCCGTCGTGCCGGCGCGCGGGAACTCGTCCCTGGCAAACACCAGCGGGTCGCCCTTGCGCTGCGGGATCGTGACCGGAACGATCTCCTCGTCGAACACCCCTGCCTTTTGGGCGGTCTCGGTGCGCTGTTGGGATTGCGCGGCAAAGGCATCCTGCGCGGTGCGGCTGAAAGCGTACTTGGCCGCGATGTTTTCGGCGGTGATGCCCATGTGGCAGTTGTTGAACGCACACCACAGGCCGTCCTGGATCATGCTGTCGAGCATTTCCCAGTTGCCCATCTTTTTGCCGTCCCGCGAGCGGGGCAGCAGATGCGGCGAGAGGGACATGTTCTCCTGCCCCCCGGCGATGACGATCTCCGCATCACCGCAGAGCACCCCCTGCATGGCCAGGTGCACGGCCTTGAGTCCGCTGCCGCACACCTTGTTGATAGTCATCGCCGACGTTTCGTAGGGCAAGCCGGCCGCGATGGCCGCCTGCCGGGCCGGATTCTGGCCGGTACCCGCCTGAAGCACCTGACCCAGGATGACCTCGTCTATCTGGCCCGGTTGCAGCCCGGCGCGCTCCAGCAACGCCCGGATGACCTTCGCGCCCAGCTCGCTCGCCGGAATACCTGCAAGCGCGCCGCCGAATGCGCCGATCGCGGTACGCGCCGCGGCGACGATGACGATATCGTCCGTCATGGAATACGCTCCGATTGGGTGGGGAAAGCTCTCTCCGGTAGTGTAGCGCCTGTCCCGTGACGTGACACGGCGCACGCCTTGACAGGAAATTGTGCAGCGCACAAACTCAAGACAGGGCACATAGTTTCGTTACCCCACCCCACCACCGCCGAGTACATCAGCATGAATGAGCGTGCGACCGCTTGGATGGACGGCTGGCTGAATGCCCAGCAGCAGTACTGGAAAGCCTGGGCTGACCTGGCGGGCGCCAGCGCACCGGCGGGCAAGTCACCCGCAGCCCCGTGGGCCGATGCCCTGGACCGTTGGTGGCAAGCCGTGAGCCCCTTGGCCCCCGCGCCGGGCCGTGACCTCTACGCCAAACTGATCGACATCGGCAAAGGCTATTTCACGTTGGCCGAGCGCATGACCGACGGGGCCCTGGGCACCGATGGAGACCGTCTGAACCTGCTGAACGCCTGGATCGACTGGGTGCAGAAGGCGCTGACCGACTGGACCCAAGGCATGGGCGACAACCGGGACCCGCAACTCAAGAGCTTCATGACCTTTTGGGACTTGCCGTTGGACACCTGGCAGCGGCTCGCCGCCAACTTAGTCCCAATGCCCGGCGACTTCACGCAGGCCTTCCACCCTGAGGGTGCCACGCAATCGCTCGAGCAGTTCCGTTCGCAGGTCAGCCGCTTCCTGTCGATCCCAGCAGTTGGCTACACGCGCGAGGCGCAGGAGCAGTACCAGCACCTCGCACGCCTCGTCATGGATTACAACGCGGCACTGCAAGCCTACAAGCTCGCCTTCGGCAAAACCGCGATCGCCTCGCTGCAGGACTATCGACAATCCCTGGAAGCGCGCGCCCGGGAGGAAAAACCGCTCAGCTCCGTCCGAGAGATCTACGACCACTGGGTGGACGTCTGTGAAAAGGCTTACGCCCGCTTCGCCATGTCCGAGGAATACCAGCGGCTATACGGACAGCTCGTCAACAAGCTGATGAGCCTCAAGCAGCACCTGGCGCGCATGGTCGATCAAGGGCTCGAAGCGATGAACATGCCCACGCGCGCAGAGATCAACACCCTCCAGCGGCGCCAGCAGGAAATACGCCGCGACAACCAACGGCTGCGCAATGAACTGCGCGCCCTGCGCAAACAATTCGACGCGGCGCGCCCGGGCGGCACGACGCAGACCGCCGAGACCTTGCCTTCGCCATCTACTAAGCCGCGCCCCCTGTCGGTCGATGACCCACCGAGCGCGCCCCCCGCCCGCTCCAAGGCGCGTGCCAAACGCCTAGAGGCCGCCCAGTCGGCGCGCAAGTCCAGGAAAACCACCGGAGGCACTTGAGGCATGATCCCCTTCGACCTACGTCCCGACAGCGTCATGCAGGAGCTCTTGGCGTTCAACCAGAAGCTCGGCCATGGCCTGCGCAACTTGATGGATATCGGCGAGATCCCCGCGGGCGTCACGCCCAAGACCGCGGTGTACCACGAGGACAAGCTGACCTTGTTCCGCTTCCAACCGAGCGCCGAAAAAGTGCAAAGCCGCGTGCCGACACTGATCGTCTACGCGCTCGTCAACCGGCCGTACATGACCGACCTGCAGGAGAACCGCTCGACTGTTCGAGGCCTGCTCGATGCCGGCCAGGACGTCTACCTCATCGACTGGGGCTACGCCGACCGCGCCGACCGATACCTGACCCTGGAAGACTACATCAACGGGTACATCGACCGCTGCGTCGACGTGATCCGCGAGCGTCACGGCATCGACAAGATCAACCTGCTCGGCATCTGCCAGGGCGGCACCTTCAGCCTGTGCTACAGCGCCCTGCACCCAGACAAGGTCAAGAACCTCGTCACCATGGTCACGCCCGTGGATTTCCAGACACCGGACAACATGCTCTCGCACTGGGTTCAACAGGTGGACATCGACCTGTTGGTCGACACGCTCGGCAACATCCCGGGCGAGATGCTCAACTGGACCTTCCTCAACCTCAAGCCCTACCAGCTCATGGGCCAGAAGTACCTCGGGCTGGTCGATGTACTGGACGACCCCGCGCAACTCAGAAACTTTATGCGCATGGAGAAGTGGATCTTCGACAGCCCTGATCAGGCGGGCGAGACCTTCCGCCAGTTCATCAAGGACTTTTACCAGCAGAACAAGCTGCTCAAGGGCGGGCTGGAGATCGGCGGACAGGCCGTGAGCCTCAAGGACGTGACGATGCCGGTGCTCAACATCTACGCCGAACAAGACCACCTGGTCCCGCCCGACGCCTCGCGGGCTCTGCGAGGCCGCGTCGGGACGCAAGACTACACGGAGCTTTCGTTCCCCGGTGGCCACATCGGCATCTACGTCAGCGGCAAGGCACAAAAGACCGTACCCCCCGCCATCGGCCAATGGCTCGATGCGCGGGCAAAATAGCGCCCGTGTGGAAATGCCGATTAATCCGCCCATCTTCCCAAGGGAGCGGGTATTGAGTCAGTGCGGCTCTATCGCCGCAGTGCCACAATTGGCAGGCACTCGCCCCGTCCAGTTGGCTGACGCATCCGCCTTACTGCACACCGCAGCCGCTTTGAATCCGCAACCGAACCTCGCCTATCATCCGCGATGTTACAGCTCCGCGAGACACAACCGTGCGCACTTCGTTCGCCCCTGTCGTGATCGTGCTCTTGGGAGCGTCGCTGTGTTCCGCCTGCGGCGGACTTGATGGGCCGGTCCGTCCTGCGGGCAATGGTCGGCCAGCCGCGACGACGTCCCCTGCGGATTCCACGTCGCTGATTGCGGCTGGGTTGCGCCAAGCGCTCGACAAGGGTGCCGAATTCGCGGTCAGTTCACTCGGCAGACCCGGCGGCTTTCTGGACACCCCGCGTGTGCGCATCGGCCTGCCGAGCTCGCTGGATAAAGTAGCCCAAACCGCCCGCGCACTCGGCCAAGGCGCGAAGGTCGACGCCTTCGAAGCGAGCATGAACCGCGCCGCGGAAGCCGCTGTGCCCGCAAGCCTCGAGATCATCCGCAACGCGATCCAGTCGATGACCCTGAGCGATGCGCGAGGCATCCTCAACGGCGGCGACACGGCCGCCACCGACTACCTGCGCCGGGTCGGCGGCAGCGACATCCAGGCCCGGATGCTGCCCATCGTCAGCCGCGCCACACAGAGCGCGGAAGTCACGCGCTACTACAAGAACCTCACCGGCAATCTTGGCGCGCTCGGTGGCTTGGTCGGCGTCACACCGGTGGATCTCGACCAGTACATCACCGGCAAGGCCACTGACGGCCTGTTCACGCTGATCGCCGAGGAGGAGCGCAAGATTCGCCGCGACCCGGTCGCACGCACGACGGACCTCCTGCGTCAGGTGTTCGGCCAACGCTGATCCCGCCCCAGGCTTCGTCAGCGCATGCACCGGGCCAACATCTTAGCGTTTCGCGTCGGGCAGCGCTCCGATGATCGCTGTCCATGCTCGGCCCGGTTGCGTTCAGTCGGCAGGGGGCCGCAGGTCGTCGAACAGCATCGACTTGTAGCCCTCGTGCAACACCACGAAGCGCTCCCGCAGGGCCGCTTCGATACCCTCGCGCTGGCCGAGCCAGCGATACTCCGCGATCAGGTAATCGATGCCTCGCGTCGGCAGTTCCGTGATCCGGGTCACGTCGTGCGAGTGGCCATCGAGCACCTCCCCGCCACGATCCAGCCAGTAGAAAAAATACGTCGGATGGTCGCGGACCTGCAAACCCAACGGGTCGCGGCGCACGCCGCCGACGACGGCGAGTCCGCTTGCGTCCAGCGCGGGCGCAAAGGACTGCGCGTCCCGGTGCAACAGGGCGTAGCGCGGCCCAGCCTCGTCGAAATACATGAGGATGAGCTGGTTGGCCAAGGTGATGATGAACAAGACCACCGCAAGCGTTGGTCCCACCTTGCGCCCCGTGCCGCTCGCCGCAAACGGTTTGGGCAACGCGTTCGCCGCAGCCGCGAAGCCAAGCCCGACGCACAGCGCGGCCAAGGGCAGGCTGTAGGCGTGCATACCAATGTGGGCGAGCGTGGCCGACCGCGGCAAGGTAGCCAAGTACGCCAGCGCAACGGCGATCGACCACCAAAACAGCAATCGAAACCGGCCCCGCGCCGCGCACTGGGAGCGGCCAAACCAGGCCAGGACCACGCCCGCCGGCATCCAGACCAAGGCCAGTTCGGTCAAGGCCAGTGAAGGGATGGCCCCGAACCAGGCACCGAGCCTCGCAGCCAACGTTTGCAGCCTCCCAGCCTGAGTTGCAGGGCCTGCCAAGTCGGAGACAGCGGCCGTTGCATCGCTGCCCGTCGTCCAGTACCAAACGAGCGCAAGCCCGAGCGGTACCATGAACAGCGAGGCCATGCGAGGCTCGATGAGATTGCGCCAGCCGAACCGCTCTCCGGCGAGCCCCACGAAAATCAGCAGCAGATGCAGCGCCACGAAATCGGTCAGCACCACCATGCACGCGGCGACCAGCGCAAGCCAGAACCAGCGAGCACCGCCCTCGTCAGCCCAGCGCAGAAACGCATACAGCGCACCAAGGTACAACAACAGCGACAACCCCTCCGGCTGCGCGCTCGACGCAAGACGCACCGACAGCGGACTGAATGCCGCAAAGAGCAGCGCCGCCTCGGCCGCGGCGCGCGGCAAAACGAGGCTGGCCAACCGCCAGAACGCCACAAGCCCCAGCAGGCCCACGGCAAAGGCAACACCGCGCAGGACCCCAGGGTGCTCGCCAAAGATCGCATAACCCCGGGCCACGACCCAGGCAAACAGCGGCAAGCCATGCGGCTCGCCTGCAGCAGGTTCCCGCCACGGCAGCGCGGGCGTCGGCAACATCGCGCCCGCGCGATACAGCGCGCGGGCCTCGGCCGCTGCTTCGATTTCGCGGTCGGCCTGGTGCAAGTGCTCGCCAATCGGGCTAGCGAGATCCGCACCCCGCATCAGTGCCGCGATCAACAGCAGACCGATCACGACCGGGCTCATCTTTTGCGCATTGATCACAGACATCGTCGTCGGCAATGACCTCCCCGAAACAGCTTGCGCGGACCCCAGACCGCGTTTCGACCGAGATTTTTCGGGCACCCGATCTCCGGCTGTCCCGAACGAGACACAGATTTTTCCGTGCAGCGAGTTCCCGATAAGGACTCTGGCCGGCCTGCTTTTAGACAGGGCCTTGCGGTGAAGTGCCCTAGTAATCAACGACTAATTGGTTATATGCCTTTAGTTAGAGGGCGCCCCGAGCCTAGAGCGAGCTGGCTAAAACTGGACGCGCCGTCGGCGCGGACGCAAGCGAGACTCCGAAGATCGCCGGACGTGACTCGCCCGGCTCGAGAGCGGTGCCGGATCGCCCGGCGTTGAGGGAGGCGTTGCAGCGAGACGCGACGGGCGGAGTCAGCCGCCGCGCCCGCACCTCAGTGCACAGCCCGCCGTTCCGGCTGGCGCCACTGGCTGAGTGGCTGGGGGTAGGAAAGCGCAAAACCTTGCGCCAGATCGACATCGAGCTTGGCGAGCAACCCGAGGATTTCGTCGCTCTCGACCTGTTCGGCGATGGTTCTCAGGCGCATCGTGTGGCCGAGGTCGTTGATGGCGCCGACCATGGCGCGGTCGACCTCATCCCGCAGCATGCGCTGCACGAAACGCCCGTTGATCTTCAGGTAGTCCACGGGCAGGGTCTTCAGGTAGGTAAAGGCGCTCAGGCCCGACCCGAAGTCATCCAAAGCGAAGCGGCAACCCAGGCCGCGCAGGTCCTGCATGAACTGCGCGGTGGCCTGCAGGTTTTCGATCGCAGCGGTCTCGGTGATCTCGAAGCACACACGAGACGGCGGAATCGCGTGGTCGCGGAACAAGCCCTTGACGTAGGCCGTAAACCCCTCGGACTGGATCGACGAACCCGAGAGATTGATGGCAATCAGCGTCTCGCCCGCCGGCGCAGCCGATGCATACCACCGAAACGCCTCACGGATGACCCAGCGGTCGAGCAACGGCATGAGATTGTGGCGCTCGGCCGAGGCGAGGAAGGCCTCGGGCAGCAACACCTCGCCGTTGTCGCCGCGCATCCTGAGCAACACCTCGAGGTGGCGGCCGTGTGCGGGTTGCGCGTCGCCGACCGGGACGATCTCCTGGTAGTAAAGGTGGAAGGCGCCTGCCTCGATGGAGCGCGTGATGCGCGTCGCCCAGTCCATTTCCAGCTTGCGCTGGCGGATTTCCGCGTCGGAGTCCTGATAGATCCGCAGGCGGTTGCGCCCCAGGCTCTTGGCGGCAAAACAGGCGATATCGGCTTGAGTGAGCAGCGTCTCGACGCTCCCGCAGCCGTGCACGACCGGCACCATGCCGATCGACACGCCCACCTCGAAGCTGCGCTCGCCCCACACGAACGCATGCTCACGCACCGCGCGCAATAGGTTCTTACCGACCAGCTTGCCTTGATCGATCGAGCAATTACGCAACAGCACACCAAATTCGTCACCCCCGAGCCGCGCCAGGACGTCCGTACTACGCAGGGCACCACGCAACCTCTGGGCGATGGAGCGCAACAGGTGATCACCGGCGTTGTGGCCGCCGGTATCGTTGACCAGTTTGAACTGGTCGAGATCCAGGTACATCAGCACATGCCGCTCACCCAACTGCTGCGCCCGCCGCGCCAGCTCGACGAGCTGCGTCTCGAACTCGCGCCGATTGAACATGCCTGTGAGCGTGTCGTGCCGCGCCTGGTACTCCAGTTCGCGCTGCATACGGACCTTCTCGGTCACATCGATGAATATGAGCACGTGCCCGGACACCTCGCCGGCGTGGTTGTAGATGGGGGCGACGTTGTAGGTGATGAGGTAACGCCGGCCGTCGCGGGCGTCGAGCTCCGCCTGCAGGTGCCGGGACTGGCGCGCGCTGCCCTCGGTCACAAAGTGCGCCACGGGGTCATCGATGCGCGGGCCGTCCGGTTCATCGCGGATGACGAACACATCCGACAGTCGGCTGTAGCGCGCCTGCGAGAACGGCCAGCCGGTGATCTGCTGGGCGACGGCGTTCATGAAGTCGATGCGACCGAAGTTGTTGACGGCGATGACCGCATCACCGATCGAATCGAGCGTGGTTTCGAGCCGCTCGTTTTCCTTGCGCAGCGCTTCGTGCGCTGCGTAGTGGCGGGAGACGTCGATCAGGTAGGTGTCCAGATAGCGCAGCACGCCGAGTTCGTCGTACTCGGGGATCGTGTAGTCGAACACCCAGCGATAGCCGTCTTCGGCACTCTTTAGCCGATACTCGCAGTGCGCGTCAGGGGAACTGGCATCCGCTGCGGACACAAACCCGGCAGCGCGCACGAAGGGCAGATCCTCCGGGTGAATCAGCGAGGCAAGGCGCTTGCCTACCAGCTGCTCCGGCTGGTAACCCAGTTGTTTGACATTGTCACTCACGCGTTCAATCGGCCAACCCGCCCGGGCCCGGGTGCGTACCGCGATGAGTGGCCCCCCCTCGAAGACGCGACGCTCGCGCGCCAGCGCCGCGGACGATGCTTCGCGCATTTGTGCTTCATGACGCAGCGCATGTTGCGCCTCGCGCAGCTCGCCCAAGGTTCGCTTGTGCTCGATGCGCAACCGCTCGGCGGCATCCGCGCGCCGCCACAGTGTGGAATAGAGGTAGGCCTGTGCCACAGCAATCAGCGGCACAGCAAGACCCAGCCACACCGCATCGGCTTGCGCGTTACCGAGCAACCACGCGCCGATGGCAACCCAAAGCGGCGTTACCCAGGCCAGAAAAACGGGCGGGCTCTCGGTATAGGCAACCGTACCCGCGAGCGTCAGCAAGGCCAGCAGGCCCAGCACCCCCACCTGCACCGGCCCTGGCGTATCGGGCCCCAGCACGACCAGCAGGCTACTCCAGACCCCCGCGGCTAGCGCGGTGCCGACTACATGCAGCACCAGCTGCCAGCGGGTGACCAACACGCCGCGCGCGGTGGCGTGATTGACGTGATGAATGAAAAACAGACGGGCCACCGTGAGCCCCGTATGCACGAGCAACCACAGCCCCAGCGCAGCATGGGGCGCGTAGTAACCGCCCAACAGGAACACGACGTTGCCGAGAATCAGGCTGATGAACAGCAAAGAGACGGAATGGCGAAACAGCCGTGCGGCCATGTGTTGCCGCCGGTGGGCATCGAACAGCACCCGCTCCGTGAGATCTCCCGCCGCCTGCATTTCCTTGGTCACCCCCGTTGGCGCCGCCAGCAAGGATCCGCGCCACTCGATGTACTACCGGTCGACTACCGCTCCGGTCGTGCGACCCGCTGCTTACTTTGGAATGATGAATCGCCGACATGAATCTGTCAGTGAAGGAGTCGTGATTTTTGCACTGAAGCGCGGCCACCTGAGGCCCTTCGGACGGCATTGCACGGGTTGGTTCGCGTGGAGTCCGCTGCAACAACCCAACTCAAGCAGGCTTGGCGGAGAGGGCTCTCGCGCACAAGGGCGGATCTTGCGGGAAGGGACTGGGTAAGGTTGCACGGCCTGTTTGCCGATGGGTCAGCCGTGTGGGCAGCCGTGTTCCGCGAATGCACGCCGCATTTCGGCTCGCTTCCATGAATGCGGGGCTGCGCGGCATCCAGTGCCGGGTGAGCGCAGGGGCTTTCCGAGCCCCGAAATGAAGCGGCCCCGCCGAGGCGGGGCCGCTTGAGACTGTGAGAATGGCCTCAGGCGATCACATCATGTCCATGTCGCCCATGCCGCCCATGCCACCGGCGCCGGCCGCCGCTGTTGCGGACTCCTTCTTCGGCGCCTCAGCCACCATCGCCTCAGTGGTGATGATCAGGCCAGCAACGGAGGCTGCGTTTTGCAACGCGGTGCGGGTGACCTTGGTCGGATCCAGGATGCCCATTTCGATCATGTCGCCGTACTGGTCGGTCGCAGCGTTGTAACCGAAATTGCCGCTGGACTCAGCGACCTTGTTCAGCACCACGGAGGCCTCGACGCCGGCGTTGCCGACGATCTGGCGCAGCGGCTCTTCCATCGCGCGGCGCGCGATGTTGATACCCACGTCCTGGTCGTGGTTGGCGCCCTTGAGGTCCTTCACGGCCTGCAGCGCACGGATCAGGGCCACACCACCGCCCGGTACCACGCCTTCCTCGACGGCTGCGCGGGTGGCGTGCAGGGCGTCTTCGACGCGGGCCTTTTTCTCCTTCATTTCGACTTCGGTCGCAGCACCGACCTTGATGACTGCAACACCACCGGCGAGCTTCGCCACGCGCTCTTGCAGCTTTTCCTTGTCGTAGTCGGAGGTCGCCTCCTCAATCTGCGCACGGATCTGGTCAACCCGAGCCTTGATCTCGTCGGCACGACCGGCACCATCGATGATGGTGGTGTTTTCCTTGCCGACCACGATCTTCTTGGCGCGGCCGAGGTCGTTGAGGCTGGCCTTCTCGAGCGACAGCCCCACTTCCTCGGAGATAACCTGACCACCGGTGAGGATTGCGATGTCCTGCAGCATGGCCTTGCGGCGGTCACCGAAGCCCGGTGCCTTGACCGCGCAGACCTTCAGGATGCCACGGATGGTGTTGACGACCAGGGTGGCCAGGGCCTCACCTTCGACGTCCTCGGCAATGATCAGCAGCGGCTTGCCGGCCTTTGCGACGCTCTCCAGCACCGGCAGTAGCTCGCGGATGTTGGAGATCTTCTTGTCGAACAGCAGCACGAACGGATCTTCGAGTTCCGCGTTCATGTTTTGCTGGTTGTTAACGAAGTACGGCGACAGGTAGCCGCGGTCGAACTGCATGCCCTCGACGACGTCGAGTTCGTTGTTCAGCGACTTGCCTTCCTCGACGGTAATCACGCCCTCTTTACCAACCTTGGCCATCGCGTCGGCGATGATCTGGCCGATGGACTCGTCGGAGTTGGCAGAGATGGTGCCGACCTGAGCGATTGCCTTATTGTCCGCACAAGGCATGGAGATGGTCTTGAGCTGCTCGACGGCGGCGGCCACGGCCTTGTCGATACCGCGCTTGAGATCCATCGGGTTCATGCCGGCGGCCACAGCCTTCATGCCTTCACGGACCATCGCCTGGGCGAGCACGGTCGCGGTGGTGGTGCCGTCGCCGGCGACATCGGAAGTCTGGGAGGCGACTTCCTTGACCATCTGCGCACCCATGTTCTCGAACTTGTCCTCGAGCTCGACTTCCTTCGCGACGGATACGCCGTCCTTGGTGACGGTTGGGGCACCGAAGGATTTCTCAAGCACCACGTTGCGACCCTTCGGACCGAGGGTGACCTTCACCGCATTGGCCAGGATGTTGACCCCACGCACCATGCGCGCACGGGCGTCGTCGCTAAAACGTACTTCTTTGGCTGCCATGTTCTCTAACCTCTGATCGGATTGTGGGTTTCATCAACCTTCGATGACGGCGATGACGTCGTCCTCACGCATGACCAGCAGTTCCTGGCCATCGACCTTGACGGTCGTGCCGGCGTATTTACCGAACAGGACCTTGTCGCCGACCTTCAGGTCGAGTTTGCGCACGTCGCCGTTGTCGAGGACCTTGCCGTGGCCGACGGCGATGACTTCACCGCGATCCGGCTTTTCTGCCGCGGTGTCAGGGATGACGATGCCGCCGGCGCTCACGCGCTCTTCTTCGACGCGCTTGATGACCACGCGATCGTGCAGTGGACGAATGTTCATGCATGAACCTCCATGATGAATGGGTCGATTACGTAAGTGGAGTTCGGTGAATTGTTAGCACTCACCAATAATGAGTGCCAGTAATATGGTAACGATCCACCGCGATGTCAACCTCGGACGCAACGGTCGGGCGCAAGAGATGTGATCGGATCGACAAGCCACCGAAAATCCACGAGGCGTCGCGACGCTACGCTCCGGTGTCGTCAGGCCAGTCCCGGCGGGGTTTGGGCGGCGCAACCTCGCCCTCGATGATGCGCCCGCCGCCGCGGGCTTGAGTCTGCGCGTGCTCCCGGTAAATCCGGCTCGACACCACGGTCCACTGCCGACCGCGCATCATGTGCCGCACGACCCTGGACCCAACGCCGGGGATGAACAGCCCAAGCCCTATCACATCACTCACGTAGCCCGGAAACAGCAGCAGCGCCGCGCCGAGCGTTGCAGCCAGCTCCCCTGCCAGTTTGCGGTCGGCGCCCGCCCCACCTTCCGCCAGATTGTGCATAGCAAAGAGTGTGCGCAGCCCCTTGCGCCGCAGCAACCATGCCCCCAACGCTGACATCGTGATAACCCCGAGCACAGCGGGCACCGCGCCGACGACGCCACCGATCTTGATCAGCGCCACCAACTCGACGAGGGGAAACAAAAGGAATACAACGACCACCATGCGCGTCTATCCTTGGAAATCACCCGAGGAGTCTGGCACGTTACGCCGCGACAAGCGACTGCCCTAGCTACCCGACGCGACTGCTGCGGGCGCGTTGCTCCGACTTGACTTACCCCGACCCGACCGCAAAATGACCAGCGCACCACCGAAACCAACGAGCGCCGACCATGAGTAGACGCATCTCCCTCCTCGCCTTACTGCTGACAGTGGGGTGGTTCCTGACCCTGGCGTCCTGCGTGGTCGCCGACGAACGGGACCCTTACAAGCACTTCTTCAGCGACAGCTTCGGCGACTTCAAGGAGGAGCTTGCGCAGGCGCGCACCGAGGGCAAAAAGGCGGTCATGCTGTTTTTCGAAATGGACGAGTGCCCGTTCTGTCAGCGGATGAAGGAGACAGTGCTCAATCAGGTCGACGTCCAGGATTATTTCCAGCGCAACTTCAAGGCATTTGCGGTGGACATCGAGGGCGATCTCGAAATCAAGGACTTCGAGGGCAAGCCAACCACACAGAAAAACTGGGCGTTCGAGGTCCACCGCGTGCGCGCCACGCCCGTGATTGCCTTTTTCGACCTCGACGGCAAGAAAATCATGACCTACACCGGCGCGACTCGGGACAAGGACGAATTCCTCCTAATAGGCAGATTCGTGGCTGAGGGTCATTACAAGAACATGGACTTCATCCGCTTTAAGCGCGAGCAGAAGGCAAAAAGTCCGTCCGCATGAGGCTCAAACATCGCAAGCCGGCGGGCCTCGCGTTAGCTCTTTTGTGGCTGTCCGGCGCTGGTGTGGCCGCTGAAAACGCGCCCACCGCCCTTCCCGAACCGCTAACGCTCGAGGCCGCTCTGCAGGCCGCGCTCGCCGATCATCCGGCACTGGCACTGCGAACGGCGGAGGTCAAAGCCGCAGAGGCGAACCGCGACCGGTCGGCCGCCGTGGACGACCTTTCCCTCGACCTATCCCTGCAAGCCCGGCGCATCGATCCCAACGAGCTTGCCGCGGATCAGAGCAAGGACGACTCCCGCGCGCTGCTGAAGCTCGAAAAGACCCTGCACGACTTTGGCCGTACCGGAAACGGCGTGAAGGCCGGCGAACGCTTGATCGAGGCGCAGACGCGTCGGCTTGAACTGGCCCGCACGCAGCAGCGCCGCGAGATCATGGCGCGCTATTTCGAGACGCTCGAGGCGGATCTTCGCTTTGCCGAGGCCAACGAAGCCATGGCCGTGGAGTACGTGACGCTGGATCGCATCCGCGACGAACACGAGCTCGGCAAGCGTTCGGATCTCGACCTGCTGACCGCGGAAAGCAGCTACGAGGAGAGCCGGATGCAACGCCTGCGCGCCGAGAGTGCGCTGCGTGCGACCCGCCAGCGGCTCGCACTCGCACTGGACCGCCCGACGCAGCTGTCGCGAAACCTGCGCACACCACAACTGCCCGGCGACACGAACCCCTTGCCAGACTTCGCGGAACTGCTCAAGGAGGCGGAGCGCGGCAACCTCGAGCTCCAGGCGCTGCGTGATGAGCTCGAAGCGCAGCAGGCTGCACGAGATGCCGCCAAGGCCAACCGCAACCCCCGCCTCTACCTTGGCGTGGAGGCCGCCCAGTACAACCGCGACCTCGCTTCGCGCGACCCGCTCACGGCTATCCTCGGGTTGGATGTACCCCTCTGGCAGGGTGGGCGCACCGACGCCCTAGTCGGCGAGGCCGAGGCACAGATCGCGCGCACCCGCGCGAAGCTCCGGGCCGAGGAGTATCAGCTGCGCCAGGCGCTGCTGGAGACCTGGCAAAGCATTCAGGCGCTGCAGTCGCAGCTCACGCAGGCCAAGGTTCTCAACGACTACCGCGACCTTTACCTCGACCGCAGTCGCGCCCGCTACGAGTTGGAGATCAAGACCGACCTCGGCGATTCGATGGTGGCGCAGACGCAGGCCAAGCGCTTCGCGGCCCGCACGGCATTCGACCTCGCGCTCGCCCGCGAGCGCCTGGTGGAACTGACCGGCAACCCGAACTACAGCGCGCTGGCCCCTGCTGCTACCCCCGCGAAATCGCCCGCCCAGCCAAAAGAGTCCAAGCCATGAGATTCGCCGCCGCCC
>CAYSFW010000067.1:0-14260 GCA_964430355.1 uncultured Thiotrichales bacterium
GCCTGGCTGGAGGACAGCCGCTACCTCAACATGAGCCTGCTCGCAGAACAGAGAAAGGAACTGCCAAGAGCCGTCGCCTAGCCGGCCAGTGAGACAACCTCGACCATGCCACCCTTTTTGCACAACTTGACGGACACAACCTCGCGCAGCTGCTTGCGCGACAAGAAATGCCATCTCAGCCAACCCGAAGTCGTTCAAGCGATCCGCAATGGTCGCCACTTCACCCTGCGATGCATCGGCTATGTGTTCCAGCAGGATGCGGTAGTCGGATCGCTCCAATGCATCCAGCAACACGCCCACGATTGGTTCAATCTTGCTCGGCGGCTCGTCGTAGTAGCGTTCGAGGATCTACTTGATCGACTTGTCGGCGAAACTCCGCTTGTGTTCTGGCAAGCTGGCCAAGCGTTGCTGAATGGCCTTCTGCATTCGCGCTTGCGCGAGCTGGAGTTCCATGCCGTACTTCTCTTTCGCCGCCGAAATGAGGATCGGCTGAACGAAGGCTTCCACCGCCTTCAGTTTTTCGCTGTTCTCTACCAGTGAATCCCATCCGGCGGTGACATGGTCGAGCAGTCCGTCCGCATCCACTTCACCGTACATCTTCTTCAACAGTTTCGGCGGAAAATACTCGTGCCCCTCCAGACCAAAGAAGCTGGGCGAGCCGACCGCTTTTCCACCGACGCGAAGCGTGACTCCTGGCTGGCGCAAGCCCGCTTTGCCGTCGAAGATCGACAGACGCAGTTTGACGTCACCAAGGTCAGGCAGCGTCGTCTGGTGTTCCGAGTAGCTCCCTTGCACGTCATCAACATCGAGCCTCTTCTCATCCACGATAGCTGCGAAGTCGTCGTGCCTTCCGTAGTCCTGCAAGAGCACCTGCCGCAAGCGATTTGGGTCGGGATAAGCCAACCCTTGATGCAGATCGCTCAGAGTGATTACCGTGCCGTGGATGCCCGGATCGCAATCCTCGGTGTGAAGGGCGATATCGAGGTGTTCTATATCCTCCACGTTGCCTATGGCATCTAGGCGCAGAGCGATGCGGCAGAGTTTCCCCCGCGTGCTCGTCTCCAAGGTCATCACCGAAGCAGCCATGAATCCGGCAAACTTGCCAATTCCTTTACGGCCCTTTACCTGGCGATTCTTCCCAGCGGTGCGGTCGCCTCGCGCCGAGCGCCGATCCTTGGCAATGGTGAGGTAGTGCCGCCGCAGTTCTTCCTCGGTCATTCCGGTGCCATCGTCCCGGATGACGATGGGTTCGCCGCTCAAAGGTTTCGGCAGTTGGACGCTGACCTGATCCGCATCAGCATCCCAAGCGTTGTCAACCAGTTCCTTCAGCGCACGCTCGGTCGATCTGTACTCCTGACTCAGCAACGAAGCGAGACGGCAACCGACCTGGAATCGAAGTTTTGCAGCGCTCATATCCCGCCTCAATCCTTCACTTCGAAGCGCAGGAAGTCGGCCAGCCGATTCGATTCCGCGATCTCATCGTGCGGCACCAGGAGATACTTCCACGGCTTGCCGCCGACGCTCACCGCGTGATCCGAAGCGTACTTGCACCAGCGCACCGCCGCAGCGGCCTTGGCGACGACTTCGTCCGACTTCAGGTCGTCGCGCTTCTTGGTCTCGACCATGAGGACAAACGCATCCATCTCCACCACTAAGTCCGGCACGTACTCCGGCTGCTCGGTGCCGAGCTTGTAGTAAATCTGGAACTGCCCCTTCGCGGGTTTGAACCACTTGCTGGCGTCGCGTTCAAGGATGACGGCGAAGCGCCGCTCCGTGTCCGAATCGAACTTCTGGAGCGGGTACAGGCACTTGGTGAACCCGCCGAACAGCATCTGCTTGATGCGGCCCACGTCCTCCACGGTTTCGCGGAAATGGCGCGGGGCTTGTCCCGCCGTCGCGGTGTAGTTGCAGGGCTTCAGTTCCGTGAAGCCGCGACTGACCTGCACTTCGAACTCGGTCGCCTCCTCGAAGAAGTGCGCCATCATCTGGGCGTGGATTTCCCGCGCGATCAGGCGGCGATCCCGGTCCAGCACACTGACCGTCTCGGATTCCGAAAGGTAGCTGCGCAGGTGCGTCACCATCTGCCCCGCGAGGTCGTAGAGCAGGTCGGCGTGGGTGAAGTAGTCGATGTCGTCGAAGTCCACCAGCGCGTGGACGATGTAGTCCTCCGGGCGCTGCTCTTTCAGGCCGATTTCCGAAGCCAGCGTGAACTGCTCGTTGGTGCGCAGCATTTGGCCGACGATCTCGCGCTCGCCCGGTTGCAGGCGTAGCTGGCTCACGTCCAGCGAGAACGGGCGAAAGCCGGTCGTGACCGCACCCTTGGGCACCACGGCGATGCGCGGGATGTCGATGGTCTGCTGCACCACGATCTCGGTGGTCTTGGCCACCACGGCGGACAAGTCAAACGCGGGGGCTGATTCGTCCCCACCCGCTAGCAGGTTGCCCTGCATCGGCTTCAGCCGCTCCGCCACTTCCGCCTGAATGACCTTCTGCACCTCCGGCGTGAGCAGTGCGCCACTGGTCGGCACCCGATCACGCTGCGTCTCTAGCTTGCCGATGACCTCGATCACAACGCGCGCGGCCTGCTTCTCCGCCTCGGTGGTGAAAACTGGCATCGGTGCAGGCTTGGCCTCGCTGTCTCCCGATCCGCCGTGGGCGGCGGCCGAGACGGGATCAACAGCGGGCATGGCATCCGTCAGCCCAAGCCGTACCGTCGCACCGGAGCCGACCTGCACGCTTACCTTCTTGTCGGAGGCAGCAGGCGCGTCGAGGATGACCTGCTTCAGCCGGATCGGCGAATCGCCCCGGTTGGCCTCGTCGATGATCTCCTGAAACTTGTCGTGCGCGACGATGTTGAGGCGATCCACCGCCGCCACACCGGTGCGCTTGCCGTAGGGCAGGCGCAGGCCGCGCCCGATGCTCTGCTCGATCAGCGTGCGCGCGTTGGCGGCGCGTAAGGGGACGATGGTGTAAAGGTTGGTCACGTCCCAGCCTTCTTTCAGCATGTTGACGTGAATCACGATCTCGGTTGGCTCGTCCACGCGCTCCACGGCCAGCAGGCGCGTGATCATCTCCTCCTCTTCCGCGCCCGTGCGGCTGGAATCCACCTGGATCACCTTGCCCGCGTAGCGGCCCTCGTAGAACGCTTCCGACTCCAGAAGCGCCAAAAGACTCGCCGCGTGCGTGGTATCGCGCGCGATGACGAGCATGAAGGGCTTCACGGGTTTGACGCCGTTCTCGCGGGCGTAGGTGAGCAACTCGACCTTCGTCGTTTCGTGCAGCCGCACGCCGTCTTCCAGCTTGATCTTCTCCACTTCCTCCGGCGTATGCGCCGCAGCAATGAAGTTGCGCTGGGTGACCACGGCAGGCTCTTTGACGAAGCCGTCCTCCATCGCCCGCTCCAGCGGGTAATCCATCACCACGTTCTTGAACGGCACCGGCCCTCGGCTCGACTCCACGAAGGGCGTTGCCGTGACTTCCAGGCCAAACAGCGGCTTCAGGTCATTGATAGCGCGCACGCCCGCGCTGGCGCGGTAGCGGTGCGATTCGTCCATCAGCAGTACAAGGTCAGGCAGGTTCGCCAGATGGTTGAAGTAGCTGTCGCCCAGCACCTCGCGCATGCGCTTAATACGGGGCTCTTTGCCACCGCGCACCTCGGAATTGATCTTGGAAATATTGAAGATGTTGATGCGCACATCAAAGGCAAAGCCCATCGACTGCTCGTCCACCGCCGCGCAGGTCTGGTCGGAGTTGTCACCGGTGATGATCAGCGGCGGTTGCTGTGCGAACTCGGCAATGCCCTTGAACACGTACTTGGGCGTGTTGCGCGTGAAGTCCGTAATCAGCTTGTTGTAGATGGTGAGGTTGGGCGCAAGCACGAAGAAGTTGTGGATGCCGTGCGCCAGATGCAGGTAGGCGATGAACGCGCCCATCAGGCGTGTCTTGCCCACGCCGGTGGCCAGCGCGAAACACAGCGAGGGGAACTCGCGCTCAAAGTCCGTGAGCGTGGGGAACTCGGCCTGCAAGGTGGAAAGAATGGCTGCGACATCGCGCTCGTGGCCCAGCATGTCCGGCGCGGCATCCAGTGCGCGCTTCAGGCGATCCAGCGATTCCGCCTGCGGCGGGCGAAGAGACAGACGACCGGTGATGTGGTGCAGGACGCGTGCGCTCATGTCTCACTCCCCCCGGATGGTTCTTGTTCAATGGCACCGAGCTCGCTTTCCAGTTCTTCGACCGTCGGCAGGCTGGTAACAAGCGGCTCGGGCAGGGCACGCACCAGTTGGTATTCCGCCACGCCCATGGGCTTGTCGATGCCGTGCAGCGCGTATTCCGCCACCAACCGGTCTTTGGTTTTGCACAGCAGCAGGCCGATGGTGGGTTGGTCGTCGGCTGCCTTGATCTGCCGGTCGATGGCAGTGAGGTAAAAATTCAATTGCCCGGCGTGTTCGGGCTTGAACTCGCCTGCCTTGAGTTCAACCACCACATAGCACTTGAGCCGCGTGTGGTAGAACAGCAGGTCGATGAAAAACGCCTGATCACCGACCTCGAGCCGGAATTGCTGCCCCACGAAAGCAAAGCCGCTGCCCAGCTCCAGCAGAAACCGGGTGATGTGCCGCACCAGCGCGTTTTCGATCTCGCGCTCGTGCGCGGCATCGCCCAGGCCGAGAAAATCGAACAGATAGGGGTCTTCAGCGTTTCGTGCGCCAAAGCCGAATGCGGCGCGGGCAGGCGGGCGGCGAAGTTGGTCACCGCCTGCCCTTGCCGCTCCAGCCACTGGTTGCGCAGGTTCACTTCCAACGTGGCGCGCGACCAGCCCCCGGCGACGGCCTGCTCGGCATAGCGCAGGCGCAGCGCCGGGTCTTTCAACTTGGTCAGCAACAGCACGTTGTGAAACCAGGGCAATTGTGCAGCAGCCTGCTGCACAATTGCCTCGTCCGGCCAGGCTTCGGCAAAGTCCCGCATGTACATCAGGTTCCGCCTGGAAAAGCCCTTCATGTCGGGAAAGGCTGCGCGCAAATCGCGCGCCAGCCGCTCGATCACCTTGCTGCCCCAGCCCTGCGCCGTCTGCCGGGTCAGAATCTCGCAGCCGATCTGCCAGTACAGCCGGATCAACTCCGCATTGGCCGCCAGCACCGCCCGTGCGCGGGCCGCGACCACCCGCGTCTTGATGTCGGCCAGCCAGTCGGCGTAGTCCGGCGGCACGGTGGGCGGCGTGCCGCTCATGGCGTGCCCTCCGTATTGCCAAACACATCGGGCGTCGCGCCGGCCGACTCGCCCGCTTTTCTCCCTCTCCTTGCGGGAGAGGGCTGGGGTGAGGGCGCTTCGAGCTCTGTTTTGTCGCGCTGCGCCATCGGCAGGTTGGCCACGTTCAGGCTGTAGTCGTCTTGCCCCCATTCGCAGCGCGCCAGCACCATCTTGGGGATCTTCTTCAGCGTCAGGTTCGGCCAGCGTTCCGCCGCCTGCGCCGCCGTCCCCCCCCCGGAAGGCGGAGCAGCACACCAAGAGGCTTCGGTCGGCGCCCACTTCTTCGGCCAGCGCCTACAACTGGTCAGCGGACAGGTTTTGCGTGGTGACGTAGATGAAATCCCGTTCGCTGGAATGCCCGTGCTGCCACCACAGCACCTCGGAGGGCGCGTAGGTGAAGCCTTCCAGCTTGGCCAAGGCTTCGGCCAGCATGGCGGCGTTGTACTCGGGGTTGATGACCGGGTTGCCCCAGCGGTCGTTCACGATCAGCGTCGGCGCGAGGCGGTAGTAGCGGAAACCGCCGCCGCCCTGCCAGCCCACGGCCTCGGTGATGCCGCCCTTGTCTTCGCCGTCGATGACTTTTTTCAGGCGCGGGATGATGTGCGTGTGGCAGTGCTCGCCCAACTCGACCATGATCCAGCGGCGGCCCATCTTGTGTGCCACAGCTCCGGTCGTACCGGAGCCGGCGAAGGAGTCGAGGACGAGGTCGCCGGGGTTGGTGGCGATTTCGAGAACGCGCTTTAAGAGTCTCTCTGGTTTTGGTGTACCGAACGCATCATCAGCCCCAAATAGCTGGTTAATTTCTTTTTTGGCCTCTTGATTATGGCCAACTTCTGAATTTGTCCTCCAAGACCATGCGCTGATCCCGCTTGCCTCTTTGAGATAGTTTTTTACCCGAGGACGGGCCGATCCATCTTTTCCGAACCACATCCGTCCATCATCTCGCAGGCGTCTGAATTCCGCTTCAACATTCGCCCAGCACCTCGCAGGCGGCGGCTCATATTCAACTCCTGCAGGAGTGATGATCTTGTACATTTGGTTTGGTCGCCATCCTTGAGCGGTAAAGTCAGTTGAAGCCCAAGGCCCACGTGGATCATTGTCAGGATTCTTGAAGTTTCGTGCTTGTTCCCCTGACAACGGGAGCTTATTAAAGCGGAGGCTTCCAGCCCCATATCCGTAAACAAGAATATGATCGTGAGCTGCACCAAGCTGTAATCGAGCTTCTGGGGATGTACGTTTCTGCCATACCACATTTGCTACAAAATTCCCCCGCCCAAACACCTCATCGCACAGTACCTTCAGGTAATGGCATTCGTTGTCGTCGATGGTGATCCACAGCGAGCCATCCTCCGACAGCAGCCGCCGGATGATCTCCAGGCGGTCGCGCATCAAGCCCAGCCAGATGGAATGCTCAAGCCCGTCGTCGTAGTGGGTGAAGGCGCTGCCGGTGTTGTAGGGTGGGTCGATGAACACGCATTTCACCTTGCCCGTAAATTCCGCCTCCAGCGCCTTCAAGGCGAGCAGGTTGTCGCCAAAGATCAGCCGGTTGTCGAAAATGTCGTTTTCGGTGACGCGGTGCTTGGCGTGATAAGACTTCTCAGGGTCTTCGAGCAGGATGCGCGGCTCTAGCTTGGGGCGTTTGTCTTTGCCAATCCAGGTGAGTTCGAGTTTTTGCTTGGTCATGGGTGTCAGCTCAGTTGCGCAATGCGCCAGACGGCAGTGGCGATGTTGGCCAGCTTGTTTTGGCGAGCCCCGATACGCTCGGGCGTCCAGTCTTGGTTTTCTGCAGCGAGTTCGCGGGTGAGCTTGAGGCTGCTTTGTTCCAGAAACGGGCGTTTGCTGGCGTAGGGTTGGTTGGCAATGGCTTTGTTCTTGCCCGCTTCGAGCATGACCATGTTGCCGAGCCGGTAGACGAAGTTGTCCAAATCGCGGTCGGAAAACGCCTCCCACCCGCCTTGCGGCGATTGCGGCAGCACATGCTCGATGGTGTAGGTCGCGGACTCAGGATCGAAATCGATGCCGCCCGCCTGCCGCTCCAATTTGCACAGGATGTAGCGCACGACTTTGGCATTGCGGCTTTGCGTGGTCTTGATGCTCTTGTCGGCGAAGTCGGCGCGGAAGGCGTCGTCGCTGCGGTAGACCGGGCGCAGGGTTTCGAGCACGTCGGCAAGGGTTTTCGCTTCGCCTTTGTGCAGCTTGAGCGCGGCGGCGTGATAAATGCGCTCTTGCTCGCCGGTGTGCTGGGCACCGATGACGTTGTAGCGGAAGGCGATGACCACGGTGGCGCGCTGCAGGGCCTCGAAATCGGCATCCCCGAGTTTGCGCCGCGCGGCCATGAGCATGGGATAGGGTTGGCGCACGGAGAACATGCGCAGTTCTTGCGCGCTCTGTTTGCACGCGGGCGGCCATTGCGAGCCTTCGGGCTGGGTCAGCGCGAGATAGGCGTCGATGTCTTCGTCCATGTCCCGCAGCAGGGTAAAGACGGCTTCGCGGCTCTGAATGCGGTTGCGGATGGTTTTGAAGAGTTCGGACTGGCGGGCGAAGCTCTGCCGACTGTTCCAGTGCATGCGCAGAAAGACGGGGAAGCCCTCCTGCCCCAAACGGCCACACACTTTTTCCCACTGCCGTTCGAGTTCGTCGAGTTCGTGCGCGGATTCGTTACCGCGCGCGAGCACGGAGAACAGGTAATTTTTGAGCAGATCGGTGGCGGATAGGCGCACGCCACGAGCGTTGAGTGTCTCGAACACCTTGTAGGCGTTGAGTTCGTCGGCCACGGTGATGACGGTGAAGAAGAGCTTGTCGCTCATGGTGTCGATAAACTGCGCCAGCGCCATGCCTTGATCCGGCGCGTTCTTGACGTGTTCACGCAAGCGGCGCTCGAACCATTCAAACCCTTTGCGCATCGCGTGGGTGGAAGCGGGAAAGCCGCGCTGTGGCAGGTGGTCGGCGAGTGTGACCAGATAGTCGCGGTAGTAGGCGTCATTGTTGCGGTTGAGCGCGAGTTTGTTGCGCGTCACCAGGGTAACGGGGTCGAGATAGCCGATGTAGGTGGCGCGCAACTGATCGAGCCGCTTTTGGTTGGCGTCGGCGTTCTTTCCTTCGCTCACGAGCTTGCCGAGCAGGCGCATGGCGGCGAGCACGACGAGGCTTAGGGTGGTCAGCCGCTGCTGGCCATCGATGACCTCGAATTCCCGGTTGTCCGCGGTCTGCAATACGAGATAGCCCATGTAATGCGCCGGCTCGCCATCGGGCGGCAGGGTGCCCAGCAGGTCGGCCCAAAGGTCTTCCCAGTGCTCTTCGTCCCAAGAGTAATCGCGCTGAAAGCGTGGGATGCGGTAGGTTTGGCCATTGCCGAGCAGTTCGCGGTAGGTGCGGTTGGCGGTGCTGAAGTTGGTTGCGGCCATGTGCGTACTTTCCTATTTCAGTTCCCATTCAATGGTGAACAGCGTGCGCTCCTCGACCTGCTGCTGGAGCTGAGCTTCCAATTGGCTGATGAGGTCGTTGCGCTGGGCCTCGATTTCATCTTGCCGCGCGAACAGCTCGCGGCGCAGCAAGCTGCGCTTGCCTTCCAGCTCCCGCTGCTTCTTCTGCCATGACAGCTTTTCTTCCAGCGTGGGCGAGGTGGCAGCGGTGCGGCGCACTTCCTTGATCTCGCGGTCGATCTCCTTGATCTCTTGCTCCAGCCCAAGCTTCAGGTCGTCCGCCCAGGCGTCGAGCTTCTGCACTTCCTGCTCGAAGTAGCCGAGGTTGCGTTGATTGATCTCCCATGGCGGCATCCGGCACGTCTTCTCCCCAAACCCCTCTCCCGCCTGTGGGTGAGGGGAGCCGGTGCAGGGTGAAACCGTCGTCGTCGAAGCTGGCGCAGTCACCCAGCTCCGCCCGAGTTAGCGCCATCAGCATTCGCTCGAAGCGGTTACGCGCGTTGCGGCTGTCGTCGGCCCGCACGCGCAGCTTCTCCTGCACTTCTTCGTCGAAGTTCTCCAGCAGGATCTGGCGCGTTTTGACCATCGCCTCGTTGATCTCACTGGAGAGGTCGAGTTGGAGTTGTTCAAAGCCGGCCTTGATTTCGCTTGGGGTTCGGCAGTTCTGGTAGATGTCGGCGATGCGGCGCTCGAAGTCCACGCCGGAGCCAATTGCGCCCAGCACTTCGTCGCTGGCGCCGAACACGCCTTCGAAAAGCTGGAACTTCTGAGCTAGCAGTTCGTACACGCGGGCATCGGCCTCATTACTGCGATCCACGAAATTGACCACCACCACATCGTGTTTCTGGCCGTAGCGGTGGCAGCGCCCGATGCGCTGTTCGATGCGCTGCGGGTTCCAGGGCAGGTCGTAGTTGATGACCAGTGAGCAGAATTGCAGGTTGATGCCTTCTGCGCCCGCTTCGGTCGCGATCATCACCGTACCATGCTCCTTGAAGTGTTCGACCAGTGCGGCGCGGGTGTCAGCGGTCTTGGAGCCGGTAATACGGTCGGTACCTTCGTGGCGCTTGAGCCAGTTCTTGTAGATGGCCTGTGCTCGGGGGTCGCTGTTGGTGCCATTGAACAGCACGATGCCATCGCCGTAGGGCGTGTCGGCCAGCAGGCTCAGGAGGTAGTCCTGTGTGCGTCGGGATTCAGTGAAGATGATGGCCTTCTTGGCTGCGCCCAACCGATCCAGTTCGGCGAAGGCCTTGTCCAAGGCCGTAAGCAGCGCTTTGCCCTTGGCGTTGTCGCGGATGCTGGTGGCAAGCCGCTTGAAGTGGTGCAACTCGTCGATCTCGTTTGAGATAGCGGTGCGCTCTTCCTGGCTGAGCCCGGTTGAATCCTGCGCTGAATCGTCCTCGCCATCGATGAACTCTTCGGCGGTTTCATCCAGCGCTTCGTAGTCTTCGTCCAGCTCATCCGCTAGATCCACCACGGGCGATGCGTCGAGCACACCTTGCAGGCGCTTGGCCATCGTTTCTAGCGCGCCCGCGATGGCGTGCGTGCTGGACGCCAGCAGCTTCCACAGCACGAGTGAAATCAGTTGGCGTTGGCCCTCTGGCAGAGCCTTGAGATTGGGACGGCGCAGGTAATCAGCCACAAGGCGGGACAGTTCCTGTTCCTCGTTCGACGGGGTGAACTCCTGCACGATGGCCTTGCGCGCCGTGTACGAGACATAGGGCTGCACCTGCTTACGCAGAGTGCGTTTGCAGATGGGGGCCATGCGTTCGCGCAATGCACCGAGGGCTTGATCGCGGCCATTGGAGGTGAACTGTGCGCGGAAGCTGTCGAGGTCGCCGAAGACGCGGTCGTCGATGATGCTGACGAGGCCATAGAGTTCGAGCAGCGAGTTCTGCAAGGGCGTGGCCGTGAGCAGCACCTTGGAATGGACGTGCGCCATTGCCTCCTTGAGCGTCTTGGCGATGACGTTGCTGGTCTTGTAGACGTTGCGCAGACGATGCGCTTCATCAAGGACGACCAAGTCCCACGCGATCTCCTTGATGCCGTTGGCCTTGGTCTTGGCGAACTGGTAGGAGCAGATGATTGGGCCAGACGCCATCAGGAACGGGTTCTGCCGCGCCTGCTTGCGGATGGCGTTGTAACTCTTGGCTTCGAGGATCAGCCCTTGCAGGCTGAACTTGTCCTGCAGTTCCTGATGCCACTGCTTGCGCAGGTTGGCCGGGACGATGATGAGAATTCTGCGCCGTCGCTCCGCCCAGCGTTGCGAGATCACCAAGCCCGCCTCGATGGTCTTGCCGAGGCCCACTTCGTCGGCAAGGATGACGCCGCGCGAAAGTGGGTTGCGGCAGGCGAAGAGGGCGGCATCGACCTGATGCGGGTTGAGGTCGACCTGCGAATCGACCAGCGTCGATGCCAGCGACTCCACGGTGTCGCCCGCCGCGCGGCGCGTGAGCAGCCACGCGACATACTGGCTTTGATGCGGCGTCAGTAGCGGTTGCGTCATTTCCGTCCCTTGGGCTTCATCTCGTTGATGCTTGCGGCGATCCAGCGATCCAGCTCGGAACGTCGGAAACGCCACGTCCCACCGAGCTTGAACGCCGGGATTTCCCCGTTCGCTGCGAGCCGGTAGACCGTGCGCTTGCCCGCCTTAAGGTAGGCCGCGACCTCGTCCAAGGTCAGGATGTCGCCATCAGGCTCTGCCATTGCCGTTCCTATGCAAACGTTGAATTTCGATTGCCAAGTTTTGCAGATTCTCCCATAGAACCGCGACGCCTACCAGTCGAGGCCGCGCTCGCAGTTCAAGTGTCTTGGGGGAAGGGCGCGCGAGGATCAGCCACGCGTTGGCGGCCAATCTCGACATGGCCAAATCATCGAATCCAAGCCCTCAAGGCCAAGGCTTTACTATCTGGTTCGGATTGCGGACGCGGGTTCGGTTCCGTGTTCCGCCGAGACTCCGCAGGAGTTCGAATCTTTCCGCACTGACCCGCAAGAACCCTCACCAGCCCCCATGGCCAGATGCCAGGCCATTGATTTTCAACCAAATGCTTGATCGGTCCGCGCTTGCGGACTGCGGACTTTCAATTGTCGGAAATCTGGCTCGTCCAGACGGCCGCCGGTGCCACCACGTTGCAAATCGTCGGTGCTCGTCGATATCTACCGACGAAACGGAACATCTCAGCCAGCACCGACCTGGGCCGTCACGGTCTTGGTCGATGTTGCCAGGCACGCCTCCTCGTAGGCCTCGATATCGACCTGGCGGTAGAGCACCCGGCCGCACAGCTTCAGGAACTTGGGTCCGATCCCCTCGCTGCGCCAGCGCTCCAGGGTAGCCTCGCTGATGCACCAGCGGGCGGCCAGTTGTTTTTGGTTGAGGTGAACGACGTCCATCTTGGTCTCCTTCCGAATGAGTTGGCAGGAGTCCATGAAGGCGCTGTCCGGCTCGCGAGCCAAGCGATCTCCTTGCAGAAGCCTATTCACCGCAAGAGCTCAACCTCACGCCAAATTGGGTGTAAATGGGCGTCTTAATGGATGCATCTCGAAAATGGGTGTAAATGGGTGTAGTATTGGTTCATGCTCAAAACCGACACCATCCAGATCACCCCAGAGATCCTGACCCTCATCACCAGGATCGACGAGTTCAAAGGCGCCTGGCGCGCCTTGGGCACGCTCGCGCCCGACCGGCTGTCGGCCCTGCGTCGCGTCGCCACCATCGAGAGCATTGGCTCATCGACCCGCATCGAGGGCAGCAATCTGTCCGACCGGGAGGTGGAGCAGCTGCTGTCGAACCTGGAGATTAAATCCTTCGCCACCCGCGACGAACAGGAAGTGGCCGGCTACGCCGAGCTGATGGACCTGGTGTTCTCGTCCTGGCAGGACATCCCCTTCACCGAAAACCACATCAAGCAGTTGCACCAGATCCTGCTGCGCTACAGCGAGAAGGACACCTGGCATCGCGGCAACTACAAGACCAACTCGAACAGCGTTGCCGCCTTCGACGAGACTGGCGCGCAGATTGGCATCGTGTTCCAGACGGCTTCGCCCTTCGACACGCCCCGCCTGATGACGGAGCTGGTGGCGTGGGTGAACCTGGAGCGGGAGACAGCGCGGCTGCATCCTCTGCTGATCATCGCCCTGTGCGTTGTCGTGTTCCTGGAGATCCACCCTTTCCAGGATGGCAACGGACGGCTCTCACGGGTGCTGACGACGCTCCTGCTGTTGCAGGCTGGGTACGCCTACGTGCCCTACAGTTCGCTGGAGAGCGTCGTCGAGCAGAGCAAGGAGGCCTACTACCTGGCGCTGCGCCAGACGCAGGGAACAATCCGCACCGAGGCACCGAACTGGCAGCCGTGGCTGGTGTTCTTCCTGCGCTCCCTGGCCGAGCAGGTGCGGCGTCTGGAGAAAAAGGTCGAGCGCGAGAAGATTGTGCTGGCGGCGATGCCCGAACTGCAGCTGCAGATCGTCGAGTTTGCCCGCGAGCACGGGCGCGTCACCATCGGCGAGGCCATCAAGCTGACCGGGGCCAGCCGCAATACGCTCAAGCAGCATTTCCGCGCACTGGTCGAACGCGGCACGCTTGAACTGCACGGCAGTGGACGTGGAGTTTGGTACGGCCTGCGCTGAGGGACTGCGGGACGCGGGTTCGATTCCCAAAACGGGAATTGAACTGGCGCCGGAAAGCAGACGAGGTTGAGTGGCCTTTCCGGGCACCAATCAGGGCGCAAAACCTGCTTGATCGTCCACGACCGATGGCCGTCCCGGCAGGCTTTTCGATCCGGTTCGCACGGGTTCGCAGCAGCCCGCAGCGCTTCGATTCCGTACTTTCAATAGTCGTTTGATGCGGGGTACTATCCCACCACCAATACCAATGCCCAACTGTGTATGCAGTTAGGCATTTTTCTTGAAGCCCCGCGTACCTGCGCGGGTTAGTGCGGGTTCCTGCGGACTTCGCCCTGGCGCCCGGACGCCAGAAAACGCGCGTTTTCACTCTCTCCTGGCCATTCCTCGCTCCGGCCCGGCTCTTCTGAAGTGGCCGGAAGTCCGCAAAGGCCTGATCTCGTCGTCTTTCAAATCAACGGGTTACGCGCGGACGAATCAATCGGTTGGATTGCAGCATTGGCTTCCGGAGGCAATGACCTCAGCGTGAATTCCTCACCACTTCCCTTCATTGATCTTCGCGGACCCTGCTCCGAGCGGCACGATCTTCTGCGGCTTGACCGCATCGTTCTCAACCAACGGCTTCTCGCCGAGCTTCACGCCTTTGGCCGCGACGCTGTCCAATTCCGCAAGTTTTTTCGCGCCAGTCAGCGCACCCAGCTTGTCATCGTAGTACTCGAACCAAGGCAAACCCGCCTTCGTGTAGTCTGAGGACGGTTGCAAATCGCAGAGTCCAACGGGCTAAGCGGCCATCTGCCTTGCATAGTATTGCTGACTGAAAGCGGCGGGCGACAGATGGCCGAGTCGTGCCTGCTTTCGAATCCGGTTGTAGAAGATCTCGATATATTCCGTGATCTCGCGCCTGGTCTGCTCGCGGGTAGCGAAGCGGCGATGATGCACCAGTTCGGTCTTCAGGGAACCCCAGCAACTTTCCATCGGCG
>CAYSFW010000068.1:0-15729 GCA_964430355.1 uncultured Thiotrichales bacterium
TGAGAAGACCGCATAAAGAGACCGGGAGTGTGATGGCGCCGCTGGTGCACCAGGGCCATATGTCGAGACTCGACGAACGGGAGCACAGGGTGCGACTGAGGCAAACGGAGCGAAGGGTGGCACCGGCGCAACGGGTCCGCAGGGTGACACCGGTGCAACCGGAGCCAAGGGTGACACCGGGGCAACTGGACCCAAGGGTGACACCGGCGCAACTGGACCCAAGGGTGATACCGGAGCGACTGGACCCAAGGGTGATACCGGAGCGACTGGACCTAAGGGTGATACCGGACCGAAGGGACCCAAGGGTGACACCGGTTCCTGGGGTGGTACCAAAGGTGGTTCCTGGGGTGGCACCAAGGGTGGTTCCTGGGGTGGCACCAAGCGTTCCTGAGGAGGTACCCTGGCCAGCACCTTGAAGAACTGGTAACTGAGGTTGCGGCGAGGCGACCCGCCGCGATCCTCCGAGTAACCCGCAAGGCACAAAACCCATTGAGCCCGCTCCTTTCGAGCGGGCTTTTTTGTTTCTTTTCGGCCCGCTGTCGTAAGCTCAGCGAGCCGGGCTCAAGTGCATTCGGCATTCGAACACGAGGCGGGCGTCTCTGCCCGAGAGAGCGGCCCGGGCAAGACGACTTATGCTAGCCGGCTGGTGATAGTTGTTCGGCCGCCGGGCTCTCGCGCCAGGACATGCGGCGTGTCGGGGATCGGGCCTCTCCCGCTGCGCGAGCCGGTATCGTTGGGACGATCAAAGGATTCCCCTCGGGTGAGAACGCTAAGGAACCACCAGGTCAATGATCGAGCGAGAGCGAACGCAGAAGTCCGCAGCGAAGGCGTTGGGGCAGCGTGGTGACGGCGGGCTATGGTGGCCGCGGCGCTCGGTGTGCAGCATCACGACGGATGCGAGTCGAGTAGCGGGCACCGGCATCTTGCGAGTCCGAACTCCGGCGCCAGCGCGACATGACGATGCTGCGAGCTGAACTCCCTTACCGTGCGGACTCGGTGGCGCTGTTCGAGGGCCTCGTCGGCGAACCCTGGGCGATGCTGCTCGACAGCGGTCCAGCCGCCGGCCGGCGGGGACGCTATGACATCCTCGTCGCCGATCCGATGCAAACGTTGGTCACGCGCGGGGAGTGGACGGAGATTCGCGATCGCGCGGGAACCCGTGTTTCGACACGTGATCCCTTCGAGCTGGTCCGGGTGGCGTTGGGAGAACTCGCGTCGCCTGCCGACGGTCTGCCCTTCGCGGGCGGGGCTGTCGGCTATTTCGCCTACGATCTCGCTCGCCGCATCGAGCGCTTGGCTGGGCATGCCGTTGACGATGATCGCCTGCCAGAACTGGCCGTGGGCATCTACGACTGGGCCGTGGTGAGCGACCACGCCGAATCCCGCTCCTGGCTCGTCGGCGCGGGGCGGGATCCGCAAACCCGTGCGCGCTGGCGGCAGCTCGTGGCGCAGTTCACGCAGCCTACGCCTGTCGCTGAGCGGCAGTCGCTCCGCCTGCTCGGCCCGATGAATTCGAATCTTCGATTCGAGGCCTATGCCGCGGCCTTCGAGCGTATCCAGCACTACATCCGTGAGGGGGACTGTTACCAGGTCAATTTTGCGCAGCGCTTCAGCGCGCCCTGTTCGGGCGACCCGTGGCAGGCCTACCGGCAGCTGCGCAAGATCAATCCCGCGCCGTTCGCTGCCTATCTGAACCTGCCTTTCGCGCAAGTGCTCAGCGCCTCGCCCGAGCGCTTCATCCGCATCGAGGGTGGCGCAGTGACCACGCAGCCGATCAAGGGCACACGCCGTCGGTCGGCCGATCCTGCGGTGGATCGCGCCTTGCGGGACGAGCTGGCCGCCAGCGCGAAGGACCGGGCCGAAAACGTCATGATCGTCGACCTGCTGCGCAACGACCTGAGCAAGACTTGCGCGCCCCACACCGTGCGCGTGCCCAAGCTGTTCGAGGTGCAGAGCTTTGCCACCGTGCACCACCTAGTCAGCACGGTTACCGGGCAGCTCGCGCCCGGCCGCCACGCGCTGGATGTGCTGCGCGGCGCCTTTCCGGGCGGGTCGATCACCGGCGCGCCGAAGCTGCGTGCGATGCAGATCATCGACGAACTCGAACCCCACCGCCGAGGCGTCTACTGCGGCGCGATCGGCTACATCGGCTTTGACGGCGCCATGGACACCAGCATCGTCATCCGCACGCTCACCCACCACCAGGGACAGGTGCGGCTGTGGGCGGGTGGCGGCATCGTGTTCGATTCGGCGCTGGAGGCGGAGTACCGGGAGTCTCTCGACAAGGCTGCCGCGTTGTTCGAGATGCTCGGGTGGCGAGACGCACGGCTGACGGGGTGAGACCCACGCGGGTGAGCAGGGCCGTCCGTCAGACCGTGTGCCCCCCGGGTGGGCAGGAGCGGCTCGGTGTCGACCTCAAGTCGAGCCACGTCCGGTTGTGAGTGTCGATGATCGACTGATACTCCGCGAACAGGGCGTGTACGGCGTCGGAGGCTTCCGTCAGCGCATCGGGTTCCTTCGTCATGAACTCGAGCTTCGTCTGGAGTGCGCGCAGCCGATTGAGCGTGGCTGCGTACACCAGCCATGACTCGCGGGGCGAGAACAACGCACCCCAAGCCGACACCACGGTGCTCAGCGCGCCGAGCACGAGGATGAGCTCATTGCGCGGGCTGTCGAGTCCCGATGCGGTCTGCAGGCCGGCCACGACCGTAATGATCGCCGAAAGAACCACCGTGGCCATGGTCGCGATCTGATACCGGCGCCGATACCACTTGACGGAATCGTGGAAGGTCGCAGTGCGCTCTGCCACTTGGGCTTTGAGGTAGGTCAGCTTCGTGTCCGGCGGGAGCTCTGTGGTCATCGCAGCTTCCTCAGGCTTTGGAACAAGGACAGGTCCGCCTGAGGAGCGTGCCGCCTCGTTCGGCAGCAGATGCTCCGCCACGCATCACAGAGATCTACACGCCGTGCAGCTTGCGATACAAGGTTCGCTCACTGATGCCGAGGCGCATTGCGAGTTGCTTTTTGTCCCCGTGGACCTGGCGCAGCGCCCAGGTCAGGTAGCGGTGCTCAACTTCTTCGAGTGGCAGGAGATCGTCGGTCGGCAGCGCGGCCCCAGGCTGGCCGGTCTGGGTGAGTTCCTCGGTAAGGTGTTCGACGCCGATCGTGTCGCCGTCGGTGAGGAGGATTGCGCGTTCCAACAGGTTGCGCAGTTCGCGGATGTTGCCCGGAAAGGGGTAGTCCTGGAGCGCTGCGAGCGCGGCCGGGTCGAGTCGCAGCGCGCGACCTGGGGCAAGGCGTTCGAGCAGGGAGTCGATCAGCAGCTCGAGATCTTGCGGCCGCGCGCGCAGCGGGGGCAGGTGGATGGGGAAGGCCGCGATCCGGTAATACAAGTCGCGGCGGAACTCGCCGGCTTCGACCATGCGCTTGAGGTCTCGATGCGTGGCGGCGACCAGACGGAAGTCGGCGCGCAGTGTCTCGATGCCGCCGACGCGGCGGTAGGTGCCGTTTTCGAGCAGGCGCAGCAGCTTGACCTGCAAGCTCAGCGGGACATCGCCAATCTCGTCGAGGAACAGCGTGCCCCCGGCGGCGGATTCAACAAGACCCGTCTTGCGCTGCTGGGCGCCGGTGAAGGCCCCTTTTTCGTATCCGAACAGCTCCGATTCGAATAGGGTTTCCGTGAGTCCCGAGCAATCGACGGGTACGAACGGGCGCGACCGGCGGGGACTCAAGGTGTGCAGGGCCTGCGCGGCGAGTTCCTTGCCGGTGCCCGATTCGCCGAGCAGGAGCACGGGTGTCATGCTGGGGGCGGCACGGTTGATCAGGTCCACGAGGCGGTTGAACGCCGGTGACCGACCGACCATGCCCATCGCGCGCGGCCGGCTGCCAACCTCCTTGAGAAAGCGCAGCGTCTCGACAAACCACGCGATGCGGCCGCTCGCATCCCGGATTGGGACCAGTTCCACATCCACATATTCCTCGCCGCGCGGCGTCTGGTGCAGGTGCAGCACGCGGTGGGGCTCACCGCTCCGCAGCGCGCTTTGCCGCGGACAGGACTCCGCGCACTGGTCGCACGGCCGGTCGAAGTGGTGAGAGACGTCGAAACAGGTGCGGCCGACGGGCTGCTCGACCGAGCCAAACTCGCGCCGATAGGCCGTGTTCGCCGCCAGGATACGGTAGTGCATGTCGACCAGGATGCGTGGCTCGGGCAGTGCGTCGAGAAACGCGACCAGTTCAAGGGGAGGGTTCATGAGCGGCCCCGATGCGCTTGACAAAAATGGCGAGTAATTTTGTCATTAATGACAAAGGTAGCCTGGGGTCCGTTGGGAGTCAATGGCTAACTCGTTGAATGTAGGATGGCTGTCGCGTCGGGAGGTTAGGCTGGTTAATGGCGCGTTTTGTGCTTCAGTGCGTGTTTTCCAAGCAACCTCTCGCGGACGAGTATCGAGGTGACCGATGACGATAAATGAAATCCCCGTTTTTTGGCGCCCCGGCGCCACGGACGCCCACTGGCTGATTGCGGTTGCCAGTCAGAACCGCAAGGAAGTCACAGGCCACGCAGGCCGATGCCGCAAATTCTGGATCTACCGCATCGAGAATGGCCAAGTGGCCGATAAGTCGCTCGTGGAGCTACCCAAGGAGCAGTCTTTGCACGAGAGTACGCATCTCGGTGCCCATCCGCTGGACCCGGTGCGGGTACTGATTACGGGCGGCATGGGTGCAGGCTTGGTGCGGCGCCTGGCGCGCATGGGCATCGAGGGGCTTGCGACGACGGAGCTCGATCCGGATCGCGCGGTGCTCGCTTACCTCACAGGCACGCTGCCGACCGTGGACGCCCACACCCACGCGCATCACGATTCCGAAACGCATCACCCGCATACTCACGGGCACCGCCACACGGCGGTTGGCTGTACCTGCGGGGATTGATAGCCCGCATACCGGCTTCTCGTCGATGAGAACCAGGTCGCGCACCCGGTCGGGTGCGCGATACCCATTGATCAAGCGCAATGCTCAACAATTTAGAACGCCATAACATAAGAGTATTAGCATTCACTAATGGAATGATCTGCCATGAAGCAAACCCTGCTGCAAGAAAAGTACCCCGTCTTCGTCGCCGAAATTGCGAAGGACGAGACGACTTGTCAAACCATCGAGGACGTCGTCGCGGTGCTGAAGGCGAGGATCGCCGAGAACCCCAAGGTGAAGTTCATCGGCGTGTTCGACCACTACGGCCATACGCAAGGCATGGGTGGCGAGATCCGCGCGGACATCCGGGCGGCGGTCGATGTGATCTTCTGTTTTGGCTTTGCGTTGCCCAACCCCCAGGTGCTCGCGGTACGTCCGCGCTCGATCGGTGTGGCCGACGTGGGTGACCGCTTCGTCGTGAGCTTCCTCGAAGCCCCGATGGCCCCGGCCAACGAGGCGATGGAGGCTTGGGTGAAGGGCCTGCGCGACCGGAGCTGATCGGCATGTCTGCTCTGCGCTTGGCGTGCGTCGTCGTCGCCCTACTGCTGACCGGTACAACGGCGCTCGCCGCCGTGGCCGACAAGCCGGTCAGCCTGTCGACGGCGGATCACAGTCGATTCAAGCAGCTCCAAGGGCCCTTCAAGACGGGCGAGGAGGTCACCGAGGCCTGCCTGTCCTGCCACACGGAGGCGGCCAAGCAGGTGATGGCAACGCGGCACTGGACGTGGGATTACGTCAATCCCGCCACGGGCCAGCGGTTGGGCAAGATGACGATGCTCAACAGCTTCTGCATCGGCAACCGCTCGAACGAGGCATTCTGTACCTCTTGTCATGCGGGTTACGGGTGGAAGGACGACAAGTTCGACTTTACCTCGGAGCGCAATGTCGACTGCCTGGTCTGTCACGACACCACGGGCACCTACAAGAAGCCGGCGGGGCTGGCCGGTCATCCGGCGTACCAGCGTACAGAGTATCCGCCGAAATCCGGCAAGTTCATCGAGCCGGTCGACCTGGTCGCCGTCGCGAAGCACGTTGGCAAATCCCGTCGCGAGAATTGTGGCGCATGCCACTACAACGGTGGCGGCGGGGATGGTGTGAAGCACGGCGACCTCGACTCCTCGCTGAACAAGGCAGGCCGGAACCTGGATGTGCACATGGCCAAGGATGGCCTCAACTTCACCTGCGCGACCTGCCACAAGACCGAAGGCCACAAGGTCGCGGGCAGCCGGGTGGCACCAACCGCGAGCGATCCGCACGGCCCGATGGTGCGGGGCAAGCAGGAGGACCGCAACCCCGCGACCTGCCAGGCGTGCCACGGCGACCAGCCACACAAGGGCACCACGGCCGGCGGCTTGCTGGGTGCCGTGAGCAAGGGCGATCACCTCAACGCGCACACGCGCACGCTCGCCTGCCAGACCTGCCACATCCCCGAGTTTGCGCGTGGCGGCGTGCCGACGAAAATGACCTGGGACTGGTCCACGGCAGGTCAGCTCACCCCGGAAGGCAAGCCCTTCCAGAAAAAGGACGAGCACGGGCACGTCATCTACGACAGCAAGAAGGGCGACTTCACGCTGGGCGAAAACGTCGTGCCGGAGTATGTTTGGTTCAACGGCAAGGTGACTTACACGTTGCAATCCGACCGCATCGACCCGACCAAGGTCGTGCCCATGAACACCTTCCACGGCGAACCCGGTGCGCCCGACTCGCGCATCTGGCCCGTCAAACGCTTCCAGGGCAAGCAACCCTACGATCTGGAACACCTGACGCTGCTCGTGCCTCACACCGCCACGCCGGATGACACCGCGTTTTGGTACAACTTCGACTGGGCCAAGGCGCTGGCGGCCGGTGCGGCGGCGACGGGCCAACCCTACAGCGGCAAGTTCGGCTTCGTGGCGGCAGAGATGCTGTGGCCGATCACCCACATGGTGGCGCCGAAAGAGCAGGCGCTGGACTGCGCCGCCTGCCACGCTGCCGAGGGGCGCATGGCAGGGGTTCCCGGGGTGTGGCTGCCGGGTCGCGACCATCTGCCGTGGCTGGACCGGCTCGCATTCGGCCTCGCCGCGCTCGTTGGCGTGATGATCTTCGTCCATATCCTGTTGCGTATCGCCGGCCGGCTGAGGAGGGCTGCATGACTGAGCGCATTTACGTCTTCAAGCGCTTCGAGCGCTTCTGGCACTGGTCGCAGGCCGGGCTGATCATTTTCATGATGCTCACCGGCTTCGAGATCCACGGCGTGTATACGCTGTTTGGCTTCGGTTCGGCGGTGCTGTTCCATAGCGTGGCCGCTTGGTCGCTGGTGGCGTTGTGGGTGTTCGCGATCTTCTGGCACTTCACCACCGGGGAATGGAAGCAGTACATCCCGAGCTTCGAACGGATCTTCGCAATCGCCCGGTACTATGCCTGGGACATCTTCTCCGGTGCGCCGCATCCATACCGACCAACGCCACTGCGCAAGCACAATCCGCTGCAGCGCCTGGCCTACCTCGGCGTGAAACTCCTCATCAATCCGCTGATCTGGGCATCGGGGCTGTTGTATCTGTACCATCCGCAGCTTCGCGATGGCCTGCTCGCTGGCGTGCCGCTGCAGTGGATCGCCACTGCGCACGTCATTGGCGCGTTCATGATGTTCCTGTTCTTCATCGTGCATGTGTATCTCGCGACCACCGGACACACTGTGTTTGCGCACGTCAAGGCCATGATCACCGGCTGGGAGGACATCGAACACGACGTCGCGCCGACGCAGACCGCTGCCAGCGGCTCGTCGCGCCCACGCTGACTGCCGTTGGCCCGATTTCTGTTACTGAATTGAGGTATACGCTGTATGAGTGACCCAAATTCATCCCGCATCAAAAACTTCCCCGTCGCCTGGTTCGCCGTGGTGATGGGGTTGTCCGGGTTCACCATTGCCTGGGCCAAGGCGGAGTCCGTGCTGTCGACCGGCTTCCATGTCAGCCAGTACCTGGTTTGGCTGACCACGGCGGTGTTTGTCGTGCTCGCTTTATTGTTTACCGTGAAGGCGTTGCGCTATCCGATGGAGGTGGTTGGGGAAATAAAGCACCCGGTCAAGCTTGCGTTCGTGCCGACGATTTCGATCGGCTTGATCCTGCTCGCCATCGTCTTCCTGCATCGAGCTCCGGCCGCTTCGTCCTGGTTGTGGATGGTGGGCACGGCGCTGCATCTGGTCATCACGCTGTATGTGCTGTCGTCGTGGATCCACCACGACAAATATCAGATCGCCCACCTCAACCCGGCGTGGTTCATCCCGGTGGTCGGCAACATCCTCATCCCCGTGGCGGGCGTGCACCACGCGACGCCCGAGATCTCCTGGTTCTTTTTCAGCATTGGCCTGTTCTTCTGGCCCGTGCTCACGGCGATCATCTTTTACCGCCTGATCTTCCACGGCAGCCTGCCAGAACGGTTTATGCCGACGCTGTTTATCTTCATCGCGCCGCCCGCGGTCGGCTTCATCGCCTACTTCAACCTGGTGGGGGGGATTGATGCGTTTGCCCGGGTGCTCTACGGCGTGGGCCTGTTCTTCACGCTGCTGCTGCTCGCGCAGGCCAGCTATTTCGTGCGGCTGAAGTTCTTCCTCTCCTGGTGGGCGTACTCGTTCCCCCTTGCCGCGATAACCATCGCCACCTTCATCATGGCCCAGGCCACGGGGGCGGCTGGCTACCGGCAGCTTGGCATTGCGCTGCTGGCCTTGTTGACCATCGCCATCGTCGGTCTGGCAGCCCGCACCTTGCTGGCCGTGGTGCGCCACGAGATCTGCGTCGAAGGACACTGATCCCCAGTCACGGGCGCTGCGCCCGCACGCAGCGCCCGCCTTCCGCGCGCGACGAGTAATTTCCGAGACACTCGAGCGGGGTCCGCCTTCAGGCGTCGTCGCCTCCGGCTTCCGACTCGGCGCAAGCGGTCAACGCAGCCCGCAACTCGGCGACACGCGCCGGGTCCACGGGAGCGCCCCGAACGCCGCCCCGGCATGCTGCCGTGTGAAAGCCGAAGTAGTCCGGTGCGAGCGCGGCGAGGGGCTCGATGTCGTCGCTGCGCAAACGACCGGCAAGCCCGCAGAGCAGGTCGAGGTTGCGGGCTGTGTCTACAAATAGCTCTAGTTGCTCCGCAGTCACGTGCGTCAACAGCTCGCCGCCGTCCTTATGTGCGGTGTCCAGCATGACCCCCTCGAAATCCGCATCCCGGATCGCTTGCAACAGACCAAAATCGGGATCCAGGTCCGCGAACAGTACGGCGACCAGGCGATGCTTGTTGGCGAGGGGAGCCGCGGTGCGTAGCAGGTCCAGCAGGTCACCACCCGGGCGCAGCGCAATCGCGATGAGATCCACACCGGTCTCTGCCGTTGCTTCGATGGCACGAATGACCTTGTGCGGTACCTCTGCGTCGAAGTCACCAATCGTTGCGCTGGTCAGCGCCCGGCCGCCCACGCGAGCGACCCCTGCCCGTACGCGCTCCAAGGGCAGCGCGCCAAACGCACCCCGCACGGGGTCCTTGAAATCGACGATGTCCGCGCCGCCGGAGACCGCGATTTCGGCCTCATCCACGCTGGCGACACTGATGAGCAGGCCGGTCACGCAGTCTCCTTACGGCATCTTGTCGATGCAAGGTGATGGGCGACGGATGTCTTGGCCAAATTGCCGAGGAGCCCATACGTGGGCGCAGCAGCGGCCCCCTTGCGTCCGCTGGCGCGCGAGACGTTGAGGCAGACTGCAGGTCTCAGAGCCAAGGGATGTGTCATCGTACCTGGCATTTCATCGCTCGATCATTCAAGGGCAGGCCGGGCGCTGAGTTCGGTGAAATGCGTCAACCGTTGCCGCCGTCGAACGGGACTTCGTGGTCGCACACCGATACCCACCGGGCGTTGCGGTGCCACGCCGGGGCCACCCGGTTTGGTCGAAGTGTAGCGCCTGCGCGAGTGTCAGGCGATGTGGTTGCCACGCTGCGGCCAAGCGCGTCCAAAGCAAACACTGATTGAATCCCCGCTCCCTCTGGGAGAGCGGCAAGGGTGAGGGCGAAGTTACGCTGGTTCAGCAGGTTACCCCCTCACCTTCACCCTCTCGCCCGCAAGAGGGGGAGAGGGAATGAATAAATTAGTGTCTCCCCGGGGCTTTATCGCCGGAACCGACATCGCGGCCAACGCAGGCTGTGGGGCAAGCGCACGAAATGGATCCCTAATCAGCGCAGATCCAGGCACCTGAGCCGCTGATCGACCAGCGCGCGAAAGCGAGCCACACTTACCGCGACCTGGTGGCGGCACGGTCCGAGCATCACCGGAGCGCCATGTCACCGGCGAGCAGGGCGGCCTGCGTTCGGTTGGTGACACCAAGCTCGCGGAATATCGCGGCACAGTGGATCTTGACCGTGCCCTCGGCGACATCCAGATAGCGCGCAATCTCTTTGTTCGACTTGCCGAGCTTGATCAGCTGGAGGACTTCACGTTGCCGCGGCGTCAACTGGGCCAACTTTTGATCGAGCGCCGTGGCCGTCGTATCGGGCCTGTTCGCGTCGCCGGGCGTCACGCCCTCGGCCTTGACTTCGCAGGTGTCGGCGGGCCGCCCCTTGATCGACGGCGAGACGATTTCTCCCTGCAGCACGCGCTCGATCACCGACGCCACGACGCGCCACGTGAAGTCGGTAGAGACGCAGCCGTTCGCGCCCTGCTGGATGGCACGGCGAATGTCCCCGTCGTTGCGGAAACCCGCGACGGCAATCACGGGCGCGTCGATGCCGAGTGCGCCGAGTTCGTCCAAACCGGCCCATCCGCGATCGTCGAGATTGAGGTAGTAGATGAGCAGATCGATCGGACGGGTTTCATTGAGGATGGAGGCTGCCGATTGGACGCCGTCCGTGTCGTAAACCGTGAGGTCGTCGCCGATTTCCAGGCTGCGCAACAGGTTGCAGAACCCGTCGCGGATCAGGGCTTGCTCGCAGATCAAGAGAAATCGCATGGTTCTTCTCGACGTGAAGGCATGGCCAGCGTCGGTCGTCGGCACGCAAGCACCCGGTGGTCAGGTCGCGATGCCAGCGTTGCGGCAAGTGGCCGGGTGACTGCCATTCCTTCGCTTAATACAACGTCAGGCATATTGACCGATCGGCTCGCTGGAAGTTCAAGCCAGTTCACAATCCGTGCTTGCGGAAGAGCCGCGCCACGCGTTCGATGGTCACATCGGGGATGTAGCCGTCGAGCCGCCCTTCGCGCAGCAAGTCGTCGACGAGGCGCGCGTTGGGCGCGACCGGGATGCCTTGTTCGTGCGCGATTCTAATCATCTGCGCGCTGTTGGCGCGCTTGCCGATGGCGACGATGACGGGCAGTGGCGTGACGCCGCGCTCATAATGCAGGGCAACGACACGGTCGACATCCGCGATGAGGATCCGGGACCGTTTGACTCGCTCGGCCACGCTCTCAAGGGTGATCTCCCGCAACTGGCTCCTGCGCTCCCCTTTGAGCAGGGGGTCGCCTTCGGATTCCTTGAGGTCGCGCTTGAGTTCCTCGCGCGTCATGCGCTGCTCACGCAGGTATTCCGCCTTTTGGTACAGGAAGTCGATGACCGAGAGCACGATCATCAACACGGCGATGAGGGCGACCAGCCGGAAGACGAGGGACTCACCCAGCTCGCGCATGCACATCAGGTCGCACTGCCCGATCTCGTGGACCAGATCGCGCAGGCTGTGGCGGATGACCAGATAGAGGACCAGCGCGATCGCGAGCACCTTGACCACCGCAATCGAGGTCTCCACGAGGCTACGCAGCGAGAAGATGCGTTTGAACCCCTCGGCCGGATTGATCTTCTGTGCACGAGGGATGATCGGATCCACCGCGAGAATCCATCCGAACTGCACGACCGCCGCGACGATCGCACTCAGCATGAGTACGACCGCCAGTGGCAGAACGAGCCAGAGGATCGCGTCGCGCAGCGTGTTGAGGGTGAATTCCCGAAAGACGGCTGAGAATTCACTGCCCATGTGATGTGTCGTGCTGGTAATCAAGGCCACCAGCCGCTCCACCATCCAGTCCCACATCAGCCAGAAGAAAACGAGCGAGACCAGCAGCATTGCGGTGGAGATGATCTCCTTGCTCTTTGCGACCTGCCCTTTCTTGCGGGCCTCCCTCAGTTTCCGTGGCGTGGCCTGTTCCGTCTTGCGGCTCTTGTCCTCGCTCATCCAAGGATGACCTTGAGTTTGTCGAAGAGGATTCGTGCCTGGTCAAACTCTTGAATGACGTGCGCAAAGATGTACTTGAGGTACAGCGCGAGGAAGAAAAACGCGAGCGCGCTCTTCAGCGGCATGGCGAGCAGGAACACGTTGATTTGCGGGACGAAGCGCCCAACCAGCGCCATGCCGAGTTCCGCCAGCAGCATGATGATGATCGCCGGCGCAGCAATCAGCGCCATGAGGTACATCAGCGCGTCGAACTGCGCGAGGTATAGCGCCGTGGCCGCGCTGTCGAAACGGGGCGCGAAGGCATAGACCGGCCAGACCGTGTAGCTGAGGTAGATGACCTCGACGAGTACCAGAAAGCCGCCACTCGCGAAAAACAGCGCCGCCACGCCGTGGGTGAAGAACACCCCGATCGATGAGGTTTCACCACCCACGAAAGGGGTGAACAGCGTGGAGCTCATCGCGCCACGCTGCACGTCGATGAAAAAGCCGGCGGATGCCACCGCCCAGAAGGTGATGGCCGAGGTGTAGCCGATGACTGCGCCGATGAAGGCCTCCTTGGCGATGAGCAGCAAGTAGTGCATGACATCGAATGGATATTCGGCGATCTGCGCGGATATCACCGGCAGCAGGGTCAACGAAAGGGCGACGGCGATGCTGTTGCGCACCAGGCCCGGAATGACCTGGCGCCCGAAAAACGGGAGCATGAGAAAAACGATCAGGAAACGCGGCAGCGTCAGGGTCAGCAACAGAACCCAGTGATAGACCTCAGCTATGAAGTGCATGACCAGTCCAGGCGTTGCAAAGCTGCCGTGGGGTACGGGTGCTGCGGCAGAGTGTGCATCACCGCGCTCATGGGTGGCGTGTCAACTCCGTCTTGTGGCAATTTTGTGCCCTATCTCGACGCCCCTCACCACGCCTTTCGAGACCCCTGCTAGATTTTCCAAAACTGGTTCATCAACCGGACGGTGTAATTCAGGAGCTCGTTACCGATCCAGTCCACGGTGAGCATCATGACGATCAGCACGCCCACGAGCTTCACGCCGAAGGCCAGCGTCTGCTCCTGAATCTGGGTTAGCGCCTGGAACAGCCCCACGATCAGCCCGAGCACCGTGGCTGTAATGACCGCGGGCAGCGACAGGTAGAGGATGAGCAGCATCGCCTGCGATGCGAGGTGTATGGTCTCGGCCTCGCTCATGTCATTGATACCCCAGCACGAGCCCGTGAATCAGGCGCGTCCAGCCGTCGGCCATCACGAACAGCAGGATCTTGAACGGCAGCGACATCATGATCGGGGAGACCATGATCATGCCCATGGAGAGCAGGATGTTGGAGACCACGAGATCGATCACCAGAAACGGCAGGTACAACAGAAACCCGATCTGAAAAGCGGACTTCAGCTGGCTGACCGTGAAAGAAGGCAGCAGGACCAGCAGGTCGTCGTTCTGGATCTCGCGCGCCTTCGATTCCGGCCAGAGCTTGGTCGTCGTTGACCGGAAGAACTCGCGCTCGCGGTCGTCGGCGTGGCGGATGAGGAAGTCCTTGAACGGCCCGGCAGCCGCGCCGAGCGCGGTATACAGGCGCTCGTCCTGGAGGTTGGCGACGTCGACCTCGTGGCGCTTGAAGATGTCGTAGGCGGCCATACCGACTGGCGCCATGATGTAAATCGAGAGGATGATCGCCAGCCCGTTGACCGCGAGATTGGGCGGTACCTGTTGCAGCCCCAAGGCGTTGCGCAGGATATAAATGACCACGACGATCTTCAGGAACGAGCTGATCATGATCGCCAGGAAGGGCGCGAGACCGAGCACCGAGAGCCCGGCCAGCAGGATGAACGGGCTCGGCAGGTTATCCATGCTTGAATCCGAAGATCTCCAGCACGCGCACCCCGGAGCGATCATCCACCTGCACCAGTTCGCCGATGCCAATCAGCTTGCCATTACAGTGAATGTGCACGACGCGGTCGACGCGCCGCCCGATGACGAAGGTGTGCCCGGGGCGGATGGTCTTCAGGTCGCCGAAGCTCATGCCCAGCGTACCGACGTCGAACTTCACCGTGACGTTGATGCTGTCGATATCGTCGGCGCTCAGTGAGTCCTGCGAGGCTACACGTTCAACGCCTTCTACCATGATCGTCTCTCCCGTCAACACACCGATGATTTGCAGGCCGCTGCCCAGCGCCAACCGCACGGGGATGTGGTCCGGCTCGATGCGACGGTCGAGCACCACGACGTCGCCCTTGCCAATCTCGTTCACGTCCTGCCGCGCAAGCTGCACGCTGGCCAGCTCGATCCTCGGATAGAGGTGGACGCTGTACGGCGCTTCCTCCTGCCCGGAACTGATTTGCGCGATCCGGCCGATCAGGTCGCGATACAGCCGTTGCGACGGGACCACGCAGCCCAATGTGGACAGCCCGGTACGTGTCTCTAGCAGGAACCAGATCGGTTCCACCCTGTCGGCGGCCGGTGGGCCACCGCGCCGGGAGATTTGCCCGCCGGTGCGTACCGCACGGATATTGATGGGGCGGTGCAGCAACGTACTTACGACCTCCGGCAGCCCCTCCAGTTCAATCTCGGCCACGGTGATTCGCAGGTCCATGGGCCAGGCGGACATCGCCGCGGTTTCGATGTCGTTGCCGACGAGTCGGCCAAGTGGCCATTGGGTGAGGAACAGCGTCGCGCCGTGTGGCCCCGCCGCGAGCTCGAGTTCCACACCGAACTCGTCGGCCGAAAACCGCCGCCAGCTCAACAGACGCAGGCGGCATTCCACGTCTTTGGCCGTGAAGTACAGATAACCCGATCGACTCGAGATCAGGTTGTTATAAGCAACCCGAGCCCGGGAGACTCGCGGAGGAGACCATCGGGCGGCTTTCATGCGGCCTGGGGATCACATCCCGCGCTGCTGGTGAACGCCCATCCGCGCGCAAGGCGCTTGGCCCCACAGTACGTCTGGCGCAGCATCGACTTCACAGGGCTTCCCTGAACACTCGAGAGAGCTCGGTGATCTGGGCCGTCACATTGAGATTGATGATGGATTGCCCCGCCTCAATGATGCAGGCGTCCGTCTCCACGCGGTCGTCCTCAACGATATCAATCGGAAAGTCGCGCTCGATCAGTGAGCGGAGGGATTTCTCGAGTCGTGCGCGCGTTCGGGGCGATACCCGCAGCGTGAGGCGCTGTTTCTGCTCCAGCAGCTCGATATTCTTCTTGACCATCGAGCCGAGCACCGCGTAGCGCTCTGGATCGTCCAAGAGCTTCCTCAGCGCCTCGTCCATGATGTCGGCGATTTCCTGCTCGAGCGCAGCGAGGTGGGCGATCGAGCGGTCGACTAGCCCAACCAGCAGCTTCGCACCCTCAATGCGACCGCGTTCGAGACCGTCGATATAGCCCTGCCTTTCCTGCGTCTCGTAGACCAGTCGGGCGCGTGCCAGGGTGCGCGCGGCCTCGGAATGCATCGCGTCGCAGGCCCTGCGCTGTTGCTCGATCGCCGCGTACTCGACACGTTTGATGATGGCGCCAGACATCGATTTACTCCGCTTGCAACTGGGACTCAGGACAGGGCCCCATGCTCGGGACGCTGCGCGCCGGGGCCCCGACG
>CAYSFW010000069.1:0-39301 GCA_964430355.1 uncultured Thiotrichales bacterium
GTCAGATGTGTATAAGGGACGGGACCGAGGCGGCGCGGGGGCGCTCGAGTGCAGACAGGCCCGCGCGCGAACGCCGCGCAACCTCTCCCGCAAGGGGCGGGGCCGACGGGCCGTGGCCGCAGCGCGAGGGTTTGCCGCCCCGGCGCGCGGGCAGGAACGGCGCGGAGGACCGACTTGATGCCGCCGGAGCGCGTCAGCCGCAACGATCCAAACGAGGCGCGGCGTCGGTGACTGACGATCATGGCCCGTGGGGCGAGCGCGGTGCGGGTCGGCGGCCACGGCGCACACGGGAGACAGCCGGCGATGGCGCGTCAGCAACGCCCAGTCCGTGGGGTCGAGCCGGCACCGCCGGACGAGATGCAAAGGGCGGTCGCGGTCGCTCGACGGGGCGCGAGAGCCCAGCGGGCCCGGCTACCGATCCCCGGCGCATGCCGCGGGACGGGCGTGCCGCCGCCCGGCCCCGTCCGCCGACGACCAAAAAACGCGAGAAATGAACCCAAGGCGGGCGCTGTTCGAGGCGCTCCTCGCGCATTGGGGGACGCAGCACTGGTGGCCGGCCGACTCACCCTTTGAGGTGATGCTCGGCGCCGTGCTCACGCAAAATACGGCGTGGACCAACGTCGAGAAGGCAATCGCCAACCTCAGGCGGGTGGACGCGTTGCAGGCGCAAACGATCGCCTCGATGCCCGTCGACGAACTCGCTGAGCTGTTGCGTCCCGCCGGTTACTTCAACGTCAAGGCGCGGCGTTTGCAGAGCTATTGTCGCTGGTTCGCGGCCCAGGGAGGGCTAGAAGCGCTGCAACTGCTGCCAACCGATGCGCTGCGCGGGGCCCTGCTCGGGGTGCATGGCGTCGGGCGCGAAACGGCGGACGACATCCTGCTCTACGCCCTGTACCGGCCGGTGTTCGTCATCGACGCCTACACCAGGCGCCTGTGTTCGCGGCTTGGCATCTCGCAGGAGACCGACTACGAGCGATTGCGCGCGGAGTTCGAGCGCGAACTGTCGGCCGATGTGCCGTTGTTCCAGGAATTCCACGCGCTGATCGTGATTCACGCGAAAGAAGTGTGCCGGAGCCGGCCGCGCTGCACCGAGTGCTGCCTGCGCGAGCGGTGCGCCTTTGCCGTGGCTGCCTAGGGAGATACTGATTTATTCATTCCCTGTCCCCCGCTTGCGGGGGAGAGGGTTAGGGTGAGGGGGGTAACCTGCTGAATCAGCTAACTTCTCCCTCACCCCTGCCCCTCTCCCAGAGGGAGAGGGGATTCAATCAGTGTTTCCCCAAGCGCCACCCGCTACGGTTTCCAACGACCTGTCACGGTTGGCGGGCCGCGCCGTGGGCCATCTCCACATTGAGACCCGTGACCCCGTGGGCATCGGGGCCAAGAAAGTACAGATACGGCGCGATGACAGCCTCCGGAGCGGGGTGGCGTTGCGCGTTTTCGCCCGGGAAGTTGAGCCTGCGCATTGCGGTGTTGACCGGCCCCGTGTCCACGGCGTTCACACGGATCGCGCTCTCCCCGGAAAATTCATCGGCGAGTATCTGCATCAGGCCGAGCAGGCCTGCCTTGGCAATACCGAAGGCGCCCCAGTAGGCGCGCTGGCACGCGTGCGAGGAGAACACCAGGGTCGGGTCATCGGACTCGCGCAGCAGCGGCAGACAGGCCTGGGTGAGCAGGACCGGGGCGTGCAGATTGATGGTCATCACCTTGTGGTAGAGCGTCGCGTCGCAGAACGCGAAGGGCGTCAGTGCGCCAATCCAGCCGGCGTTGTGCACCAGTCCGTCGAGTCGTCCGAACTCGGTCGTGAGGGTGTCGGCAAAGCTCGCGTAATCGCCGACGTTGGCTCCCAGGAGATCGAGCGGCATGATCGCCGGTTGCGGAGCCCCGGCCTCGACGATCTGATCGTAGACGGTCTCGAGCTTAGGCACGCTCTTGTCGAGCAGGATCACCGTGGCTCCCAAGGCAGCGCTGGCCTTGGCGAGTGCGGCGCCGATGCCGTCGGCCGCACCGGTGATCAGGATCACGCGGTCGCGCAGCAGATTCTCGCGCGGCTGGTAGGCACGGATGCGGTCGATGAGTTTGGGAGCTTCGAGGTCGGTCACGCGTGGAGGTGAATGATCGTTGCGGAGCGAACCCGTAGCGTAGCTTCCGCACGCCGGATGCGCAAAGGCAACACGGGTTGAACGGCTGTGCGGGCGGATCGCTGCGTTGTGCGGAGGCGATCAATCCATCAGCGCATCCCAAGGCGCCGTCACCGCACGCGCCAGGCAATCCAGAGCTGACGCAGCGGCGTGAGGGTGACTTTACGGTGGAGGATGGCGGGGCCTTCGTCGGCGATTTCCTCGAGCAGGGCTTCATGCAGGCGTCCGAGGATCACCAGAAAGCGCAGGGCGCGGCGATCCTCCGCGGGCAGGTGCCGCCAGGCCTGCGCGAATGACTCACGTGCGCGGGCAATCTGATGCGCAAGCAGCGGTGCCACACCGGGTTCCGGAACAGGCTCCAGCAGGCGCGCGCGCGTGACGTCGAATCGCTCGAGCTCTGTCTGGGGAAGGTGCAGGCGCCGCTGACGCAGCGTCTGGCCCAGATCGCGCAGGAGGCAGGTCAGTGCGATGGCCACGCCCAACTCGTGGGCGAACTTGCGTGACGTCCGGTTGGTGTAGCCGAGGGCCTCAGCGGCGAGCAGCATCACTGTGGCGGACGTCAGGTAGCTGTGCAGCACGAGGTCGCGATCCGTGGCGAAGCCTTCGCTGTCCAGGTCGAGCAGGTGGCCGTCAATCAGCTCCAGTGCGAGTGGCAGGTGCAGATCCCAGTCCGGGAGGGCCGCCCGCAAGACCTGCGTGACAGGGTGGCTTGGCGTTCCTGCGGGCAAACGGCCGAGCTCCTCGCGCCACCATAGCAGGCGTTGCCGGCTCACGGCCGGCTCGCCGCTGCGCGAGGCCACGCCCTCCACTTCGGCCTGCAACGCAAACAACGCAGCGAGCGCTGGCCGCCGGTCGCTCGGCGCAAAGCGCAGGGCGTAATAGAGACTAGATCCCGCTGGTGCGGCCTGCGCCAGGCAGTATTCGTGGGGTGTCATCGTTGCGCGGAGATCATCAGGTTTCTCGGTGTGATGTGCCGCGCACACCACGTCTTGACCGCAACGCGGTAACCGGCCTGTTCGAGCGCGGACGCGAGGTCGAGCAGGACCCAGAGTTCGATCAGACGACGGAATCCCTGGCGGACGAGATCGAACCGGCGCACGGTGGCAAAGCGCGCCCATCCGGCCAACTCGGCGCGCTGCCAGTCGAGCTGCGCGGGCAGCAGCCAGCCATCGCGTGCTGCCGCTACGCGGCAGAAGGCCGCAAAATCCCCGCGAAGCCAGTGCGCCGGCACGCCGTGCGTGGCCGGCTTTGTTCCAGGGAGGGCGTGGGCAAGGGCGAGCTCGCGGTAACCCAGCTTCCAGGCCGCGGCGCGCTGCTTGAGCCGGACTTCCGCGGCGCTCGCTGTGGCTGTGTCGCTGACGGCGAAGCGCAACTCGGCGCGTGACAGGGTCAATTGCGCCTCGCCCGTCAGGGAGCGAAGCTCAGGCGCGCGCATCTTGTGGTAACAGCAGGGGGCGATGTGCAGCGCGGGGACAGCATGAGTCAGCGCATGGTGCACCAGGGTGCGATGCAGATCGCCGCAGGCATGCAGCGCCAGGGTGCAGCGCCCGTCGAGCAGCGCTGCGGCGGGTGCCTCGAGGGCATCGAGGGTGACGAAGCGCTGTCGTTTGGCATCGGCGCGCCGGGCCAGCGCCGCCCCCGCCTTGCACAGCGCTGCATCCCGCTCCAGACTGACGACCTCAAGCGGCGTGGTGGTGGCCAGTACGCGCCCCAGGTGGCCTTTGCCTGCACACCATTCGAGCACCGGGTGCGTGAGCGTTCCGGCCGCGCCGAGGAAGCTGCGGATTTGAGCGAGCTTGCGGCCCGGGATGTCGCGGGTGTGATGCGCAACGGGCAGCGGGTGGCGGCTCGCTGAGGACGGCGTCACGGTTGTGAGCGCGCCGATCGCGGCCAGTGGCGGGATATAGGTCGCCAGGTAGTCACCGAGCGCCCGGGGTTCGCCGGACAGTCGGTCCACCTCAGCATCCGTGAGCTCGAGCAGGTCCGCAGCAAGGCTCGGGTAGGTCTCGACCCAGTCGGGCTGCGCCACCTTGAAAGGTTCCGGACGCCACAGGGGCAGCCAGTCGAGGAGGAAGTTCTCGATCGCAAGCTGCCAGCGCGTGAAATCTGTGAACAAGCTCAGTCCTGGGGTGTGCGCGGCAGGCTGTCGATCGGCTCTGGCGTGGCCAGATCCTTGCGCGGCTGGATGCCGAGTTCACTCATCCGCCGCGCGGCGGGTGTCACCTGCCGCTCCAGCGCGCCCAAGGTCCGGTTGAAGGCGCCAACGCTCGCCTCCAGGCCCTTGCCGAGTTGCTGCAGGTGCTCGGTGAGCGTGGCGACGCGGCGGTAGAGCTCCTCGCCCAGTTCGCGGATCTGTTCGGCGTTGCGGGCGAATGCGCTCTGCCGCCAGACGAAGGCCACCGCGCGCAGCAGCGCGACGAGGCTGGCCGGAGAGGCGAGGATCACGCGCTGGCGCAGCGCGTCTTCCAGCAGGTCCGGGTCCTGCTGCAAGGCGCTCGAGAGAAACTGCTCGCCAGGCACGAACAGCACGACGAAGTCCGGGCTGTGCCTGAACTGCGCCCAGTACGCCTTAGCGGCCAGCGCCCGCACGCGGTCGCGCAGATTGCGCGCGTGGCGGGCCAGTGCATCGCGGCGCGTGGTCTCGTCGCTTGCCTCTTCAGCGGCCAGGTAGCCCTCGAGCACCGCCTTGGCGTCGATGACCAGCTCGCGCTGGTCGGGCATGCGCACCACCATGTCCGGGCGCAGGCTGGCGTCGCCGCCCGTCGTCTCCTGCTCGTAAAAGTCGCAGTGCTCGACCATGCCGGAGAGTTCGGCCAGGCGTCGGAGCGTCAGCTCCCCCCAGCGCCCGCGTACATCCGCACGCTTGAGCGCGCCGATGAGGTTCTGCGTCTCCCGGCTGAGCTGGGCCTCGGCCTGCGCCAGCGCCGAAAGTTGCTGGCTGAGCTGCCCTTGGGCGCTGGCGCGGTCCTGTTCGACCTCACGCAGCCGTTGTTCGGTCCTTTCCAGCGTGGCGCGGATCGGGTCGAGGACGCGCTCGATCGCCTGCTGGCGTTGCAGCAGCTCGTGATTGGCCTGGGCGTGCTGGGCCTTGAGGCTTTGCTCGGCAAGTCGCAGGAACAGGCCGCTGTTCTTGCCGAGCGCCTCACGAGCGAGTTGCGCGAACTGGTGCGACAGGGCGTCGCGCGCGTCGTGCAACAACCCGAGTTGCTCCTCGAAGTGCTGCTGGTCGGCGGCGAGCTCCGTCTCGAGCCGCGTCTTTTCGATGCTGAGCTGTCGCAGTTCGCGCTGCGCGCGCAGTTGCGACGCGAGGTAGCCGATCACCAGACCGCCCGCGAGGGCGAGGGCCGCGGGCAGCCAGCCGGAATCGCCCAGAATCGCGCCGACCGCCGGCATGCTAGGACGCGTGGGCAGCGAGCCAGTCCAGGACCTCGCGCGGGTGGTCGATTGAGCCGTCGGCGCCCCAGTCCTGAGGGCGCTGGCTCGCGTCGATGTAGCCGTAGGCGGCGATTAGGGTACGCATGCCGGCCGCGCGCCCGGCCTGGATGTCGCGCTCGGCGTCGCCGACATACACGCACGCTTGCGGGGCCACGTCGGCCAGCGCGGCGGCATGCAGCATGGGCAGCGGATGCGGCTTGCGTTCGGCCGTGGTGTCGCCGCTGACGATGCAGGCAGCGCGCCCGGTGAGGCCGAGCAGGTCCATGAGCGGATCGGTGAGCCACGCCGGCTTGTTGGTGACGACACCCCAGCTGCGGCCACTCGCTTCGATCTCCTCGAGCAGTTCGGCCATGCCGGCGAACAGTCGTGTGGCGTTGCAAAGGCGGTCGCGATAGTGGCTCAGGAAATGCTCCAGGCGTCGGCGGTAATGCGCTTCGGGTTGCGCCTCGCCGAATGCGAGCCGCACCAGGTAGCCGCTGCCGTGCGAGACGTAGTCGCGCACCGCGTCGATGGCCAACGTCGGCCGCCCTTCGGCCGCCAGTACGGCGTTGAGCGCGCCGACCATGTCGGGCGCGGTGTCCGCGAGCGTCCCGTCGAGGTCGAAGAGCACGGATTGGGCGCCGCGCACGCGTCTACCCCTTGCGCATGGCCATGATGTAGTTGACCGATACATCCTTGCCGAGGCTGTAGTGACGTGTGAAGGGGTTGTAGCTCATCCCGATCACGTCCTGGACATCGAGCCCCGCCGCGCGCGCCCACGCATCGAGCTCCGACGGGCGTATGAATTTTGCGTACTCGTGGGTGCCCTTCGGCAACAGGCGCAGCACGTACTCCGCGCCGATGATGGCAAACAGAAAGGATTTGGGGTTGCGGTTGATCGTGGAAAAGAACACCCAGCCGCCGGGCCTGACCAGTGTCGCGCAGGCGGCGATGGTCAATGCAGGGTCCGGCACATGTTCGAGCATTTCCAGACACGTCACGATGTCGAAGGCCCCCTGCATCTCACGCGCGAGGTCCTCGGCAGAGATGCGGCGGTAATCGACCTTGCGGCCGCTCTCCAGCAGGTGCAGTCGGGCCACGGAGAGGGGGGCTTCGCCGAGGTCGATGCCGGTCACGCGCGCGCCGCGCTCGGCCATGCTCTCGCTGAGGATGCCACCACCGCAGCCGACGTCGAGGACGTCCTTGCCAGCGAGCGAGGCGAGCCGGTCGATGTAATCGAGCCGCAGGGGGTTGATGTCATGTAGCGGCTTGAACTCGCTCTGGGGGTCCCACCAGCGGTGGGCGAGCGCCTCGAACTTTGCCACTTCCTGGGGATCGAAGTTTTGCGATGCAGCAGACATGGGCGATGAATCCTTCGTGATGGGTCAGGATGAACCAGCGATGCGCACCTGCCAGTGTCGTGCGCGGGCGAGCAGGTCGGCTTCGTCGAGCGTGGTCAGACGGCGGTTGTGCAGCAGCATGCGTCCAGCGACCCAGACGTGATCCACCGCCTCGCGGCCACAGGCGTACACGAGGTGAGAAACGGGGTCGTAGACCGGGCGTGTCTCGATGGTGTCGAGGTTCACCGCGATCATGTCAGCGGCCTTGCCGATGGCCAGTGAGCCCGTGTGCTGCTGGATGCCAAGTGCGCGCGCGCCGTTGAGTGTTGCCATGCGCAGAGCCTCGTGTGCGGAAACGGCGCGGGCGTCGCCGCTGGTGCCCTTGGCGAGCAGTGCGGCGGTGCGCATCTCGCCAAAGAGATCGAGATCATTGTTGCTGGCCGAACCATCGGTGCCGAGCGCCACGTTGACGCCGGCGCGGGCGAGCGCGGGCACGGGGCAGATGCCGCTCGCGAGCTTGAGGTTGGACTCCGGGCAATGCAGCACATGGCTGCCCCGCTCGGCGAGCAGGGCGATCTCATCGGCTTCGAGCTGCGTCATGTGCACGGCGAGCAGGTTCGGGCCGGTCAGGCCGAGTGCATCGAGCCGAGCGAGGGGGCGTTTGCCATGCTGGGAAAGGCTTTCGCGCACCTCGAAGGCCGTCTCGTGCACGTGGATGTGCACAGGAATGTCCAGCTCGTTGCTGAGCACGGCAACGCGGCGCAGCGGCGCGTCGGACACGGTGTAGGGTGCGTGCGGGGCGAGCGCGGTGCTGAGCAAGGACTCGTCCTTGAGTTCGTCGTGGAGCTGTAGACCCTTTGCCAGGTACTCATCGGCGTTCTGCGCCCACGGCGTCGGGAAATCCAGCACCACGAGCCCCACTGTTGCGCGCATGCCGCAGTCGATCGCGCAGTGGGCGGTGATGTCTGGAAACAGATACATGTCGTTGAAGGTCGTTGTGCCACTGCGCAACATCTCGGCCATGGCGAGCTGGGTGCCGTCGCGGACGAAGGCCTCTGATAGCCACTTGGCCTCGGCCGGCCAGATGTGCTCCTGCAGCCACTGCGCGAGGGGCAGGTCGTCGGCAATGCCGCGTAGCAATGACATGGCCGCGTGCGTGTGCGCGTTGATGAGGCCGGGCAGCAGGGCATGGCCAGGGCAGTCGATGTGCTGGGTTGTGGTGTAGCGCAGCGCCGCCTCGTCCTGGGTTAGGATGTCGATGATGCGCCCATCGCGGACGATGACCGCATGATGATGCAGTACGCCATCAGGTTCGATGGGGATGACCCATCGGGCCGAGACTTTGAGATCAGCGTGTACGGGTGTCGTGGGCACGGCGCGAACCGGACTGTTTGCGTGCCGCGATAATAGGGTGATTCGCTGCGGGCGACCAGTTGGCTGAATTTCGACCCTCCAAAAACGAACCGGGCTCCACGAGGGAGCCCGGCGAGTTCAGGAGAACGAAGTGGCTTACTTGGTCACGGCGTCCTTGGCCTTCTTGGCCGCGTCCTTACCCTTCTCGTAGACGCTCTTGCCAGCATCCTTCGCCTTGTCCATCAGGCTCTTGTTGGCGGGAGCGGCTGCCGGGGCGGGCGCTGCGGCAGGTGCTGGAGCAGCCGAGCCAGCGACCGTCTTGGTGCCGGTGATGTCGATCTCAACGCGGCGGTTCTTCGCACGACCCGCTGCGGTTTTGTTGTCGGCGATCGGCTCTTTCTCACCTTTGCCTTGAGAGGTGATGAGCTGTTTGTTGACGCCCTTGGACACGAGGTAATCCGTGACCGTCGCCGCGCGGCGCTCGGAGAGTTTCTGGTTGTAAGCATCTGAGCCGATGCTGTCGGTGTGGCCAGTGACCACGATCGAGCTGACGCGGTCGAAGCCACGCAGGCGCTCGATGACGCCATCGAGTGCAGCACGGCCTTCCGGTGTGAGCTTGGCCTGATCAAAGCCGAACAGGACCTTGCCATCCAGGGTGACCTTCTCGACGGTCGGAGCGACCGGGACCGGGGCCGGAGCAGGCGGTGCAACGGGCTTCGGAGCCGGCGCCGACTCGGCAACTTTCGGTTTGCCACCGCACTCGACCGGCAGTTCGAGATCCTTGGTCCAGGACGAGTCTTTTACGCACTCGCCGGAGCTGTCCTTCACGTAAGCGCCAGAGCTGTCTTTGACCCAACCGTGCGGGCCTTTGCCGTCGCTGAGGGCTGGTGAAACGGGCGAGAGCGCCAGGGCGACCGCGGCCGCGATGGAATAAGTACTGATCGCACTCCTTTTAATCATAGCGTTAGCCTCAAGTTGGTTGGAATTTCATTGCCAGAAACTTTGACTTCGGGTTCGTTCGACTTCATCGAGCAGCGCTGACCATCTGACTCTTCGAAATCTAGTAGCTATTTTAATACACTAATACAATTATTTCACACCTTTTGGTGCGAATTTGCAACAGTTTTGTCACGAAGCCTCTGAGTTTGCGCGCCAGCTGCGGGCGCTTGGCGGCCTTCGGCGTTGTGTGCCGGTTGTGTGGCCAGGGTCCTGCGTCAGCTACGCAACAGTGTAGCTGACTCGTGTCCGGATTGCGCCAGCGTTGTGTTAGTATGATGAGCTTGCATCCCCGTCGGTGTTTCCTGGCTCACTCATGGTCGATTTCGCGAAAGAGATCCTGATCGTCAATCTCGAGGATGAGATGCGGCAGTCCTACCTCGATTATGCGATGAGCGTGATCGTGGGGCGTGCCCTGCCTGATGTGCGCGACGGACTCAAGCCGGTGCATCGGCGCGTGCTTTTCGCGATGAGCGAGCTAGGCAACGACTGGAACAAGCCGTACAAGAAATCCGCCCGCGTCGTCGGCGACGTGATCGGTAAGTATCACCCACACGGCGACACGGCGGTCTATGACACGATCGTGCGCATGGCACAGCCGTTTTCGCTGCGCTACATGCTCGTGGACGGTCAGGGCAACTTTGGATCAGTCGACGGCGATGCGCCCGCGGCCATGCGCTACACCGAGGTGCGCATGGCGCGCATCGCGCACGAGCTGCTCGCTGACATCGACAAGGAAACCGTGGATTTCGCGCCCAACTACGACGGTTCGGAGCGCGAGCCGGTCGTGTTCCCGACGCGCATCCCGAATCTGCTGGTCAACGGCTCGTCGGGTATCGCCGTGGGCATGGCGACCAACATCCCGCCACACAACCTGGGCGAGGTTGTCTCGGCGTGCGTGGCCTTGCTCGACAACCCGGGGCTGGGGGTCGATGAGCTCATGGAGCACGTGCCGGGGCCGGATTTCCCCACCGCCGGCATCATCAGTGGCGTGGGCGGCATCCGTGAGGCATACAAGACTGGGCGCGGCCGGGTTTTCGTGCGCGCCCGCACCCATGTCGAGACGGATGAAAAGAGCGGGCGCGAGACGATCGTCGTCACCGAGCTGCCGTACCAAGTGAACAAGGCACGGTTGCTTGAGAAAATCGCCGAGCTGGTCAAGGAAAAGCGGATCGAGGGGATTTCCGAGCTGCGCGATGAGTCCGACAAGGACGGCATGCGCATGGTCATCGAGCTGCGCCGCGGTGAGATGAGCGAAGTCGTGCTGAACAATCTGTTCAAGCACACGCAGCTGCAGACGGTGTTCGGGATCAATATGGTCGCGCTGGTGGACAACCAGCCCCGCCTGCTCGACCTCAAGCAGATCATCGAGGCGTTCCTCAAGCACCGCCGCGAGGTGGTGATCCGGCGCACGCTCTTCGAGCTGCGCAAGACCCGCGAGCGCGCGCACATCCTGGAAGGGTTGGCGGTGGCGCTGGCCAACGTCGACGAGATCATCGCACTGATCAAGGCCTCGGCGAGTCCGGCCGAGGCGAAAGAGGGCCTGATGGCTCGCCTGTGGCTACCGGGAGTGGTCAGCGACATGCTGGCCCGCGCTGGTGCGGAGCAATCGCGTCCAGACAATCTGGGGCCGGAGTTCGGGCTCGTGGAGGGTGGTTACCGGCTGTCCGAGGCGCAGGCGCAGGCCATCCTGGACTTGCGGCTGCACCGGCTGACCGGTCTCGAGCAGGACAAGATCGTCCAGGAATATCGCGAGTTGCTCGAACTCATCGGGCAGTTGCTCGAGATCCTGTCCAATCCGGATCGCCTGCGCGAGGTGATTCGCGATGAGCTCAACGCGATCCGCGATCAATTCGGCGATAAGCGGCGTACCGAGATCGTGCACACGCATCTCGACCTCTCGATGGAGGACCTGATCGGTGCCGAGGACGTGGTGGTTACGCTCTCCCATGCGGGTTATGCCAAGGCGCAACCGCTTTCGGACTACCAGGCGCAGCGCCGCGGCGGCAAGGGCAAGATCGCCGCGCGGGTGAAGGACGAGGATTTCATCGACCGGCTGTTCATCGCCAACACGCACGACACGCTGTTGTGTTTCTCGAGTCGCGGCAAGGTGTACTGGCTCAAGGTCTACGAGCTGCCACTGGCGCAGCGCTCGGCGCGGGGGCGGCCCATCGTCAACCTGTTGCCGCTGGAGGAAGGCGAGCGTATCCAGGCAGTACAGCCGGTGCGCGATTATCCGGAAGACCGCTACGTGTTCATGGCAACCACAAGCGGCACGGTGAAGAAGACGCCGCTCTCCGAGTTCTCCCGTCCGCGCGCCTCTGGGATCATTGCGGTCGATTTGCGCGATGAGGATCGGCTCGTCGACGTCGTGCTCACCAGCGGTAATGACGACATCATGCTGTTTACCAACGCCGGCAAGGCGGTCCGCTTCCATGAGGGCGACGTGCGCGCGATGGGCCGCACGGCCTGTGGGGTGCGTGGGATCACGCTGGGTGATCAGCAATCGGTGATTGCGCTCGTGGCGCTGGCGCCGGATGCACAGGCGAACGTGCTGGTGGCCACCGCGAACGGCTATGGCAAGCAGACACCCGCGTCCGAGTTCCCGCGCCATGGCCGGGGCGGACAGGGCGTGATCGCGATCCAGACCTCCGAGCGCAATGGTCCCCTGGTGGGCGCCGTGCTCGTGCAACCCGGCGATGAGGTCATGCTGATTACCGATCAGGGGACGCTGGTGCGCACGCCGATAGACGGCATCTCGGTGCTGGGCCGCAATACCCAGGGTGTCACCCTCATCCGCACCAGTGAGTCCGAGCGTCTGAGTCAGATCGCGCGCATCGAGAGCATGGGCGGCGAGGATCAGGCGGGCGACGAGGGTAGCGCCGAGGCTGAAACTGCGTGAGGGTACGGCGGGCCACAAAAGGGCGCCAGCCAGCGGTGAGCCTGCTCGCCTTGCAGTGAGATGACCAATTCTTTTCCATTGCCACGGTATAGATAGCCATGAGAAAGACCTACAACTTCAGCGCCGGTCCGGCGATGTTGCCAGAGGCCGTTTTGATGCAGGCCCGCGAGGAGATGCTCGACTGGGGCGGTTCGGGCATGTCCGTCATGGAAATGAGTCACCGTGGCAAGGAGTTCATCGCCATCGCCGAGCAGGCGGAGGCCGATCTGCGAGCGTTGCTCGCGATACCTGCCAACTACAAGGTACTCTTCCTGCAGGGCGGGGCAAGCCTGCAATTCGCCATGGTGCCGATGAATCTGATGGGCGAGCGCAAAAAGGCCGACTACATCAACACCGGGGCGTGGTCGAAAAAGGCCATCAGCGAGGCAAAGAAATTCGGGCAGGTGAACGTTGCCGCGAGCAGCGAGGCGAGCAACTTCACCACGATCCCGGCGTTTGCCGACTGGAAGCTGGATCCGGAGGCAGCCTACGTCCACTACACGCCAAACGAGACCATCGGGGGCGTGGAGTTTCACTGGGTGCCGGAGACGGGTGATGTGCCGCTGGTGGTGGACATGTCTTCGACCATCCTCTCGCGGCCGATCGATGTCTCGCGATTTGGCCTGATCTACGCCGGGGCGCAGAAAAACATTGGCCCCGCGGGGCTCACACTGGTGATCGTGCGTGAGGATCTGGTGCCCGAGACGGTGGCCGCGTCGCCGACCATGTTGGCCTACAGCACGCACGTCAAAGAGGGGTCGATGTACAACACGCCACCGACGTACGGCTGGTACCTGGCGGGGCTTGTATTCCAGTGGCTCAAGCGGCTTGGTGGTCTCACCGTCATGGCCGAGATCAACCGGCGCAAGGCCGACAAGCTGTATGCGGCCATCGACGGCTCGGGGTTCTATCGCAATCCGGTTGATCCTGCCTGCCGCTCCTGGATGAACGTGCCCTTCACCCTGCCCAGCGCCGATCTGGACAAGCCATTCCTCGAGGCCGCTACGAAGGCCGGGTTGAAGACCCTCAAGGGACACCGCTCGGTGGGCGGCATGCGCGCCAGCATCTACAACGCGATGCCGGAAGAGGGTGTCGATGCCCTGATCGAATTCATGCGCGAATTCCAACGGACCCACGGCTGATGAACAAGTACAAGATCCTCACCCTCAACAACATTTCGACCAAGGGGCTCGAGCGGCTGCCGAGCGACCGCTACGAGGTCGGCCCCGAGGTCGGCAGTCCTGACGCCATCCTGCTGCGGTCGTACAACATGCACGAGATGGCGTTGCCCGAGACGTTGCTTGCAGTCGGCCGCGCTGGCGCCGGCGTGAACAACATCCCCGTGCCTAAGCTGACAGCACTTGGCATACCGGTGTTCAACGCCCCGGGCGCCAACTCCAACGCCGTCAAGGAGCTGGTCATCGCGGGGATGCTGCTTGGCTGCCGCAACATCTGTCAGGCGTGGGACTTCACGCGCAACCTCAAGGGTAGTACCGAGGAACTGCACCACGCGGTCGAGAAGGGCAAGAAGCAGTTTGGCGGGTTCGAACTGCCCGGGCGTACGCTCGGTGTGATCGGTCTCGGCGCGATTGGCGTGCTGGTGGCCAATGCCGCGGTCGCCCTCGGCATGCGCGTCATCGGTTACGACCCGACGATCACGGTCGAGCGGGCCTGGGCGCTGTCGTCCTCGGTCATCCAAGGGCGTACGACGGACGACGTACTCGAGCAGGCCGATTTCGTGACCTTCCACGTGCCGCTGATCGACTCCACCCGCAACCTGGTCAACCGCAACCGGCTCGAGCGGATGCGCAAAGGGGTTGTCATCATCAACTTCGCACGCCAGGGCATCGTCGATGATGCGGCGGTGCTCGAGGCGCTGAACGATGGCCGCGTGTACGCCTACGTCACGGACTTCCCGAATCCCGAGCTCCTGACGCACCCGCGCGTGGTCACGCTGCCGCACCTGGGGGCCTCGACGCGTGAGGCGGAGGAGAACTGCGCTGTGATGGTGGCCGACGAGGTGCGCAACTACCTCGAGCATGGGGTCATCAAGAATTCGGTGAATTACCCGGAGATCGAGCTCTCGCGTCGTGGTGAGGCGCGCATTGCCATCGCCAATGCGAACCGCCCCGATATGCTCGGGCAGATTTCCCACCACCTCGGCCGCAGCGGGCTGAACATCGCGCACATGGTCAACGACTCGAAGGGCGAGGTGGCCTTCACGCTGGTGGATGTGGATGCCCCGGTCGACGATGAGGTGCGGGCGCGCCTGCAGGGCATCGACGGTGTCCTCAAGGTCCGGGTCATCTAGCGGCGTCTGCGGACGATGACCGAGGAAGAGGAGCTGCTGGCACTGCGCCAGCGCATCGACGCGATCGACGCCGAATTGCTCGCGCTGATCAACGAGCGCGCGCGCACGGCGCAGCAGGTGGCCGAGGTCAAGCGCGCGCACAACGGTGCGGTGGTGAGCTTCTACCGCCCGGAGCGCGAGGCGGCCGTGCTGCGCCGCGTGCAGGAGGCTAATCCGGGGCCGCTCGACGACGAGGAAATCGCGCGGCTGTTCCGCGAGATCATGTCGGCCTGCCTCGCGCTCGAGGAGCGTCAGACGGTGGCCTACCTCGGGCCCGAGGGGACGTTCACGCAGGCCGCGGCACTCAAACATTTCGGTCACTCCGTGCTAACCCGGCCGTTCAACGCGATCAATGAGGTCTTTCGCGAGGTCGAGGCCAAGAACTGCGAGTTTGGTGTAGTGCCTGTGGAGAATTCGACCGAGGGCGTGGTCAACCACACGCTCGACAGCTTTCTGCAATCCTCGCTCAAAATCTGCGGCGAAGTGGAGATGCGCATCCATCACCACCTGCTTGCACCGACCGAGGACATCACGCGTATCCGTCGTTTGTACTCCCATCCGCAGTCGCTCGCGCAGTGCCGCGAGTGGCTGGATGCGCACCTGCCGCAGGCCGAGCGCATCCACGCGAGCAGCAACGCCGACGCGGCACGGCGCGCGGCGCGCGAGGAGGGCGCGGCTGCCATCGCCGGCGAGGCGGCTGCTGCGATCTACGGCTTGCAGATCCTGCGTCACAACATCGAGGACAATCCGGAGAACGTCACGCGCTTTCTCGTGATCGGCCACCAGGCCGTCGCCCCCAGCGGGCACGACAAGACTTCGCTGCTCGTCTCCGCCGCCAACAAGCCGGGCGCGCTGTACCGGTTGCTCAAGCCGTTTGCCGAGCATGGGGTCAGCCTCTCGCGCATCGAGTCCCGGCCGTCGCATTGCGTGAACTGGGAGTACGTGTTTTTCCTGGACATCGACGGGCACGTCGCCGAGGATCGGGTGCGCGTTGCGCTCGAGCAACTGGAACGCGATGCGCAGATGCTGCGCGTGCTGGGGTCCTACCCGCGGGCAGTCCTGTAGGTCCGCCGTGTCGCGGCGCGGTCCAAAAATGCGCCGCCAGTGAGGGCCACCGCGGGCTGGAATGCGCCAGAGCGTGCGCGGCCGGCGCGCTCTCAACGGGTGGGTGAAGCGTTGGCAGCCGCCGCTCGGTGGCTTGTCGGCATTCTTCGAGCAGGCCGCGTCAGTCTGAGAAAATGGATGGAGCAATCGGTTGCGTAAACCTTATGAGCTGCGATTTGAGATCCTTGGCCGCGCCCGGTGTTCGGGCGCTGCAACCCTACCAGCCGGGCAAACCGATCGAGGAACTGCGCCGGGAGCTCGGCCTGTCGCGCATCGTCAAGCTCGCGTCCAACGAGAATCCGCTAGGTCCATCGCCTCGCGCGCTGGAGGCGGTGCGCTGCGAGCTCGGGGAACTGGCGCTCTACCCGGACGGCAGCGGCTACCGGCTCAAGCAGGCCCTGGCTCGGCGGCATGGCGTCGACCCGGCGCAGATTACGCTCGGCAACGGTTCCAACGACGTGCTGGAGCTCGTGGCGCGGGCGTTTCTCACGCCGGATGCCGAGGCGGCCTTCTCCGCACACGCCTTCGCGGTGTACCCGATCGTCGTGCAGGCGGTGGGGGCGCGGGCCACCGTGGCGCCGGCGCATCCTGCCGGGCATCCCGAGATGCCGTACGGGCACGACCTCGACGCCTTGCACGGTTGCGTGACCCCCGCGACCCGCGTCGTATTCGTGGCGAACCCGAACAACCCCACGGGCACCTGGGTCGGTGCGGATGCGCTGCGTCGGTTCATTGCCGCGCTGCCGCAAGAAACGCTCGTGGTGGTGGACGAGGCCTACATCGAGTACGTCGATGATCCAGCGTTTCCGGACAGCGTTCGCTGGCTCGATGCGTTTCCCAACCTGATCGTGACGCGGACGTTCTCGAAGATCTACGGGCTTGCCGGGCTGCGCGTGGGCTACAGCCTGTCGCATCCGGAGGTGGCGGACATGCTCAACCGGGTGCGCCAGCCGTTCAACGTCAACTCGCTCGCGCTCGCGGCGGCCGAGGCCGCGCTTGAGGATCAGGCGCATATCGAGCGGAGCCGCGCGCTCAACCGCTCGGGGCTCGTGCAGCTCAGAGAGGGCTTTGCGGCGCTCGGTCTGCAGACGCTGCCCTCGGCCGGCAATTTCCTGTGCGTGGACCTCGGGCGCGACGCCAAGCCGGTGTTCGATGCGCTGCTCCGCGAGGGCGTGATCGTTAGGCCAGTGGCGAATTATGGTCTGCCGACGTTCCTGCGCGTAACGGTCGGGACGGCCGACGAGAACGACTTTTGTCTCGCTGCTTTCGCCAAGGTGCTCGGGCGTGATTGAGCGTCTTTGCCTGATTGGCGTCGGGTTGATCGGCGGTTCGCTCGCGCTCGCGCTGCGGCGGGCCGGTGCCTGCAAATCCGTAATCGGCGTCGGGCGCAGCGCGAGCAACCTGGATGACGCGCGGCGTTTGGGCATCATCGACGAAGCGAGCCACGACGTGGCGGCCGCGGTGAAGGGGGCCGACCTGGTCGTGCTGGCCGTGCCGGTGGGCTCGACGGCCGAGATCTGCGCCCACATCGCCGGCCGGCTGGATCCCGGGGCGATCCTGACCGACGTGGGCAGCGTCAAGCGCGCCGTGGTCGATCAGGTCGCGCAGGCGTTTGGGTACTTGCCGACGCGCTTCGTTCCGGGTCACCCGATCGCGGGCACCGAGAAGAGCGGCGCCGCTGCTGCGTTCCCCGAGCTCTTCTTCGGCCGGCGCGTGTTACTCACCCCGCTGCCGGAAACCGATGGGGATGCGCTGCACCGGGTGCGGCGGATGTGGGAGACGGCTGGCGCGACGGTTGAGGAAATGGCGGTGGACGAGCACGATCGGGTGCTGGCGGCCACCAGCCACCTGCCGCACCTATTGGCATTCGGGCTTGTGGACAGCCTGGCGCGGCTGGAGTCTCCTCAAGAGGTCTTCCGCTACGCAGCGGGCGGTTTTCGCGACTTTACCCGTATCGCCTCGAGCGATCCTGTCATGTGGCGCGACATCTGCATGCACAACCGCGATGCCGTGCTGGAGGCGCTCGAACGCTACGACAGCGACCTCGCACTGATTCGGGATGCGATCGCAGAGCGCGACGGGGATGCGTTGCTTGCGATCTTTCGGCGCGCCAAGCAGGCGCGCGACCAGTTTTGTCATTGAGCGCTGCGGCTGCGCTCCCATCGAGGAAATCCACAGTCCATGTCATCCTGCGACCCGAATACTTCTCAGAGCGAAGTGGTTTTTCGCGCCAATCCGGGCGGACGCCTCGCGGGGCGTTTGCGTGTACCGGGCGACAAGTCCATCTCGCACCGCTCGATCATGCTGGGCGCGCTGGCGGAAGGGCGGACCACCGTCAGTGGCTTCCTCGAGGGCGAGGACTGTCTGTGCACGCTGCGGGCGTTCCGCTCGATGGGCGTGCCGATCGAGGGGCCCACACAGGGGTGGGTGATCATCGACGGGGTCGGCCTGCGGGGGCTGCGGGCGCCTGCTGCGCCGCTCGACCTCGGCAACTCAGGCACCTCGATGCGGCTCATGGCGGGCTTGCTGGCCGGCCAGGCCTTCGACGTTGAGTTGACGGGCGATGCTTCGCTCTCGCGCCGGCCGATGCGGCGCGTCACCGATCCGCTGGCGAAAATGGGCGCCCGCATCGAGACCACGGCCGCGGGGACGCCGCCCCTACGGGTACATGGTGGTCAGGCGCTGCGGGGCATCCATTACGAGATGCCCGTTGCGAGCGCGCAGGTCAAGTCGAGCCTCCTGCTGGCCGGCCTGTTTGCGCAGGGCGAAACCTGTGTGACGGAACCCGCCCCGACCCGCGATCACACCGAGCGCATGTTGAGCGGCTTCGGTTACGAAGTGCGTCGCGCCGGCAATCGGGTCTGCCTCCGAGGCGGAGGACGCCTGGTCGCGACGGATATCGACGTGCCGGCCGACATCTCCTCGGCGGCCTTCTTCATGGTCGGCGCGAGCATCGCGCACGGTTCGGACCTGGTCCTCGAGCACGTCGGCATCAACCCCACGCGCACGGGCGTCATCGACATCCTGCGGCTGATGGGCGGCCGGATCAGCCTGCTCGACGAGCGCGTCGTCGGCGGCGAACCGGTGGCGGACATTCGCGTGCAGTCGGCCGGGCTCCACGGTGTGGACATCCCCGAGGCGCTGGTGCCGCTTGCGATCGATGAATTCCCCGTGCTTTTCATCGCGGCGGCTTGTGCACGCGGAACGACGCGGCTAACCGGGGCGGAGGAGTTGCGTGTCAAGGAAAGTGACCGCATCCAGGTGATGGCCGACGGGCTCGCCGCCTGCGGTGTGAAGGCCCTACCGACGCCTGATGGGATCGTGATCGAGGGTGGGGGGCTTGCGGGCGGGGAGGTCGACAGTCACGGCGATCACCGTATCGCCATGGCCTTCGCCATCGCGGCGCTGTGCGCCAAGGGGCCGATCACGATCCACGACTGCCGCAACGTCGATACCTCGTTCCCCGGTTTCGTCGAGCTAGCCACTGCCGCTGGACTCGACCTCGCCCGGTTGGCTTGACATGACGCGTCAGGCACGGGTAGTGACTATCGACGGTCCGGGCGGCTCCGGCAAGGGCACGGTCAGTCGCGCGCTCGCGAAGACGCTCGACTGGCACTGGCTGGACAGCGGCTCGCTCTACCGCATCCTTGCGCTGCGGGCGCTGCGCTCCGGCGTCGATTTGGCTGATGCGGCTGCGCTTTGTGCGTTGTGCGGTCAACTGGATGTCTCGTTTGTCGAGCGCGAAGGCGAGCCCGCGGTGCTGCTAGGAGGCGAGGACGTGACCGCGGAGCTGCGCACCGAAGTCTGCGGCGATGCGGCATCGCGCGTTGCCGCGTTGCCCGCCGTGCGCGAGGCCTTGCTGGCATGGCAGCGCGCTTTCCTGCGTGCCCCCGGTCTGGTGGCGGACGGGAGGGACATGGGAACAGTGGTGTTTCCGGACGCCGATCTGAAGATCTATCTCACGGCGAGCCTTGAGGAACGTGCGCGCAGGCGCTATAACCAGTTGAAACAACAAGGGTTCGAGGTTAGCATTGACGACCTTTTGCGCGACATTGCGGCCCGCGACGAGCGGGACGCCAATCGCCCCATTGCCCCCCTTCGGCCGGCCGCTGACGCTGTGATCATTGACAGTTCCACGCGGAGCGTCGGCGAGGTGTTGCGGGAAATTGAGGCATTGCTCGCCAAAAGGATGTGAAAACGGTGACACAAAGTGTACGCTTTGTGTTGAATTTTAACTTTAGCGAATTGGCTTAACTCAATGATTAAGCCGGATTTAGGTCCAACCATTCATGTCTGAAAGTTTTGCAGAGCTGTTTGAGCAAAGCCTGGCCTACACCCATATGAAGCCGGGCACGATCATCAACGCGACCGTGATTGACATCCGGCCCGACGTGGTGGTCGTTAGCGCTGGTCTCAAGTCGGAAGGTGTCATTCCACTCGACCAGTTCATGTCGCCCTCTGGCACCCTCGAGGTCAAGGTCGGCGATGTGGTTGAAGTGGCCCTCGATTCCGTCGAGGACGGCTTCGGTGAAACCCGCCTGTCGCGGGAAAAGGCCAAGCGCGCGAAGGCCTGGAAAGTGCTGGAAAAGGCCCACGAGAACAACGAGATCGTCAAGGGCGTCATTACCGGCAAGGTCAAGGGCGGTTTCACGGTGGAGCTCGACAGCATTCGCGCGTTCCTGCCCGGTTCGCTGGTCGACGTGCGTCCGGTTCGCGATTCCTCGTACCTCGAAGGCAAGGAGCTCGAATTCAAGCTCATCAAGCTCGACCAGGCGCGCAACAACGTGGTGGTTTCCCGCCGTGCAGTGGTGGAGTCGGAATACAGCGCGGAGCGCGAGGCGTTGCTGAGCAACCTGCAGGAAGGACAGCGTGTGAAGGGCGTCGTGAAGAATCTGACCGACTACGGCGCGTTCCTCGACCTGGGTGGCGTAGACGGCCTGCTGCATATCACGGACATGGCCTGGAAGCGCGTCAAGCATCCGTCCGAGCTCCTGCAGATCGGTCAGGAAATCGAGGTGCGCGTGCTGAAGTTCGATCGCGAGCGTAACCGCGTTTCGCTCGGGCTCAAGCAGCTCGGTGAGGATCCGTGGGCCGACATCACGCGTCGTTACCCGGAGCACACCCGTCTGTTCGGCAAGGTGACCAACATCACCGACTACGGCTGCTTCGTCGAGATCGAGGACGGCATCGAGGGTCTCGTGCACGTCTCCGAGATGGATTGGACCAACAAGAACGTCAATCCCGCGAAGGTGGTGCACGTGGGGCAAGAGGTCGAGGTGATGATCCTCGACATCGACGCAGAACGGCGCCGGATCTCGCTCGGCATGAAGCAGTGCCAGCCCAACCCGTGGGACGACTTTGCGGCCCGCTACAAGAAGGGCGATCACGTCAGCGGCAAGATCAAGTCGATCACGGACTTCGGCATCTTTGTCGGCCTCGAGGGGGGCATCGACGGCCTTGTGCATCTGTCGGACATCTCCTGGTCGCAGCCGGGCGAGGAAGCGGTGCGTGAGTACAAAAAGGGTCAGGACATCGAGACCGTGGTGTTGGCGGTCGATCCTGAGCGCGAGCGGATCTCGCTCGGAATCAAGCAGCTCGACAAGGATCCCTTCTCGAACTTCATCGCCGAGAACCCCAAGGGCAGTATCGTCAAGGGCGTAGTGAAGGAGGTCGATGCCAAGGCAGCCATCATCACGCTGGCTGACTCGGTCGAGGGTACTTTGCGCGCGTCCGAGCTGTCGCGCGACCGCGTCGAAGATGCAACGACGGTGCTGAGGGTCGGTGACGAGGTCGAGGCCAAGTTCATCGGCGTTGATCGCAAGTCACGGACCATTTCGCTGTCGATCAAGGCCAAGGAGAGCGACGAGGAGGCCGAGGTCATGCAGGAGTACAGCAACCAGTCGGTCGCTGCCAATCCCATGCACCAAATGTTGAAGGATCTCAAACAGCAGATGGAAAGCAAGAAGTAAGACCGCAACTCGGGCCGGGTCTGTGTGGAGCAGGCCCGGCACGATCACCAGCGGCACGCTGAAGGGCATCAGCCGTCACGCGCGGTCCCGCTCCAGCGATCCGCTGGCTCCTTATCATCAGCGAGCATGGCGTTATGACCAAGTCGGACTTGATCGAGGCTCTGGTGGCGAAGCAGACCCATCTGGCAGCCAAAGACGTCGAACTGTCAGTGAAGATCATCCTCGAGTTGATGAGCAAGGCGCTGGCCTCCGGCGAACGGATCGAGATACGCGGGTTCGGAAGCTTCTCGCTGCACTACCGGCCGCCGCGCACGGGTCGAAATCCGAAGACGGGTGATACGGTGCCGCTGTCGGACAAGTATGTGCCTCACTTCAAGCCGGGCAAGCAGCTTCGCGAACGCATCATGGAGTCCGCGGGAACACCAATCACCGACTGAGGCCGATTTGGTGGGACGAACGCTGCTACTGTGATCGCCCCAACGCATCCGGTAGTTCGCAGCCCGCTGGGCTTGCGGGAGCCGGGTATCGCGCTCGGGTATGACGGCAACCGTAAACGCTACTAACCGTACTGCTAGCAAGTCCCATGAAAGCCCTGATTTACATCGTTCTTATACTGATCGCCGCCGCAGTGTCGATCGTGTTCACGACCCTGAACCCCGGAGAGGTGACCTTGAACCTGTATTTCGGGCAGTTCACGGTCCCGATCTCGATCGTGGTCATCGTCAGCATCTTCTGTGGCATTTTGCTCGGTCTGCTCGCCAACATGCTTGCGCTCTATTCGCGGCGGCGGGAGATCCGCCGGTTGCGTAAGAAGCTCGAGATTGCGGAAACCGAGGTTTCGAATCTGCGCAAGCTTCCCCTCCAGGAACACTGAGGATGGAACCGCTGCTGTGGTTGCTACTGCCGGTAGCGGCTGCATCCGGTTGGATTTCGGCCCGACTTTCAAGCCGGGTCGGCAAGGCCGACACGCAGGCCCAGGGCGGGGCGCTCAACCAGCACTGCATCCAAGGCCTCAACTATCTCCTTAACGACCAGTCCGACAAGGCGATCAATCTCTTTGTCGAGCTGATGGATGTGGACGAGGACACAGTCGAAACGCACTTGGTCCTGGGTAGCCTGTTCCGACGTCGTGGCGAAGTCAACCGGGCCATTCGCATCCACCAAAACATCATTGCTCGCCCCAATCTCTCTGCGGAGCAGCGGACGAGCGCCCTTTTACAGCTGGGCGTCGACTACCTGAAAGCCGGGCTGCTGGATCGCGCCGAAAACATCTTGTTGCAGCTTGTCGAGCCGGCCGCGCGCAAGCCGGAGGCGTTGCGCTACCTCCGTGACCTCTACGAGCAGGAAAAGGAATGGGACAAGGCGATCCAGATGGCCGAAAAGTTGCAGCGCTTCTCGGACCAGCCCCAGGCCCCGGTCATCGCCAACTACTACTGTGAGCTCGCTGAGCGCGCGCTGCGCAGGCACCTCTACGAGGACGCACAAGGTTTGGTTAAAAAGGCGCTGGCAACGGATCCTGACGGCGTGCGGGCTAACCTGCTGTTTGGCGACATCATGGCAAACCTCGGCCGATCGAAGGAGGCGATCAAGAGCTACGCGACGGCTCTGCGCAAGGATCCGTACTTCTCGCCAGTCGTTTACAAGCACCTGTTTGAACTCTTCAAGGCCGAGAAGAGGTTGCACGAGTTCCCGGATTTCATTCGCAAGCATTCGGATGGCAGTCAGGACGCTGCCGCGCGGTATTTTCTGGTTAAGACGTACGAATCCCTTGACGACCGGAAAACGGTCGAGCAGTTGCTGCATGACGAACTGAACCGCAAAGAAGTTTCGCCTTATATCATTCGCTCGTATCTGGACATGATGGGTGGGCGTACCGAGGGCGAGATTCATGCGTCGTTCCAGGCTTTGGGGCGGATCTTGGACGCGCGGCTCTCGACGTCGATGGCTTGTCACTGCACGAAGTGCGGGTTCGAGTCGAATTCGCTGTTCTGGCAATGCCCCGGCTGCAAGAGCTGGAACACTGTACGTCCGTATCCCAACCCGGTGGAGTATTCCTGGTTGGGACCCGTTGCGGCTTGAGGTTGTGCGTGCCATGAACGTTAAAGAAAGGCCGGTCATCATCGCACTGGATTTCCCCTCGCCAGACAGGGCGCTCCGCTTTGCGCAACGGCTTGATCCCACACAATGCCGATTGAAGGTGGGGTTCGAGCTGTTCCTCGCGAGCGGGCCGAGCCTCGTTGAGCAGCTGCAAAGGCTGGGCTTCGACGTGTTTCTCGATCTCAAGTTTCACGACATTCCAAACACGGTTGCCGCTGCTTGCCGGGTGGCGGCGAATCTTGGCGTGTGGATGCTGAACGTTCACGCGAGCGGGGGGGGGCGCATGATCGCCGCAGCGCGGGAGGCCCTGGATGGCGTCACCTCTCCGCCACTGTTGATCGCGGTGACGGTGCTGACTTCGATGGCCGAGCCGGATCTGCACGAAATTGGGTTACCGGTCTCACCGGATACTCAGGTAACCCGTCTTGCAACCCTGGCCCAGCGATGGGGCGCCGATGGTGTCGTGTGTTCCGCGATGGAGGCAGCGTTGCTACGGCGTCAATTCGGATCAGGGTTCGTTCTGGTCACCCCCGGTATCCGCCTGGGGGGCTCTGTCGACGATCAGCGGCGTACCATGACGCCTCGGGAGGCCGTCGACCAAGGTAGCGATTACCTTGTCATCGGTCGTCCGGTCACCGGTGCCGCTGATCCGGTCGCTGTGTTGAATGAGATCAATTTCTCGCTCCGAGCGTGAATCGCTGAAGCCCGGTTTGCTAAGATGAACAAAGATCAATAGCGGTTGCCCGAATCCCTACTCGGTGCGGACAGGTAGCCTCCGTGACCCGCATCGGTTCCGCTCTCACCACTATCGTCAACACCCTTATCCAGCCATGCCACAACCTATTCGCAAAGCCGTATTTCCGGTTGCCGGACTCGGTACCCGGTTCATCCCTGCGACCAAGGCCAATCCGAAGGAAATGCTGCCGATCGTCGACAAGCCGCTCATCCAGTTTGCGGCCGAGGAGGCGGTGCAGGCGGGCATCACCGACCTGATCTTCGTCATCGGGCGCAACAAGCGCGCAATCGCCGATCACTTTGACAAGGCCTTCGAGCTGGAAATCGAGCTCGAGCGCAAAGGCAAGACCAAGCTCCTCGAGGAGGTGCGCGGGATACTCCCAGACAACGTCAACTGCATCTACCTGCGCCAGGCAGAAGCGCTCGGTCTGGGTCACGCCGTGCTGCTGACCCGACCCGTCGTGGGCAACGAGCCGTTTGCCGTGATCCTTGCGGATGACCTCATCGCGAGCAACACGGAAAAATCCGGCATCGGTCAGATGATCGACGTCTACGACTATCACGGCTGCAGCGTGCTCGGCAGTGAGAAGGTCCCGATGGAGGACACGTCCAAGTATGGTGTCGTGTCCGCCGCGCCGAGCGGCGACCGGCTGTGGCACGTCAACGGGATCGTCGAGAAGCCTCGGCCAGGCGAGGCGCCTTCCAACATCGCGGTGGTTGGCCGGTACATTCTCACACCTCGGATTTTTGATTTCCTCGCGAAAACCCGAAAGGGTGCGGGCGGCGAGATCCAGTTGACCGACGCCATCGCCGAGCTGATCAAGGTCGAGCGGGTACTAGCATACGAGTTCGACGGCAAGCGCTACGACTGCGGAGACAAACTGGGCTATCTCCAGGCCACGGTCGAATTTGCCCTGCGTCACCCGGAATTGAGGGAAGGCTTCATCGCATACTTGAAGAGCCTGGATCTGGACCACACCCCGTAGGTTCAGGTACACCGAGCCTTGGCGTGAGTCAGGGCTCGGTCAAAATCCTACGCGAAGCCCCACATTGAAGAATAGCCCCGCCTCGGCGAACCGCTCCGCGGTGAAGGGGTTGTAGGCGAATGGCACGGTTGGCAGCAACCGGTTGGTCATGTACTCCGCACGCGCGAAGACGTCGAGAGAACGGAGCAGGTTGTAGGTGAGGTCGATCGTCACGGTGTGGTTGTGCTCGCGCGGCGTACGCCCCAACGCTTCCACCTGATCGTCTACGCCGTCCCGACGGAACGCGTGGAATTCGTAGCCCAGCATTGCACGCCATGATTTGCCCCGCAGCATCGCGTTTCCCCCGAGCTGATAGTAGATCGATGAATACTCCAGCGCGTCGCGTGGATTGACGCCGACGTTGTTGACGATGGACTCCTCCGTTGGCATGTAGGTTTGTGACGTTAGTGTGGCTCCACAGCGTTCCGTCTGGTTGATCGTGCCTTGGTCCTTGGCGATGTTGAACCGGAAACTGCACTTGTCGCTGTCTCGGAAGCCGCCTTCCACGCGGTCATAGCTCACGGCACTGCTGCCTACGCCGATAAAACCCGTGACGGACAGCGCCTTGCTGAGTTCGCGCGAGGCGATGAGGTTCAGTTGGGTTTGTTCATCTCGCGGGTTTACGACAGCCAGAGAGTTGATGGTGTAGTCCGATACGCGAGTGTACGAGCTTTTCGTCAGGGTTTCGGCACGGTTAGTCCAATACCCCAGACGGAGAGCGAAGCGGTTGCCCAGCCAGCTGCCGGGGATCAGGTACTGAACCGCAGACTGGAATGACTCGATGTCATTGCGGTCCCGTTTGTTCGCTACGGCGCGGTTCCAGTACCCGCCGTCCAGCGACCAGTGTTCATCAATACGCAGATGTCCCAGAACGTGGTTGCCCTGGTAGCGGGATATGGCAACCGGCGGCGGCTCCGGCTCGTCGCGGACGGGCCCTACGTGAGCCGTTTCGTCCGGAACCACATCGTAACCTGCCTCGATCGCGAGCCGTTCGGTGGTGGGCATCCGGCTAGCGTGATGGGCGGCCTGGAGCAGGGCATCCATGGGCATTGCGCTAACCGTGCTCGACAGCAACAGTCCGAGTTGTGTGAAGGCGACGGACAACGCTCTTGAGCTGAACTGGGCCACGGGATACGCCTCTGTGCGACGCGCGCGGCGAGGAGGCGACTTGCGAGTGTCACCTGTCTGCTGCGCAAGACCAAAAGGGACGTTTCCCTCGCGAGAAACATCCCTGAGTGGATCAGCGCCGATCCCTGGCGCCCGTATGGGATTAGGTAGGGCCGTTGCTGCCGCTTCCGGTTCCATTCGCTGGTGGGGTCACAGTCACATAGCCGCACAGACCGGAACCGGTGACCGTGTGTTCCTCACCTGCCGAGATCGTGACACAACTCGGTACGGTAGGTTTGTCTTCGCGGATGCGGGTCAGCTTGATGCCGTTGATGACCATGGAAACCGCAAAGTTGCCAGTAGCATTGGTCGGATCCAGGTAGCCCCGTTTGCTCAGCCAGCTGGAGATGCGGCTGAAGTTGATGTTGATACCGTTGTTCTGACCGTCGAACAAGGCCTTGCCTTCCTGATCGATGGTCGCGGTAGTGACCGTGCCATCTTTCTTGACACCCTTGGCGAACCAGACGAGTTCGTCCGGAACTTCGATCCTGATGCTTTGCGAGTCGCCCGCCGTCATTGATACGAGCACGCCAGAGGCAACGATCGAGAGCTTGCGCGGATCACCTGCGTCGGTGGACTTGACTTCGATACCGACCTCGACAGGCTTGCGATCTAGCGTCGATTGCACATCCAGCGCGGAGGGGTCGTAGGACACGCGATCAATGCCACGGCTTACGACCGTCGAGTAGCGCCCCAGGCTGTCCTTGGCCGGGTCCTGGAACGTGAGTAGGCTGTGCGGGTAGGTCTGCGTGCCCTCGTGAAGGTTGACGATGGATCTGGCCTCTTGGAGGCCAAGGTCGTAAACGACTACCGGCGCGTTTTTCACGACGTCGTCGATGTTGTCGGCGTTGTCGGTCCCTCCGATTTTCTGACAAGTATCTTTCGTCGCATTGATCCGCCGGTCGAGTTCCGTCACATCCGCGACGTGAAGGCCGGCATGGTCACGCCGCAGAATGTCATTGAGGCGACGCATGTCATTCGCAAACTGGTCGCCGCCGGCTAGGTCGATGAGCTTGTTCTCTTCGTGACGCTCACGAACCAGATTCGCGAGGGACTGACAAACTTTGCGGAAACTCTCGGGATCCGTGGCGAAACTGTTGATGACCTCCGTGATTTGGGCATGGAGGCGGGCATGCTGGATCCGGTCTTTCGGGTTGGCGTGCAGGTCGAGGTCCGCAATGTTGAATACTCTGCGGAGCATGGCAAGCGCATCCGCGAGCTTCGCTTCGTCGAACTGGTCGGTCCCTCCTGCGAGTTCCAGCACTAGGGTGCTCAGTGGGGACACGAATGGATAGATTGCGGGCCCGGCCACTTCCCCATAGAACGGAATACCGGACGAGGTTTCCGTCTCACTGAATCCGACGTCCAGTCCGTTTCGAACACGGACCACTCTGGTGCCAAAGTCACAATCATACCGCCCGGCTGCTTTGGTTTTTCCACTCGCCCTGTTGTCGCAATACACGTCTCCGTTCACGAGGTAGCCGTCGACGGCCTGGCCGTTGATCTTAGCGGCTACGGTACTCGAGTTGTCAGTGCTGCCGGAGCTGGACCCACCGGCGGTGCTAGCCGGACCGCTCGATCCGCCTGATCCGCCACCGCACCCAGTCATGGATGCCAGCGCCAAAACGATTGCTGATGATGCAAAGGTAAATCCGATACGAGATTTCAATTTCATATTGCTGATCCCAAGTAAATATGGCGTCGTGTGCGAAGTCGAATGGTCAATAACAATCGCTAGCGATACCGAACCTGTCCGGGCGCATCGCCGGTGCGAATTTGCGATTCAATATAGAATTTATAAAATTCCGCGCAAGGGTACGGTGGTGCATGCTCGCCTCTCGTCGGGAATTGCGCGTCGCCGACGGCGCCGATTATCCAAGATGTTTTATCTCTTGTCGGGTCTGGCGCTGAAAACCGTCTGGCCTAGAGATAATAATTATAGAATAAACATGGGGATAGGTGGCTGGGGTGGGGCGATGAATTTTCGCGTCGTTGACCGGCTAGGGCGCTTGCGCTCGCGATTGCTTACCTTTGATTAACGAAGAATGTGAATTGGTCGTTTGATCGGGTGGCGTATTGAGAACTTCTGCTCAATGGTTGCGTAATCCTTGAGTATCGAGATCAAAAAATTTGGTCATTGATGCGTAATTGATTTTTGACATTGTGACGTTTGTTCAAACAACAGCGGTGATTGATCGATGGCAAAGTGACATTGTTTGGACGCGATTGCCGGTCGAATGGCGCTGGGCCAATCGACCGGCGAGGGGTTGCCAGCACGCAGTGACGGCAATCGGCACGCGTGAACGTGCTGCTCATTCCACGCGCAGATCGCCGGTATTGCCGTAGGCACGTGTACGATCACTGCCGGGAGAGTTGCCGCGCCAGAGGTCACATGAGCGCAGCCATTCTGGCAGCGGCTCGTCAGTGCGACTCGAGTCGCCCGAGCTCTTCGATGATCGAGACGAGTAGGGTCCGGCCCAGTGCGCCGAACCCTTTGCCGAGCAGGTCGATGTCGCGCTCGCCGTCAACGAGTCGCTTCATGATGCCGCCCAGCCGTGCCATGTCGCCGCCTGCAGCGGTCATTTGTTCTGCGAGATTGCCCAGTGCGGCCAGTGCCTGGGGTTGGCCGCTGCGGGCGGCGTGGATCATTTGCGCAAGCCCTGGTGCTGCTGCCCCGGCGTCGGCCTGGCGCGTTGGGTCGGGTAATGTCGCGGGGTCGCGGATGCCGTGCAGGATTGCCTCGACGATCACCCGGTCTTCGTCATCCAGCCCTGCGCCCAGGCGCGCGAGATCGCGCTCGCCGTCGAGAATCCTGCGGATCGCGCCGACGAGCCGCACCCAGCCGTTGGCTTCGGCAGCGCGCAGCGTGTGATCCAGTTCCGGTGGGCGGCTCTCGGTGTGGACCATGCGCGCGACGGTGACGATCAGCGCGGCGTGGGTCTGGATGATCTGCTCCTGGTGCGGCGGTAGTCGATCCATGTCAAAGCGCCTGCATTTTCGCCAGTTGGGTTTCGAGCTGGGTTAGGCTTGCGCGTTGCTCTTCGGCAAGCCGACGGGTGTCCTCGACGACCTTGGGCGGTGCCTTGTCGGCGAAGCTGGGGGTGGAGAGGCGGGCCACCGTCTTGTCGAGGTTGGTGCGCAGCTTGTCGATTTCGCGCTTCAGGCGCTCGATCTCGGCGGTCTTGTCGATCAGCCCAGCGAGGGGAATCATGAGCTTGGTTTCCCCGACCAGCGCGACGGCAGATTCCGGGGCGTCGTGCTCATCGGCAATCCAGGTCACCGATTCGAGGCGGGCGAGCTGGCTAATGAAGCTTGCGTTATTCTCGAAACGGGTCCGGTCCGCGGTGCTCCAGTTGGCCATCAGCACGGGCAATGGCCGGCTCGGCTTGATGTCCATGTCCGCGCGGATGCGCCGGACACCGAGCACGAGCAGCTTGATCCACTCCAGATCGGCGATCGCCTGCGTGTCGATGGCGGCCATATCGGCCTCGGGGAACGCCTGCACTTGCAGCGAGTCGCCGGATAGCCCGGCGAGCGGCTTGAGCTGCTGCCAGATTTCCTCCGTGATGAAGGGCACGATGGGGTGCAGCAGGCGTAGCAGACTGTCGAGCACGCTCACCAGCGTGCGGCGCGTGCCGCGCTTGGTGGCCTCGCTGGTGTCAGCCGAAGTCAGCGCCGGTTTGGAGAGTTCCAGATACCAGTCGCAGTACTCGCCCCAGGTGAATTCGTACAGCGCTTTGGCGGCCAGATCGAAACGGTAGTTGTCGAAGTGCCCGCGCACTTCGGCGATGCGTTGGTGCAGGAGTGCGGTGATCCAGCGATCGGCCAGTGTGTATTCGCACGCGCCGCCGGCGAAGCCCGTATCTTGGCCTTCGCACTGCATGAGCACATACCGCGCGGCGTTCCAGAGCTTGTTACAGAAATTGCGGTAGCCTTCCACGCGCGGCAGATCGAAGCGGATATCGCGGCCGGTGGAGGCGAGCGCGGCGAAGGTGAAGCGCAGCGCATCGGTGCCGAAGGCGGGGATGCCGGCGGGAAAGTCCTTGCGGGTTTGCTTTTCGATCTTCGCGGCGAGTTGCGGCTGCATCATGCCGCTGGTGCGCTTTTTGACGAGCGCCTCGAGCTCGATGCCATCGATCAGGTCCAGCGGGTCGAGGACGTTGCCCTTGGATTTGGACATCTTCTGACCCTCGGCGTCGCGTACCAGGCCGTGCACGTAGACCTCACGGAACGGCACGTCGCCCATGAACTTCAGGCCCATCATGATCATCCGCGCGACCCAGAAGAAGATGATGTCGAAGCCGGTGACCAGTACGCTGGTCGGGTAGAAGGTCTCGAGTGCCTCGGTCTGCTCGGGCCAGCCCAGCGTGGAGAACGGCCAGAGGGCGGAGGAGAACCAGGTGTCGAGCACGTCCTCGTCGCGGGTGAGCGCGAGGTCCGCTGGGAGGCCGTACTTGGTGCGCGCTTCGGCCTCGTTGCGGGCAACGTAGACCTTGCCCTCGGCGTCGTACCAGGCGGGAATGCGGTGGCCCCACCAAAGCTGGCGCGAGATGCACCAGTCCTGGATGTTGCGCATCCACTCGTAGTAGGTCTTCGACCAGTTCTCCGGCACGAAGCGGATGCGGCCATCCTCCACGGCGCGGATCGCGGGTTCCGCGAGCGGAGCGATGCGCACGTACCACTGGTCGGTGAGCAAGGGCTCGATGACCACCCCGGAGCGGTCGCCGCGCGGCACCATGAGCTTGTGGTCGTCGATCTTTTCGAGCAAACCCAGTTCGCGCAGGTCGTGCACCACCACGTCGCGCGCCTCGTAGCGGTCCAGCCCCCGGTATTTCTCCGGCGCCTCGTCGTTGATACGCGCGTCGGGGGTGAGAATGTTGATCATTGGCAGGCCGTGGCGCAGGCCGATCTCGTAGTCGTTGAAGTCGTGCGCCGGGGTGATTTTCACGCAGCCCGTGCCGAACTCGGGATCGACATAGTCGTCGGCGATGATCGGGATGCGCCGTCCAGTGAGTGGCAGGGCGACCTCGCGCCCGATGAGGTGTTGGTAACGCGCGTCGTTGGGGTTCACCGCCACGGCGGTGTCGCCCAGCATCGTTTCCGGCCGAGTCGTCGCGACCACCAGGTGACCGGAGCCGTCGGCGAGGGGATAGCGCATGTGCCAGAGGTGGCCCATCTCCTCCTCGGCGATCACTTCGAGGTCCGAGATGGCCGTGTGCAGGACAGGATCCCAGTTGACCAGACGCTTGCCGCGGTAGATCAGGCCCTCGTCGTACAGGCGGACGAAGACTTCGGTGACGGCGGCCGACAGCCCCTCGTCCATGGTGAAGCGTTCACGGCTCCAGTCGACGGACGCGCCCATGCGCCTGAGTTGACGCGTGATCGTGCCGCCCGATTGCTCCTTCCAGGCCCAGACGCGCTCGACGAAGGCATCGCGGCCGAGGTCGTGCCGCGTCAGGTTTTCCGCCGCGAGCTGACGCTCGACGACCATCTGCGTGGCGATCCCCGCGTGGTCGGTGCCCGGTTGCCAGAGCGTGTTGTCGCCGAGCATGCGGTGGTAGCGAATCAGCGCGTCCATCAGTGTGTCCTGGAACGCGTGCCCCATGTGCAGCGTGCCGGTCACGTTGGGCGGCGGAATCATGATGCAGTAAGGCTTACCGGTCCCGCTCGGGCGAAAGTATCCGCCCGCTTCCCAAGACTGGTACCAGCGTTGTTCGATTGCCTGAGGGTTGTAAGTCTTGTCCATACGTCTCGGCCTGCGGAAAACGAGACCGGAGTATAGCGCCAACCCACCCGGCGCGCGTCAGGTCGCCAGGCTTACGGCTCTGCCGCTCGAGGTTATTTTGTCGGCTTGTCGGGGAGTTTCTTGCTCGCGCTCGGCAAACGGGCCCTGAGCTCGAGCATGACCACGCGCACGATTTCCTCGCGCGCCGCCTGCATGTGCTTTTGCAGGATCGCGTCGATTTGCTTGGTGATGAGGATCTCGAAGTTGGACTGCTTCGGCGTGGGCTTGAGGGTGGCGTTTTCAGGGCGCGGCACCTGCGCGAGCTGCTCGCGCAGCGTGGCAGGCTTGGCCTCGGCTTGCGTGCGGGCCTGGGCCTGAGCAGCCGCGGCGCGGCGCAGGCTCTCGATGCGATCGGGTTTGCCCGGGAAGATCATCTCGTCCAGGGTCGGGATGTTATCGTCCTTGTCGTTTGGCATGTCGTCCTCTGTCACCCTCTAGGCAATGTGGTGAGTCCGCAGTTTATAGCCGCGTCGGTGGTAAAACCGGTACCGATTTCTCGCTTCCTCGATATCTTTCGCGCCGTCCTGGATGATCTCGGCGACACGCAGAAAGTGACTGAAAAACTCGGGCACGCCCTGCGCGAGATTGATCAGTACCTCATCGTCGCCGGAGAACGGCGACATCCCCAGGGTGATCGGGCAGTCCGGCACTGGTGCTGTCGCGATCTCGTGGGGGATGAAGCCGATGTCGGTCGCGGTCCACAACAGTTGGTCCAGCTCGCTCAGCCGCGCGGCGTCGTCGAGGTGGATGTGCGCCCGGTGACCCTTGTGATGGAGCTGTTCCACGAAGCGTGCGACAAAGGCAAGCCGCGCCGCGGGAGCGGGGTCCGCGAGCACGTAGAAGTCGACTTGCGTCATCGTGCTCGTGTCAATCGCCCCGCGTGCGCCGCAGGATGTATTCCATCAGCAGCGGTACAGGCCGACCGGTGGCGCCCTTTTTTTCGCCACTGCGCCAGGCCGTCCCGGCGATGTCCAGGTGCGCCCAGCGGTAGTCCTTGGTAAAGCGCGAGAGGAAGGCCGCTGCGGTGATCGTGCCGGCTGGGCGGCCACCGACGTTGGCCATGTCGGCGAAGTTGCTCTTCAACTGCTCCTGATAGTCGTCGAACAGGGGCAGCTCCCAGACGCGGTCGTCGATGGACTGGCCCGCCTGGGTGAGCGCGCGGCCGAGCGAGGCGTTGTTGGTGAGCATGCCGCTCACGTGGTGGCCCAGGGCGATGATGCAGGCACCGGTCAGTGTGGCGATGTCGATCACGACCTCCGGATCGAACTTCTTGACCCAGGTGAGGGCGTCGCACAGCACCAGCCGCCCTTCGGCGTCAGTGTTGAGGATTTCGACGGTTTGTCCGGAGAGTGTGGTAACGATGTCACCGGGGCGGCTTGCCTTGCCGCTCGGCATGTTCTCGGCGGCGGCGACCACACCGACGACGTGCACCGGGAGCTGCAGTTCCATGCACGCGACCATCACGCCAAACACGCTGGCCGCGCCGCTCATGTCGAACTTCATCTCGTCCATCGCTTCGGGCGGCTTGAGCGAGATGCCGCCAGTGTCGAACGTGATGCCCTTGCCGACCAGGACGATGGGCTTGGATTCCTCGGGTGCCGCGTTGTAGTGCATGGCGATGAGTTTGCCGGGCTGGTCGCTGCCGCGGGTCACGGCGAGAAACGCACCCATGCCGAGGGCCTCCATGTCGCTCTCATCGACCACTTCGACATCGAGCTTCGCGTAGATCTTTTGCAGGCGATGGGCCTCGTCCGCCAGGAAACTGGGATGACAGACATTGGGCGGATGGTTGGCCAGATCGCGCGCGGCGCGCACGCCGACGGCGATGCAGATGCCTTCGCGCATGGCCTGCTCCGAGGGGCCCAGGTCCTTGCGGCGGCTGATACCGATGGTGAGTTTGCGCAAGGGGCGTTGGGCGCCCCGCTGGGGTTTGGACTTGAACTGCTCGAACCGATACAGCGCGCTTTCGAAGCTCAAAACGGTCTCGCGCACCATCCACGTCTCATCAATATGGCTGGTATCGATGCCGCACAGGTAGCTCACGGCCTCGACGGCACCGCTCTTGTTCAGGGAGCGGGCGACCTGGTCGCAGATTTTCTTGAAGCCCTGCGCGTTCACCTCGCGTTCCACCCCGCAGCCGATCAGCATCACACGGTCGCAGGCGAGGTTGGGCACGTGGTAGAGGAAGGCCACATCGCCGATCTCGCCCTCGATGTCGCCTGTCTTGAGGAACTGCTTGATGAACCCTTCGGTCGCCTCGTCGAGGACCGTGGCAGGCCGCGAGAGCTTCTTGCCCTTGAATACGGGGACGATCACGCAAGGCGTGCGCTGCTTGTCCGGGTTACCGCTGGTTATCGTGTATTCTAGGCTCATGTCGGTGTTGAGGCTGTCCTGTGGGTTACCGAAAACGTCGCGCGCCGCGCGCCGACGGCATTGCTGTTGCCGCTATCATATCAGAGCCGCGTGGTGGGTCGGCGATTGTGGCGCGACCCGGGAATTCCCTTCGAGAGGGCGATCCCCTAATCTGCGCGGCAGCGCGTGCAATGGGTCCGGCATTGAAGATCATCACCAAGGCTATCATCACCGAGACGGTGGGGAACTTTCTTGCAGTCCTGGTCGTGCTGCTGCTGATCTTGGTGGGTGGGCTGTTCGTGCGGCTGCTCGGCAAGGTGGCGGACGGCACGCTGGACGCGGCCATTCTGTTTCCCTCGCTGCTGTGGGTGTCTTTGCAGTCGGTCACCTCGCTGCTCGCGGTGGCGATGTTTCTTGCGTTGTTGTTGACGCTGGGCCGGCTCTACAAGGACAACGAAATCTACGCCCTGCGCGCTTGCGGCTACGGCGAGGTGCAGCTGCTCGCGCCGGCGCTCGGGTTTGGCGCGGGCGTTGCGCTGCTGCTCGTCGGGCTTGCGTTCTGGGCCTCGCCCTGGGCCCATGCGAAGGCGCGGGCGCTGAAGGATGAGGCAATGCAGTCGGTGGATTTGGGCGGCGTGGTGCCGGGCCGGTTCATGAGCTTTCCTGCGCAGCAACGGGTCATCTACGCCGAGGCCCTGGATGCGGACACGCGCGAACTGCGTAACGTGTACATCTTCCAGGAGCGCGAGGGCGCGCTGCGGGTGGTTGCGGCGTCGCGCGCGCGTCAAAAAATGCCGTCCGACGGTGAAAAATTTCTCGAGCTGGCCGACGGGCAGATGGTGGAGATCGGCCCGGGTGGCCAGCGACTCTCGCGGGTGGACTTCGCGCTCAACGGATTCCGCCTGCCGTCGGCCGCCGTCGGTGACTACGGCGGGGGTACGGATACCTTGTCCCTCGTCGAGCTCGCGTCCTCGCCCGACCGGCGTATGCAGGCGGAGCTGCACTGGCGGCTTTCGTTCCCCTTGAGCGTGCTCGTGCTCGCATTCATCGCCGTTCCGCTGAGTCATGGCTCGCCGCGACAAGGCCGGTTCGGCAAGCTCGCTGTGGCGGTCATGGTCTACATCCTCTACGCAAACCTGCTCGGGCTCGGCAAGAGCATGGTGGAGGACGGCCAAGTGCCCTCGGCGCTTGGGCTCTGGTGGGTGCACGGGGTGTTTTTTGCGCTGGGTGCCGCGATCCTGTGGCAGCGCCTGGGGCGGCCGCTGCGGGCGTTTGTGGGCGGTTGACGTTATGTTCAAGGTGCTTGATCGCTATCTGATGACGCACCTGCTGGCCGGCACGCTGCTCGCGCTGATGGTCATCGTGGCCCTGGATGCGTTCTTCTCGTTTCTCAACGAGCTGGATGACGTTGGCCGCGGGCAGTACGACGCGATGCGCGCGTTCTTGTACATCCTGCTCACGCTGCCCCGGCGGCTCTACGAGTTCGCACCGACCGCGACCTTGTTGGGCGGCTTACTGGTGCTTGGCACGCTCGCCAGCCAGGGTGAGCTCACCGCGATGCGCGCGGCTGGCTTGTCGATCTTCGGGCTTGCCGTGAAGGTGCTGAAAACGGGTGTGGTCATTGTCGTGGCGCTGTTTCTTTTGGGGGAACTGGTGGCGCCGGCCGCTGAGCAGAGGGGGCAGGGCTTGCGCGCGGAGGCCCTGTCCGAGCAGCTCAGCATCCGTGGTGGGCAGGGGCTTTGGGTGCGCCATCAGCCGTGGTTCGTGCAAGCCCGCCAGGTGGTCAGCGACGAGCATCTGCTCGACGTGCGTATCTTTCGCTTCGAAGGACCTCAGCTGCGTGAACTGGTCACCGCGAAATCCGCGCGCCGCAACGAGGCGGGCTGGTTGCTGCAGGACGTCGAGAAAGTCGACGTGGCCGCGGACGCGGTGCGTAGGACCCGCATACAGCAGGAACAGTGGCCGGAGCTCGTCACCCGGCAGTTGTTCGAGGTGCTGCGCGTGCACCCAGACCAGATGTCGATCCAGACGCTGAGCACCTACATCAGGTATCTGCGCGACAACGGGCTGGACACGGCGCGCTACGAACTGGCGCGCTGGAGCCGGCTCAGCGTCCCTCTCTCGACCCTGGTGATGCTGCTGCTTGCGCTGCCGTTTGTCTTTACCGCGCAGCGCAGTGGCGGGACGGGGCAACGGCTGTTCATCGGCATCTTGCTCGGGATCGGCTACTTCCTGCTCACCAGCCTGTTCAACGAGCTGGGGGTGGTTTACGGGCTGCCGCCGCTGCTCAGCGCCGCATTACCGCTCATGGCGGCGACAGCGTTTGCCGTGTGGCGGCTGCGCACCCTCTAAATCAGGCGGTCACAGGGCCATCAGCCCGCGCTGGATGGGGTCGCACGGCCGATGTGTACGAGCCGTGTTCCCGAGAGCTGGTCATACCAGGTGATGCGTTCGCGATTGGCGATAGCGAGCGCCCAAGCGATGACGGGCGGCGCCCATAGCAGCGCATCGACCCAATTGGACCTTGGCGCGGCATGGATCCAGTCGGCAACGCCCAGCGGTATCCACGGCAGAATGGCAAGCGCAAAACGCAGGATCGCCCGCCGCCCGTCCACCGCAGCGCCCGTCTCGGTCCTCAGCGTGATCTGCCAGGTTTTCATGCCGAGTGTCTGGCCACCACGCGTCCAGAACCAGGTGAAAAACAGGCCGGTGAGCCCGGTCAGATAGCCGACGTAGGCGATGTACCACGGGCTGTCGTAGGTAATGCGGGTTGCCAGCGTGAACGGTATGGACGCGAAGAACAGGACGCCGAGCAACAGCAGGGTGTCGTAAGTCAGGGCAGCCAATCTCCGTTTGAGGCTGCAGAGGGGGAGGGAGTGGTCTGGAGCAGAGGGTTTCACGGCGGGAGGGCGAGCGGAGCTTGGGGAAAAAATGGCAGGGATAGGGCTTCTGTGGTATGAAATTACCATAATTTGATTTATGTCAACGAACGGTCAGGTCCAAATCGTCTGCGTGCGTTGGCGGGAGTCGGCGACGCAAACGCCGGGTCCACATAACAACAATCACCATTGGAGATGACGACATGAGCGTAGTGGCGGAGTTGATGGCGTTGCCCGGGGTCATTGCCGCGGGACAGTACTCGTTTCGCGGGGATCGATACACCTACCAGGGCCAGCTGAGCGACGAGCTGGCGCGCATGGCGTCGATCATGTGCCGGGCGACGTCGCTCGGCGTGCACATGGAATGCAACATGCTGGGCGAGCTCTGCGAGGACTGCGGCCTGGTGCCCGGCAAGGGCTGGGCCGTGAGGGGGCCGCATTTCACCGTCTGTGTTATGAGCAATTACTTCTGCTTTCTAGACAACGAGCGTGGATCGGTCAACGACACGCTGCACTTGATGATCCAGGAACTGAGAAACGCGTCCGACGAGCTGATCTGATCGAGCGCGAAACCTCCCTACACAAATACACTCGAACAATCCACCCAGGAGATTTCTATGGCCGAACTGGAGCGCTTGCTGGAATTGCCCGGCGCGGTTGCAGCGTTTGAATTCTCGGATCGCGGCGAGCTGGTCCGTCACCAGAGCCGGGCGGACAGCAAGCTGGACCGGATGGTTCTCGATCTGTTGAGCCATGTGTGTGTGGCCAACCTGTCGATCGCCACGATGCAGGCGCGTGGCTGGGAGGCCATGACGGGCATGGTCGGGTTCTACCCCATCCAGGGGTTCACGGTGGTGGGGGTGGACTGGTCCACCGTGGTACAGGGCGGCCGGGGTGTCGTGCTGGAAAACGACAAGGCGGATTTTCAGGCAGCCTACGATGCCCTCAACGGGTAAACGATCCAGCCGAGGGCACTAAGACATGATCAAGCGCTTGCTCGCACTGGATGGCGTTACGGTCGTCACGCTGTTCCGGGACAACGGGGAATATCTCGAAGGCTACGGACTGATCGATGAGGACAAAATGCGCAAGCTCGCGTCCTTTGCGCATGATTTCAAACGACTCAATCAATCGAATGTCGATCAGCTTTCCATGTTCACGGGCCTGAGTGGGTGGACACCACCAAGGGGCTGGATGGTCCGCGGCGATCGCATGACCGTCTGCAGCGTAGGTAACCTGGTCTGCCTCGTGGAAAACAGCGAAGGCAATCTGACTGAGGTCATGCAGGAACTCGCCGAGCTCGCGAGTTACTAGCGCGGGCGGGAGGCGGTGCAGCGGAATCGGGATGGGCTGGCCCGTGCCTTCTCGTCGCCGGGTAAGTTCGCCGAGCAGTTGTGTCGGCCATCTCGCGGTCAGCTCGCGGGCTTGCACACGATGCCCGATGGCTAATCCGCAAAAAGCGGGTCTGATGTCAGCCCGTCAATACTCCGGCCTCGGCAGCCTGGCAGCCAGCTCATCCCGGGCGATGACCACCCCCGGCAGGACGCTGACGGCCGTCTCGCCGCTGATTTCCTGCACATCCGGCTTGCCGTATTCGCCGGCAGTCAGCCGGTAGATGGTTACGACCCGGTCCATGGGATGCACAAGCCAGAACTC
>CAYSFW010000070.1:0-49770 GCA_964430355.1 uncultured Thiotrichales bacterium
TTTCGGACCCTCCGGTTTGCCTGTGAAGATCATCCAATCTTCCACATTGGGCACTTGTGATGCCGTCGGCCCGTGAGGGTCCGCCTCCTCGCTTCCGCTCAACTTCCCTCACGGGGGGAGGCGTCCATACCATTTCTCCAGAGGGGCTAAGATGGTCGAGCGGCGTATACGTCCGTGCTTGTCAAAGCGTGAGTCTAGCCCTGTTTCGAGCGGTCGCCACCCTCTCGCCAACGCCGTGGCATGCGCCCGCCTACCCTCAGCCCACCCGAATGCAGAACGGTACGTGGCGCCGCTCGCGTATCGAGGTGAGGCGAGATACAGGCAAGCTCGCGAACCGCTCTCGCCACGCGCCCGTCCTAGCCGCAGCACACCCTGGCGGCCCATCGCGTCACGCCCACGCTGGGGACATCGCACTCACGCTTAGGCCGATGCGCCGGCCTGCGTACAGCCCCAGACCACGGCCTCATGAGCCTTGCTCATTCGCTTTAACCGTGCCGGTGAAATGGCTGCGCGGCCAGACCCCTACGTTGCACGGTACCCGCGACTCGCCAACAGCGCTCGGTGCGCGTTGCGGACTCCATCCGTGGTTCCGCCCAGTGGGCCAGCGACCTGCTGTCCACCCCATCGGCCTAGACCCGATGGAACTGCCTCGGCTGGCCTGCGCAACAGGCGGGCTACATCCCGCACGCTCAATTGATCACCGTTTTCATTGGCCCGTGGATTGGTGAAGGCCCGCGCCCCCGCAACGGCAAATCAAGCCGCCTCGACAACACGCAAATGCGGAACCTCTGCCTTCCGCAACCGATTTTTCAACGTATCAGCCACGCGCACGGAGAGCGCGAGCAGCGTCAGGGTGGGGTTGGCGTAACCGCCGGTCGTGAATACCGAGGAGCTGGCGATATAGAGGTTATCGACGTCATGCACCTTGCAGTCGCGATCGACGACGCCGAATTTCGGATCATCATGCATACGGGTCGTGCCCATGAGGTGGTGCGCCGTGCGCGCGGCGAAGACGATCTCGTCTTCATCCTTGCCGTTGTGGCGGTACTCACCGAGCCCTGCCGGCTTGAGCTGTTCGACCATGAGCTTTTCGGCACGCCGGATGCTGTCGAGGTCTTCTTCGGACCACTCCAGGTGCACCCGTATGCGTGGGCAACCCAAGGCACCCTTCTCGCGCGTCAGTGTGACACGGTTGTAAGGCTTGGGCGACTGCTCGGTCAGCGACATGAACTCCAGGCGCGAGAAGTGCTTTTCGATATGCTTGAGGCGCGACCAGCCGCCCTGCGACAGCCCAATCATGATCTCCGCATCGTGCACGAAGCGCTGGTACATCACGTGTGCGATGTACTTCCGCCCCCGACCGACGTTGGTCACGTGTTTCCAGAAACCGTCCGGGATGTGCCGTGAGCGCAGTTCCGAGGTCAGCGTCCTCAGGCTGTAGAAGGCCTGCTCTTCGTCAGCCGTGGGTTTCGGAAACAGCATGGAACCGAAATTGCGTAGGCGCTCACGCTTGAGCACCTCGGGCGCGAGCGAGAACTTGCCGAGCACGGAGCTGCCCCGCACCATGCGCATGTCGTAGAACGCGAGGCGCGCTTGATCGCGTTCATGTCTCGCGGATAGAAGTGACCGTGCGAGACCAGGCTGTGATCGACGTAGTAGCGACCAACGACATCGTTCTGGTTGCCGATGCCTTGGGCGTGACGGCTGCGGGAGTTGAGCAACAGGCGCGGCGTTTCGAAACCGCCGGCGGCGAGCACGAAAAAACGCGCTTCGAAATAGAGATCCTTGCCCTCCAGCGTGCGCACGCGCGCACGCTGCACGGACTGCCCGTTCTCCGCGGCAAGCAGTTCCACCGCCGTGGCATACAGGTACACGTCGATGTGCGGGTCCTTCGCGAACAGAGCCGGGAAGTCGGACGTGAAGCACTGGGTTGGGCCGAACGTGAACACACTCGAGTTGAGCTGCCCGTTCCCGAAGTCGAACGGCTGCGCGCCCGCTTCGACCCAATGCCGCGCACCGTACTCAAACGGGCCGATCTCGCAACAGGCATGAACCCGTGCGTAGTAGGGATCGAGCTCGGCGCGGGTGATGGGCCATCCGCTGTAGGGGATATAGTCGCGCTTCTCGAAGTCCAACGCGTCGAGGGTCGCATGGCGGAAACCGTTGCGCTTGTCCGCCATTTTGAGAATCCAGTGATTCGCCGTGCCGCCGAGCTGACGGGCGCGCACGTGGTTCAGCGCCTGGTCAAGCACTCCGCTCGCCTCGCCGACGCTTAAGTCATCGGCCTGGCGGTTAAAATGCGTGCCCCCGCTCTCCAGCACCGCGACGCGGAGACCGCTGCCGAGCAGCTCCCGCGCGAGCGTTGTCCCGGCCGGTCCCGCCCCTATGATACAGACATCGGACTTCACCACCTGGCCGCTGCCAAGCGTGCGTGCATCGATTTGCATGATTGCGTGCCCCCCACACGGTCAAGCTCCCTGCGATTCTGGACTCTGCGCGCGTCCGCGTCCCTGCAGTTGCCCGCCCCCCCTCGGCACGCCACGCAGCGCCCGAGGACGGCATCAGCCGACCCACACGACGGTGTCGGTGCGGCCATTGAAGGTGCGCTTACGCTAACAGAAGCCGCGGGGCGAAACCGTGCTCGATCTACGATTTCTCGACAGGCGGCAGCAAGGTTATGCACGAGCCGACATGCTGATCGGACCGGACTTGTCCGCGCGATCGCAATGGTTGCATTCGGTCTTGCGTATCGGCCGTCGCGCTCCGCTGGGTACCCGCTTGCGGACAGCGGGCAGCGTCCCTACATTTCTTCGCACCATTCGGTGCGGCCACAGAACTACAGCACGCCCCCGGCGCGTTCGATGGCCTGCAGCAAGCCCCAGCCTCCAGCGCCTCGATAACATACGCGAGCGACATGACATTCAGCGGCCGCGACACCATGTGAGGACCCCAAAGCGGCTGCCTCCGGACGGTGGTCAGGCGTAACGACGCCGCTCACTGAGATATCTGAGCCTGGAAGATGTGGATGGGGCTCATGATGGGCCCGCGGCAACCGAATCCCCACAACGCTCAACGCAAGGCCCACGCCCAACGCGAAATGCCCCGTCCAGCCCAGTCAACCTCTTTGAAGCGTCTGCGCGTGCCCGCGCGCAGGGCGGGTAAGCCAGCGCACCGTGCGTGTGGTAGGCTCCGGCTGCAGGGTTGCGTGATGGATGTGAAAACGCGAGACGAGCAGCGCATGTGCTGCCTCGAGCACCGCCTCCCAGCGGCTGATGTCATGCACGACCAGATGCGCGGTGAGCAACGGCTCGTCCGCCTTGACGTTCCAGATATGCAGATCATGCACGGACGCGACACCGGGCACCGCCGCCAGCGCGCGACCAACGGCCTCCGGGTCGATGCCCCTCGGCACGCCTTCCATCAGGCCATGCACGGCCTCGCGCAGCAGGCGCACGCAGGAGATCAGAATCAGCACCCCGATGACCAGCGAGAGCAGCGGATCGATCCGCGTCCACCCCGTGATAGAGATCACGATCCCGGAGACCAAGGCGGCCACGGACCCGAGCAGGTCGCCAATCACATGCAGGAAGGCGGCACGCGTGTTGAGGTTCATCTCGCCATGCGCGAGCACCCACGCCACCGCCAGGTTGATGGCAAGGCCCACGCCGGCTGCGAGCGTCACCGCCTCACCGTGCACCGCCTGCGGCGTGTGCAACCGCTCGACCGCAGAAGCGGCAAGCCAGCCGACCAGCACCAGCAGGGCCACGCCGTTGACGAACGCCGCCAGGAACTCCACGCGCCCATAGCCGTAGCTGTGCCGCGGCGAGGCTGGCCGTCCCGCAATCCATGCCGCAGCCGCGGCCAGGATGAGCGCCGCGGCATCATTGACCATGTGCCCAGCATCCGCCAGCAGGGCGAGTGACGCGGCGTACCAACCAACACCAGCCTCGACGGCTGCATACCCCAGGGTGAGGGCGGTGGCCCACAACAAGCGCGTCGCAGAGGTCGCGCGGTGTTCGTGGTGGTGATGGGGGTGGTCGTGATCAGCGCTCATGGTCTGCGGGTCCCGAGTGAGAAGCCGCAGCCGCGCGCCACGGTCCGTTTCAGCCTACCACGAATGCGAACGGCCGTTGCGGTTGCTAGGGGATCTCACGCGGTCTTGGTCAGCGGCACCCGTTCGTACCACCCCTTGCTGCGGTTGACCACCCACACCACGAGCAGCATGACCGGCACCTCGATCAGCACGCCCACGACCGTCGCAAGCGCAGCGCCAGATTCGAACCCGAACAGCGAGATCGCCGTGGCGACGGCGAGTTCGAAGAAGTTAGAGGCACCGATCAGCGCCGACGGCCCGGCTACGCAGTGCGCCACACCCAGCTGCCTGTTGAGCCAGTAGGCGAGCCCCGAGTTGAGGAACACCTGCACGAGAATGGGCACCGCGAGCAGCGCGATGATGAGCGGCTGCTCAAGGATTGCCCTGCCCTGGAACGCAAACAGCAACACCAGCGTTAGCAGCAGCGCCGCGAGCGACCACGGATGGAGGCGACCAAGCGCGCGCTCGAGCGCATCCTCCCCCCGCCTCAGCAACCAGAGCCGCAGCCACTGGGCGATCACGACCGGGATCACGATGTAGAGCACCACCGAGAGCAACAGCGTAGCCCACGGCACCGAGATGCTGGAGATGCCGAGCAGCAGCCCGACGATCGGCGCGAAGGCGAAGATCATGATCGTGTCGTTCAACGCAACCTGCGTGAGCGTGAACAACGGCTCGCCACGCGTCAAGTGGCTCCAGACGAACACCATCGCGGTGCAGGGCGCGGCGGCGAGCAGGATCAGCCCGGCCACGTAGCTGTCGAGCTGATCGGCTGGCAGGTACGGTGCGAACAGCTCGCGGATGAAGAGCCAAGCCAGCAGGGCCATCGAAAACGGCTTGACTGCCCAGTTCACGAACAGGGTCACGCCGATGCCACGGGCGTGCTGGCGCACCTGATGCAGGGCTCCGAAGTCGATCTTCATCAGCATCGGCACGATCATCACCCAGATGAGCAGACCGACCGGCAGGTTGACCTGCGCCACCTCCATACGGCCCAGCGCCTGGAACGGGCCGGGCACGAGCTGCCCCAGGCCAATGCCTACTGCGATGCAGAGAAACACCCACAGCGTCAACCAGCGTTCGAAAAAGCCCAGCTCCGCGCCCGACGCCGCCCTGGCGGTCACCTCGCATTGGGCGCTCATCTCAGAGCTCCAGCGCCTCGCGCACCGCCGGAATCAGGCGGGCACGGATGTCATCACGCACCTGCAGGAACGACTCGAGCGGCTCGCCGTGCGGGTCGTGGAACGGCAAGTGGATGGTGCGCACGGGCCGCGGGAAGATCGGGCAGGTCTCCTTGGCGTTGTCGCACACCGTCACGACGAGATCGAGCGGCGTATTCAGGAACACATCCACATCCTTCGGGGTCAGGCCATCGGTGGGAATGCCCGCCTCGCGCAGCGCCGCGATCGCGCCGTCAGCCACCTTCGGCTGCGGGCGGGTCCCCGCCGAGACCGCGCGGACCTGGCCAGCGAGGTCGTGGTTGATGAGTGCCTCTGCCATCTGCGAACGGCAGGAATTTCCGGTGCACAGGATGAGAACTTGTTTCATGGTGATCCATGCTGGGTTTGTTGGGGTTTGCCTCAGTGTTAATGGCCCGCGACGCGGCAAGCGCCGAAATAAGGTGATCAGCGGCCAAAATCAGTCACGTCAACACCAAGCCGACCCGAATGCTCGCGCGCACCGGTGGCGAACGCGCCATGTGAATCACGGGCGCCCGGATTGGCTGCTCAAGGGCGTCAGTCGAGCCAATGCTCCACCTTGTCGCGGCTGGGCACACCGCCTGCGTGCACCACCTCTTCATCGATGACCACGCCCGGCGTCGTCATGACCCCGTAGCGCATGATGTCGGCGATCTGCTCGAGCTTTTCGAGTTGGATATCCACGCCCTTTGCCTTCGCCACTTCGGCGATCAGGTTGTAGGTGTTAACGCAGTTGCGGCAACCAGTGCCGAGCACCTTGATGTGTTTCATGGGGATTCCTGACTGGATTGGGGTTTGACGGCCTCGATACTCGCCGAGGCAATGTAGTCTTCGACGCCCCGCCCCGGCGCCCAATGCCTGAGGAATTCGCGGCTCGCGTCCTGCGGCGTGATGCGGATTCCCGAGAAGCCAGCGGCGGCAAGCCACTCAGTGAGCTCCGCAACGCCCGCTGCGCCCGCGACGCAGCCGGTATACAGCGCAAGATCGTCACGCATCGACGCAGGCAGTTCAGCGGTCAACACGACGTCGGAAACAGCGAGCCGCCCGCCGGGGCGCAGCACCCGAAACGCCTCGCGAAACACCTGCGGCTTGTCGGGCGACAGGTTGATCACGCAGGTGGAGAGGATTACATCGACGCTCGCATCGGCGACGGGAAGATGCTCGATCTCGCCGAGCCGGAACTCGACGTTCGCGTATCCACCCTTGGCCGCGTTGGCGCGCGCCTTGCCCAGCATGTCGGGCGTCATGTCCACGCCGATCACCCGTCCGGCCGGGCCGACAGCGTTGGCCGCCAGAAAAACATCAAAGCCCGCGCCGCTGCCGCGGTCGAGCACCGTCTCCCCAACTTCAGCGCGGCGATGGCCTGCAGGTTGCCGCAACCCAGGCCCAGGCTGGCGCCGTCCGGGACGCTCTGGCGTTCCGCCGCGCTGTAGCCGATGCCGCCGCGCCAAGACGTCGGCAACGGGCAGCGCTTGTGGCGTACAACACGCGGGGCCACAGCCGCAGGCCGCGTCGTCGCGTGCGATCGCGCCGTAGGTTTCCCGCACCTGCCCGCGCAACGCATCGTCGTGCTCAACCGTGCTCATATTCCACCCCTCAGCAGCAGGACCGACCGGATGCGGTCGGCGTGCAGCAGGGTTCGGCCGCCTTGACCGCGATTCCAGCCAGCTTGGCCGCAGCCTTTGGCGCAAAGCGCTTCGCGACCTCCTCGTCGAAGGCGGTGTCGAGCTTCTGCGCGGCCTCGTCGCGAATGTGGCGGGCGATCTCGACCACGAGGTCGATCTGCGCCTTCTCGACACCATATTCCTTGAGCTTATCAACCTGGCACAGGCCCTGATTGGGGTGGTTGCTCGCGATGTTCGCGGCAAGCGACACCAGCGCGACGATGGAGGGATGCAGGGTAGTTTCGGTCACGTCGACAACCTCATCGACTCATAGCACCAGATTGAACACATAGCCCACGAGCAGGATGCCCGCCGCCACCACGCCCACGAAGGTCGCCAGCAGTGGCAGCTTCAGCGCCTTGCGCAGGATGATCAACTCCGGCAGCGACAGCGCGATCACGCTCATCATGAAGGCAAGCACGGTACCGAGTGCGGCGCCCTTGCCGATCAATGCCTCGACGACCGGGATCACGCCCGCGGCGTTCGCATACATCGGCACGCCCATCAACACCGCAACCGGCACCGCCCACCACGCCTCGCGGCCCATCAGCGAGGCCATGAAATCTGCCGGCACGTAACCGTGAATCGCGGCCCCGATGGCAATGCCGGCCAGCACGTAGGGCCAGACCTTGCCGACGATCTCCCGCACGTGGGCTCCGCCCGCTGCGAACCGCTCACGCCAGGTCATCTCCGCGCCAGGGATCCCCCGCGCCTGCCCCATGTGTATGGCACGCACCCAGTCTTCGAGATGGCGCTCCATGCCAAGCCGCCCGATGACCAGGCCGGAGATGATCGCCACCAGCAGGCCGAGCGCCAAATACAGCGCCGCCACCTTCCAGCCGAACAGCCCGAACAACAGCGCGAGCGCCACCTCGTTAACCATGGGCGCAGAGATGAGGAACGACAGCGTCACCCCGAGCGGCACGCCCGCCGAGAGAAAGCCAATGAACAGCGGAACCGCCGAGCACGAACAAAACGGCGTGACGATACCGAACATCGCCGCCAACACGTTGCCCGCACCGAGCCGTCGGCCCGAAAGCAGCGCGCGTGTGCGCTCGGCTGAAAAGTACGTCTGTATCACACCCATCACGAAGACGATGCCGAGCAGCAGCAACAGCACCTTGGGCGTGTCGTAGGCAAAGAAGTGCACGGCCTCGCCGAGGTGCGTACCACGCGACAGCCCGAGCCAACGGACCACCGCATCAGCAAGGTCGGGCAGATGGACGTAGGCCAGCCACCACGCCAGCGCCGCCGCGGGCAAACCCCACAGCCAGAGCGTCTCACCCTTCACGGTGCGTTCAGACGCGGTGTCGTCGCGCATGACGCTCATCGCACCGCGCCCGCGTGCACCGGCTCTCCCACCGGCCGACACGCAAACTGTTGGAGGCGCATACGCGCCTGCTGCTGCACATCCAGCGGCACCCCACCAGCGACCAATCCCCCCACGATGGTTTCGGCCCACGCCGGCAGCGGCGCCAGGCGGTAATGCACCCACGTCCCCTCGCGACGTGAGGTGAGCCAGCCCGCTTCGCGCAGGATCGCGAGCTGCCGCGAGACCTTGGGTTGCGCCTCCGCCAGTGCCGCGACGAATTCGCAGACACACAACTCGCCTTCCTGTTGCACCAGCGTGAGGATCAGCCGGCGGCCCGCATCAGCCAATACATCTAGATCGGGATTCGCTGTTCGAGTATACATTTCGATAAATATATTTTCCATGAAATATTCATGAAACTGGATATACGGAAATGATATACGGAAATCGCTCTAGTGACCACCGCGGCCTATAATCGGCGCGTGAGAGTCTGCACCGGCCTGCGTCCCAAACCCTGCCATCCAACGCACACGGCAGCGTTGCTCGCGACTCTGCTGGTGTGGCTGGCTAGCGTGCCCAGCCTAGCGTGGGCCGCCAGCGAGGAGGCTTGGGTTTTCGTGATTCACCCCTTCGACACGCCGAGCCGGATCTACACACGCTTCCGGCCGCTACTTGACTATCTCGCCAGCAAGCTCGAGCGGCCCCTGCGGTTGCACATCGCCTCCGACTACGAGGAGCAGGTCCACATGTTGGCCACGGGCGCTGCACACTTGGCCTACATGGGCCCCACGCCCTACGTGCGGGCGCGGGCACGCTCACCCATCCAGATCATTGCCGGCGAAACCCAAGACGGTCGCGCGTTCTACCAGAGCGTCATCGTCGTGCGTGAGAGCAGCCCCGTGCGCAGGCTCGCCGACCTCAAAGGTGCGCGACTCGCCTTGGGCGCCGAAATCTCGTTCGGCAGCGCGGTCGTGCCGCGCTACATGCTGCAACAGGCGGGGCTGCAACTGTCCGATCTGGGTGGCGTCACCTACCTGCAACGCCATGAGCAGGTGGCGCTGGCCGTCCTGCACGGTGACTATGACGCGGGCGGTCTGCGGCTTGAGATCGCGAAGGCGTATCTGCCGCGCGGCCTGCGCATCCTGGCAACCTCACAACCCTTGCCGCCGCACGTGATCGCCACGGCCGCCCCGGTGCCAGCCGCGGAGGTCGAGCGCATCCGGGCCGCACTACTGACCCCGGATGCACGGGGCCTCGGTGCGCTGGCTGCGCTCGGCGCTGGCATCGGGTTCGTTGAGATCGATGATCGCCAATACGACGCCGTACGCCGGCTACTCAAAGAGCTGGAGCGGTGAAGCAACGCCCGCTGTCGTTGGTCGTGGGCGCACGCATCGCCATGGCCATGCTGGCGTTGTTCGTCGTGCTCGGCGTGCTGGTGGTACAGACCGTCGATCGGTCACTGGAGCGCGAGTTGCACGAGAAGTCCTCCGCCCTTGCCGCGCAGCTCGCGACCGTGAGTATCGATGCGCTGCTGTTGCGCGACTACGGCACCATCGAGCGTTACGTTCAAGCCTTGCCAGGCGAGCGCGATCTGGTCTTCGTCGAGATCCGGCGCGCCGACGGTGAGGTGCTCGGCAGCGCAGGCGAACACACGCCATCGGCGCCGACCGTGACTGCGCCGATGGCCCTCGGGATCGAGCGACTTGGCGAAGTCACCGTTCAGTACGACCGCAGCCGGATCCGGACGCTCGCTTGGCAAATCGCCGGCTTTCTCGTGGTCACTTTGCTTGCGCTCTATGGCGTATCGTTTCTGGTGTTGAAGCGCGTCCTGCAACGCAGTGTCGTGGGTCCGCTGGACCAATTGCTCGCGGCACTCCATCCCGACCGACCGGGCAAGCTCACTCCTCCGGATGGAGCGCCCCAGGAGATTGCGGATCTCGCCAGTCGGTTCAACGCCCTCAAGCAGCGGGTCGACGAGCACATCGTCGCACTGGACCAGATGCATCAGCAGCAAAACGAGGCCATGCGGCGACTCTGTTCGGAGCAAAGGCTGGCGAGCCTCGGCCAGATGGCCGCCCAGCTTGCGCACGAGCTGAACACGCCGCTTTCGAACATTCTCGGCTACGCCCAACTCGTCGGTGAGGATCTCCAGGATGCTGAGGCACGGCGCAAGCTGGGCGTGATCGAAGAGCAGGCGCGGCGCGCAGGCGGCATTGTGCAGGACATGCTCGCGGCAGCTCGGGCGCCGGCCCCGCAAGCTCAGGCCATCGCGCTCACGCCGGTGCTGGAGCGCTTCGCGCGACTGATCGGACCCTTGCTGCGCAAGCAGCATGCGGCGCTGGTCGTCGAACCGGCAGAACCAGACCGTTGCTGGGCCGATCCCGCGATGCTGGAGCAGATCCTGTTCAATCTCATCGGCAATGCCTTGCAGGCCGGGGCGAAGCAAGTCGTGCTGCGCATCGCATCCGAAACCGTCGGCCCTTGCCTGGACATCGAGGACGACGGCGCGGGGGTTGCGCCCGAGGTGCGCGAACGTGTCTTCGACGCCTTTGTCACATCGCGCGCCGCAGCCGGCGGCACCGGGCTCGGGCTCGCCATCAGCCGAAAGCTGGCCGAGTCCATGCGTGGCACCCTGATGCTTGCGCAAAGTGAGCCCGGCCGCACCGTGTTCCGGCTCTGTCTACCGGGGGAGATTGCGTGAAGCCTAACCTGCTGATCGTCGAGGACGACACCGACATGGCCGGCCTGCTCGTGGAACTCGCGCGGGGCGAGGGTTTCAGCCCACAGACCGCGCCGAGCGCGGAAGACGCCGAGCCCTACCTCGCCGGCGGTGAGGTCGATGCCCTGTTCACGGATCTGCGCCTGCCCGGCAGCGACGGCCTGGCCCTGCTCGCCCGCGCACGACGCGACAACCCCCACCTGCCTGTGGTGCTCATCACCGGCTACGCCACCCCGATGAACACCATCGAGGCCTTCCGGGCCGGCGTCACCGACGTGATCCTCAAGCCCTTCGAGACCGGCCTCGTACGACTGGCGTTGCGGCGCATCGGCGAACTGCTTGCCCATCGGGCACGTATCCGCCAACTGGCAGCGGCAATCGACCGCTACAAGCCGCGTTCGCTGATCACCTCGAACGCGCCAGCGATGCAAAAGGCGCTCGCGCTCGCCGCACAGGTCGCGCCAACGCCGCTGCCGGTGTTGCTACAGGGCGAAACCGGGGTCGGCAAGGGCGTGTTCGCCGAACACATCCACGCGCTCAGTCCCCGCGCGGACAAGCCGCATCTGGCACTGCACTGCGGCGCGATCGCCGAAAATCTCCTCGAAAGCGAGCTGTTCGGCCATGAGAAAGGGGCCTTCTCCGGCGCCGTGGCGCGCAAGCCCGGACTGCTAGAACTGGCCGCGGGCGGCACGCTGTTTCTCGACGAGATCAACAGCGCAAGCCTCGAACTGCAAACCCGGCTGCTCAGGTTCATCCAGGACAAGCGGCTGTTCCGTGTGGGCGGCGTCAAGCCGATCGAAGTCGATGTGCGCCTGATCTTTGCCAGTAACCAGGATCTCAAGGTACTGGTGAGTGAAGGGCACTTCCGCGAGGACCTGTTCTACCGGCTCAGCGTCTTCCCCATTGAAATCCCCCCCTTGCGCAAACGGCGCGAGGACATCCGCCCGCTCGCTGAGTATCTGCTGCTGCGCCACGCACCGCTGGTCGGCAAGGCGGTCAACGAAATCACGCCGGAAGCCCTCGCTGCGCTCGAGCGCTACCCCTGGCCAGGTAATGTACGGGAGCTGGAGAACGTCATCCAGCGCGCCATCGTCCTCTCCGGCGGCACGGCACTCGCAATGCACGACCTGCCTGCCGACATCTCACAGCGCAACGGCGGCGACGGCCCCCGTTGCCCCTGGGGCGAAACGGCCACCTTGGCGGAGGTCGAGCGCTTCTGGATCGAGCAGGTCCTCAAACGCTGCGGGGGCAACCGAACCCACGCCGCTCAGCAACTCGGCATCGACCCTTCGACCTTGTGGAGGAAACTCAAAGACGGGCGGGGTTGAGCGTAGATTAGCCAGCTGGGGGTATGGGTTCACGCGATCCCCGGCCCATTGCCTCTTGCATTTTGCAAGACCCATGCGTTTTGCTGGATAACCGGTGCGCGAGGCCGCGCTTCACGCTTACGCAGCTCATTGAATCATCGAGCGATTCGCCCACCCTAGAACCTGGCACGACAACTGCTAAGCAGTCCGGCGAGTTGTGAAGCTGTCCCGCCACTGAGGAGATGTGCATGATGAAAAAACTGAAAATCGCGGCTGTCGTCGCGGGTGCGCTGGGTGCGCTTGGCGTCCAGGCCGAGGAAGCGAGCGTCGCCGAATACCGCGAGATGCTGTCTGACCCGTTTGCCAACCCCGCCCTGCTGGTGATCGATCGCGGGGAGGCATTGTTCAAGACGCCTCGAGGCCCCAAAAACGTCTCGCTGGAAAAGTGCGACTTTGGCAAAGGGCCTGGCGTCCTGAAAGGCGCCTACGCGGAACTGCCGCGGTATTTCAAGGATACCGACCGCGTGCAAGACCTCGAATCCCGGCTGGTGACCTGCATGACGGAGTTGCAGGGCTTAACCGAAGGTGAGGTCAAGAAAAAGCTGTACGCGGATCAGCGCCTCAACGAGCAGAACACCGATCTGGAGGCCATCACCGTGTATATCGCGGCGCAGTCGTCCGGGATGCCAATCAAGCACTCGACCGCGCACCCGAAGGAGAAGGAGGCAGTCGAGGTGGGCGAAACACTTTTTTGGCGTCGCCACGGGCCACTCGATTTCTCCTGCGCGACCTGTCATGCCGAAGACGGCAAGCGCGTACGCCTGCAAGCGCTTGTGAATGTCTACAACCCCAAGGACATCCAGGCGACGATGACGACCTGGCCTACCTACCGCGTTTCGCATAGCGTGGTGCGCACCATGCAGCACCGCATGTGGGATTGCCACTGGCAGATGCGCACACCGGATATCGATTACGGTTCACCTGCCACCGTTGCGCTGATCAGCTTCCTGACCAAACAGGCTGATGGCGGCGTCCTCAACATCCCCGGCATGAAGCGCTGAAGGAGACACCACCGTGAAAAAGACGTTGATTGCAGCCGCGATTGTAGTTGGTTTAACGACCGCAGGCATCGCCGCTGGCGGGGATGTGGCCGCGCTGGCAGACAAGGCCGTGGCCGACAGCTTCAAGCCCGGCGAAGGCCAGGACCTTTCACGTTTAGTCCAGGACGAGACGCAGAAAATCTGCTCCGCCACCCGTAATAACCCATCCAAGGCTCAAGCCACTGCCATCCTGGAGCGTGAGAAGGCCACCATCCAGTATCCCGCCAACGGCAAGCTCAGCGGCGACTGGAAAGAAGGCGAAAAACTCGTCAAAGCAGGCTTTGCCTACCGCATCGGCACCATTGAACCCGATGACCCGAAGAAGGAGCGCGGCGGCAACTGCTACGCCTGTCACGCCATCGACAAAAAAGAGGTTGCGGCAGGCAATCTGGGCCCCAGCCTGACCGGTTACGGCAAGATGCGTGGCGCCGGTGAAGAAATCCTGAAATACACCTACGACAAGCTCTACAACCCGCAGTCGCTTGTGGCTTGCTCGAGCATGCCGCGCCTTGGGCACAACGGCATCCTCTCCCCGGAAAAAATCGCGCACATCGTAGCCTACCTGACCGATCCGGAATCGCCGGTCAACAAGTAGCGCGGATTGTTTCCCCCGCGCACGCCCAACCTGCCGAGGCGTGCCTTGCCGCCCCTTTTGGGGCGGCTGTTTTTTTAGGCTGGGCAAGGCGCGTAAACTTTGCTACGCCAACCAAGCACACCGCTTTTCATTTTTTTGCGATCGGAGACCCTGACATGCCTGCTCGCTGGATACTCAAAATTCTTGCCTTGTTGATGGTTCTGAGCGCCCAAACGGCCTGGGCAGCGCGCGACCTCCTCGTCGATGCCGGCTGGCTGGAATCCAAAATGAAAGATCCCAAGCTCGTGATCCTCGAAGTACGCTACCACCCACACCGCTACTTCACCGTCGGCCACATCCCGGGTGCTGTGCAGGTGCAGCGATTCAAGGACCTCGGCGACAACCAGGGCTCGCCGCTGATGCGCTTCCCATCCAAGGATGCATTTCAAGCCACTTTGCGCCGCTGGGGAGTAAACAACGACTCTACAATCGTCATCTATGACGATTCGCGCACCGCACTGGCCTCGCGCGTCTACTACCTGCTGGATCTGTATGGATTCGACATGCAACGCGTGAAAATCCTCGACGGCGGCACCCAGGAGTGGACCGGTTTCAACGAGCTCGACAAAGAGCCCGCGAAACCCAAGCCCGGCAACGTGACGCTAAAACCGGCGAACCCCAACCTCTACGTCGAATGGACACAGGTCTACGACGACGTCGTCTCCCGCCGGGATCCTCACGTTATCCTGCTCGACGCCCGCCCCCACGACATGTACACCGGCAAGCTGATTCGCCATTCCATTCAGGGCGGGCACATTCCGGGCGCAATCAACGTGGTGAGCCTGGACGGCACCGACGGCCAGACCCAAAAGTGGCTTAGCGAAGACAAACTCGCCGCGATGTACAAAGACCTGCCCAAGGACAAGCGCATCTACGTCTACTGCCACGACGGCTTCCGCATGGGCCACGCCTACCTGCAACTCAAAAGCCTCGGCTACAAGGACGTCAGGCTCTACAACGGTGGCTGGTCGCACTGGGGCAACGAACTCACACTGCCAATCGTCGAGGGCGAACAACCCTACAACGAAGAGTACGCGCTCTAGAAAAACACTTGTTGATCTGTACCCCCGCAGGCGAGGGAAAGGGGATTCAATCAGCGCGTCCCGTGGCCAACGCCAATTGAGTGAGCGAGCAGGATAGAGCGCACACGTCGCCGGGAGCGCATGGATGGGCCACTGCATCCGTTGTCCATCTGCCATGCGGGCCAGCCAACCGGTTCCCATCGGTTCCTGACCGATGGGGTGGGCAGCGACTAGCTGATCTACTGGGCTCGACGAACAGGGCGACCAGACGCGCCCACTCGAAAGGCGAAGCTTGATGAGCGAACTCCAAGCGAGGCAGCAAGCCGCCCGCGCAGCCATCAGCTCAGCAGCTTCGCGTCTCGACCGACAGGAGAGAGCCCGGGAGTGAACGCGAAATGGCCGCGCAGCGCCGCCATGCCCTGGGCGAGGTGCCACAATGCAGACACTCCACCCCGGCAGAACAGCAAAGCGGCGCAGCCTCTTTCGAAGCTGCGCCGCTTTCGGTCATCTGGTAGGCGCGATTGGACTCGAACCAACGACCCCCACCATGTCAAGGTGGTGCTCTAACCAACTGAGCTACGCGCCTGTAGTCGTAGGGGCGCAGATTTTACAGAACCGCCGGTCTTTGTCAAACCACGTAAGAGCAACGACGATGGCTTGTTGCTAACAAGAACCGAGCTCCTTATCTACCCCAAGCGTCGAGACCGGCATCTAACCGGGCAGGCGAGATGCGCACCGGGTCACCCACCCGCGGCATCTTGACCTGCTGCCTGCGCCAGCGCTGCAAGCTCCTCGCGGGTAAATCCGGCCTGCAATCGAGCGGCCGCGTTGAACGGTCCGCGCACCTGGCCCTTCATGAACTCCCGGACCCAGCCGCGGTAGGTAGCCTCGGGGTCCAGCCGCTGCCGCGCGCAACCCCAGCGGAACCACCGGTCGCCGATGGCCACGTGCCCGATTTCCTCGCGCAGGACCAACTCAAGGACGGCGACGCTCTCGGCATCGCCGATGGTGCGGAATTTTTCGATTATACCCGGCGTGACGTCGAGCCCGCGCGCCTCGAACAGACGTGGGACGAGCGCCATGCGTCGGGTGACATCATCGGCCGTGGCGACGGCAGCCTCCCACAATCCGTTGTGCGCCGGGAAATCGCCGTAGGCAAAACCAAGGTCCTGTAGTCGCCGCGAGATGAGCTCGAAGTGCAGCGCCTCCTCCTCTGCGACCCGCAGCCAGTCCGCGTAGTAGTCGGTGGGCATGCTGCGGAAGCGATAGGCGGCATCAAGGGCGAGGTTGATCGCGTTGAACTCGATGTGGGCGATGGCGTGCAGCATCGCAGCGACCCCTTCCGCCGTGCCAAGGCTGCGCGGCTTCAGCGCGCGCGGGCGCACGAGCTCCGGTCGATCTGGCCGGCCGGGGACGGGCACGAGCTCCACTGCGCCGTCGTCGAGCAGCGCGAGCCTTCCCGCCTGCCAGTCGGCACGCAGGCTGCGCACGGCCACTACCTTCAGGCCGGGGTCGCGCTGCATCATTGCCGCGTAGCTACGTGCGAAGAGCGAGGTTTGGGCGTTTTGCTGCGTCACAGGGTGCCGAGCCCCCGAGCGAGGTCGTCCTCGATGTCTGCGATGTGCTCCAGACCGACGGCAACCCGGATCAGGCCGTCCCTGATCCCCATCTCGGCCTTTTGCTCGGGCTTAAGGCGCCCGTGGGTGGTCGTTGCCGGGTGGGTGATCGTGGTCTTGGTGTCCCCCAGGTTGGCGGTGATCGAGAGCATCCGGGTGGCATCGATGACCCGCCACGCGGCTTCCCGACCGCCGCGCACCTCGAACGACACGATGCCGCCGAACGCGCTCTGCTGACGGGCGGCAAGCGCGTGCTGAGGGTGGGATGCGAGGCCGGGGTAATGGACGCGCGTGACCGCCGGGTGTGCCTCCAGCCACTGCGCGAGGCGCATGGCCGATTCCGAGTGCGCCCGCATACGCAACGCCAGTGTTTCCAGCCCCTTGAGGAACACCCAGGCATTGAACGGGCTCAGCGTGGGGCCCGCGGTGCGCAGGAAGCCAAAGACCTCCTTGCCGACGCGCTCGGCATCGCCGACCACGGCACCACCGATGCAGCGCCCCTGCCCGTCCAGGTATTTGGTCGCGGAGTGCACGACGATGTCGGCACCGAGTGCGAGCGGCCTCTGCAGGGCGGGCGTGCAAAAGCAGTTGTCGACCACCAGCAGGCAGCCGTGCGCCCGGGCGAGCGCGGAGAGCGCCCCGATGTCTGCAACCTCCGTCAAAGGATTGGACGGCGTTTCGAGAAACAACATCCGCGTGTTGGCACGCATCGCCGCCTCCCAGGCGGCGAGGTCGCTCAGCGGCACGAAGTCCACCTCGACGCCGAACTTCCCCAGATACTGCGCGAACAGCACCACGGTGGTGCCAAACACCGCACGCGAGCAGACGACGTGGTCACCCGCCTTCAGCAGCGCCATGCAGGTCGCGAGTATCGCCGACATACCGGAGGCTGTCGCCACGCACGACGCAGCCCCCTCGAGCGCAGCAAGCCGCTGCTCGAAGGTGCGCACTGTCGGATTCGTGAAACGCGAGTAGATGTTGCCGGGCTCCGCGCCGCTGAATCGCGCGGCGGCCTGGGCAGCGCTATCGAAGGTGAAGCTCGAGGTAGGAAAAATCGGTTCCGACTGCTCGCCCTCGCCCGTGCGGCGGTGGCCCGTACGTATGGCCAGTGTCTCGAAACCCCAATCTGATTCGTCGTGCATGCGCAGCCCCTCCGGGCGGCGGGCACAAAAAAGCCCGCTGTGGCGATTGATGCCAAAGCAGGCCTGCAACAACTGCCCGCTTTAGCCGCATTTGTAAGGCGCCCGCAAGCTGTGCTTCAAATCGGCGCTCCTGTTGCCTCGAACAGAGGCGACAGGATGGAGGTTAAAAACGAACCGCCATCCTGTCAAATAACGTAGCGGTGCGCACCCAGCACAGAGAAAAGGGGGGAGCAAACGCCGCCACCGCCCGCTCTCCAGTGCGGGGCTGCGCGTTATGGCAAGGCTGACCGATTCGCTCCCTCTCGCTCACACGCAGCGGCGAGGGTTGGGAAGAAGGCGCGATTCGCCGAACCAACGGCACTTCTCCCTCAACCCTGCCCCTCCCCAAGGGGGCTGGGATTCAATTCTGTGCGTTCCTACCGCACCAGCCCCTGGGGACCGTACTGCCGCGCTTGCGCCATGAAGTGCTTGCGGTAGTAGAGCACCGCGCTGCTGCCGTCGGCAGACACGTCGAACACCTTCCAGCTGTTACCGTCCTTGCTCAAGCGGAAGACCAACCGGCTGGTCGAGTTGTCCGGGAAGCGCACACGCGCATAGACGTTGACCTCGTCATCCCCGACCCGGCGCGTGGGGAGGAAATCCACCTCGGGCTGCTGACCGGAACGGCTGGCAATGTTGTTGACGAACGCAGTCAGGAACATCTCCTGAAGGCGCTGGCGAAAGGCAGCCTTCTGCCCCTCATCGAGGTCACGCAAGCGCGGCCCGCCGACCAGCTCGGCCATGCGGTTGAAGTCGAAGTAGGTATCCATGCGCTGCCGGATAAACTGCTCGATCGCCCCGCGATCACGCGCCTGGTCGCTCGCCATGAAAGTCTGCAGCTCGCGGATGCCGTTTTGCAGAAGCTGGGCGGGTGAGGCCTCCACATGGCGCTGCTCCATCGGCATCTGGGGCATAGGTGGTCGCGCCTGTGGCGCCGGGTAACTCATGGGCGGCCGCGCATAGTCCCCGCCGGGATATCCGTACGGTGCCGGCATGCCGTAGGGGTTGGCAAAAGCAGCTGAGGACGCAACAAGCACAGCGACGGCCAGCACAGATCGGGTTCGTAGCAAGGTCATCTATAGACTCCTGGGATTGGGTTGGTGGTCAGCTAGTGAAAATAGCAGATCCCGCCGGCCACGGCGGAGGCGCTGTCGTCGCGGGTGCGGGTTTCTGGTGCCGACGATCAGAAAAAGTAGATCGCGGAGACAACGCCCACGATCTGCCCGAGCACGATGAGCGCGGTCACACCACCAAGCCAGCGCTTCTCCTGCGGTGACATGGTCAGTTCCTCTTCGTCGATACGGTCGCCTTGGAAGACTCGTTTCACCAGTTCTGGGAGCTCCTTCCGCGCGTTTGATAGCGAACCATGACGGAGGTCATGGACTCAACGCTTTAGAGCGATGTCAAACCCGTTGGTTCACCGCCGGATCGGCACCCAGCGTGCAGGAAAGCACAGCCAGGTGCCGCAATCCCAGACCAGTCACGGCCCGATGAGCACCGCCGTGCCAACTTCGGCTTCATCGAAAAGTTCGATCACGTCCGCGTTACGCATGCGCACGCAACCATGCGAGGCTGGCTGGCCGATGAGGCCCTCCTCGTGCGTGCCGTGGATGTAGATGTAGCGGCGGCGGGAATCCACTCCCGGGCCGGCGTTCACGCCCGGTTCGAGCCCGGCCAGCCAGAGGATGCGGGTAGTAACCTGGTCCTTTCCAGTGCGCACGGGGCGTGGCTCGATCTCTGCAACCCGGCCGGTGTCGCGGCGGCCTTCAAAGATCGCCCCCAACGGCGCCCCTGCTCCGATCCGCGACGCCACCACGTGCCAGCCGAGCGGCGTCTGCTCGCTGCCCTCACGGTTGCCGGCGCCTTTCGTGGCCGTAGAAACCGGCCAGCTGCGCGCAGCGAATCCAGCGCGGTAGAACGTGAGTTGCTGGCGGGCGATATCCACCACGATCACCCGATCCTGACGGGCCTCGGCAAACTGGGCCAGCCCTGCGGCTACCCCAGCGGGAATGGACGCTGCAGCGCTCATCGTCGACCCCACCATCCATAGCGCCGCGGCCCACCGCCAGCGAGCGAGCACTCAGCCCTCACGCGGTGTTGTGCAGATCGACACCTACGGTTTGCCGGGGCTTGGCCTTCTTGCTTGCGTCGTTGCGCTTCCGGCCCAGCTCCCGCAGGTAGTCGTCGGAGATGTCCGTGAGGTATTGCCCGGTGAACACCGAGCATTCGAAATCGCGGATCGCCGGATTTCCCTCCCGCACGGCGTCCACCAGGTCATCGAGCTGCTGGTAGACGAGCCGGTCGGCACTGATCGCGGCGCACACTTGCTCGGTCGTGCGATTGTGCGCGATCAGCTCCTCAGCCGCAGGCATGTCGATGCCGTAGACGTTGGCATGGCGGATCGGCGGCGCGGCCGAGGCGAAATAGACCTTTTTCGCGCCGGCGTCTCGGGCCATCTGCACGATCTCCTGCGAGGTCGTGCCACGCACGATCGAGTCATCGACCAGCAGCACGTTCTGATCCTTGAACTCAAGGCCGATGGCGTTGAGTTTCTGGCGCACGGATTTTTTGCGGATCTGCTGCCCGGGCATGATGAAGGTGCGCCCGATGTAACGGTTCTTGATGAACCCCTCGCGGTACTTCACACCCAGGCGCAGCGCCAGTTCGATCGCGGCCGTCCGCCCGCTGTCCGGCACGGGGATGACGACGTCGATGTCGTGATCCGGCCAGTCGCGCTCAATCTGCTCGGCGAGCTTCACGCCCATGCGCATGCGCGCCTTGTGTACCGAGATCTTGTCGATGATCGAGTCGGGCCGTGCGAAATACACGTACTCGAAGATGCAGGGATTGAGCTTCGCCTCCTCGGCACACTGCTGGCGGTGCACCACGCCGTCGCGGGTGATGTAGACGCCCTCACCCGGCGCCAGGTCGTCGATGTACTCGAACCCGAGCGCATCCAGCGCCACGGTCTCCGAAGCCATGATGAACTCGGGACCCTCGGGCGTCTCACGACGCCCGAAGGCGATTGGCCGAATGCCGTGTGGGTCGCGAAAACCGAGAATGCCATGTCCGGCGATCATGGCGATGACCGCGTAGGCGCCGCGACAACGGCGATGGACGCCCGAGACGGCCGCGAACACGTCCTGCGGACGCGGGATCAGGCTGTCCTGTTTGAGCAGCTCCTGGGCGAACACATTGAGCAGCACCTCCGAGTCGGAGGTGGTGTTGATATGGCGCCGATCCTGAAGGAACAGCTCCTTCTTGAGCGCTTCGGTATTGTTGAGGTTGCCGTTGTGACCAAGCGCGATGCCGAACGGTGAGTTCACATACATCGGCTGCGCCTCCGCCGAGGACGGTGACCCCGCGGTGGGGTAGCGGACATGCCCGATACCCATGGTGCCCAAGAGCCGCGTCATGTGCCGGGTGTGGAAGACATCGCGCACGAGCCCGTTGTCCTTGCGCAGGAAAAGCTGGTTGTCCAGACAGGTGACGATGCCCGCCGCATCCTGTCCGCGATGCTGCAACACCGTAAGCGCGTCATAGAGCTCCTGGTTGACCGGGTGGTGGCCAACCAATCCAACGATTCCACACATGGCCGCGCCCTCCCGTCCGAGCGGACTAGCCGAAATGGTGCGCCATGGAGGGCGGCAGCAGCGACTTGATCCAGTTCGCGACATCACCGAAAAACGGCAACGTCAGCGACGACTGCCACCACGGCTCGTTCGGCATGCTGGTGGTCTTCGCCAGCAGCACCAGCGCCGCGACGATCAGCCCGCCGCGCAACAACCCGAACACGAGACCGAGCATCCGGTCGGTGCCGCTCAGTCCGGTCTTGTCCACGAGCTGCCCGGCGAAGTAGTTGATCAACCCGCCAATGATGAGCACCGCGACGAACAGCAGTATGAACGCGATAGCGGTCTGCACCGTCTGGCTGCCGACCGAGAAAGGCAGGATGGATGCGACGTTCGAGGCCAGGCTCAAGCCCACCCAGATCGCAGCGACCCACGTCGCCAGTGAGATCGCTTCCTTGATGAGGCCACGGAACAACCCGATGATCACCGAAAGCCCGATGATGACGAAAACAACGATGTCGACCCAGTGCATGCTCGTTTGGTAAAGCTAGTATAAAGCGTTGGTCTCGCGAGGTCCGACACCGCGAGACAAAGTCCGCGCACCGCTCGCGGACGGTGCGCTCATCAGCCCTGCAACACCCTGCTCAGGCTAGGGGTGCGTGACGATGATCCCTTCGATCTTCTGGTTGTCTATGAGTTTCTGACGCAAATCGTCTGCGGCTTCGCGGCTTGGGCGCGGCCCGACCTTGACGCGATAGATCTCCTTGCCCTTCGCTCCCGTGGCCTCCACGAATGCGGGAAACCCCGAAGCGGCCAGACGATCCTTCAGGCTCGCGGCATTTTCCTGCTTGCTGAAGCTGCCGACCTGGACCACGAACCCGGCTCCACTGCTGGCTGCCGACGCCGCAGTTGCTGGCGCGGGTTTGGTGGCTGACGGTTGGGTCGCGGCCGGCTGGGTGGTGGCTGGCGCCGCCGCGATCGCCTCAGGCTTGGGTGCGTCCGGCTTGCCGGTGAGCGGCGTCACCACGACGCCCGTTGCCGGAGCGGGCTGCCCGCTGGCAGTGGAAGGTTTGGATGGAGCTGCCGCCGTGCCTGCGCTCGCAGCGCCTGCAGCCGGCGCTGCCGGTCGCGCCGGGGCGGTGGTAGTCGCCGTCGGAGCCGGTGCCGGCGCAGCGCCTGGTTGCTCCGCAGCGGGCGGCGGGACGGGCACCTGGACGGTTTCAGTGGGCGCCGATGCCTGCTCGAGCCGGTTCGGAATCTGGTACACCGGCTTTTGCGGCACGTCGATCTGCATCGTGGCCCCATCGTCCTTCTTGCCGCCGTCGAGCAGCATGGGGATGAAAATCACCGCGAGCGCGATGAGCACTGCAGCGCCGACCAATTTTTGCTTGAGTGATTTGTCCATCTTCCGGATTTTCTTTGAGGTCTGTCGCGATTATAGGAGCAACTGACGCGCCTCGGCTACGGTAAAGAACGAACCAGTCACCACCAGCCGATCGCTGGCCTCGAGGCCGAGTGATGCCTGACGGAAGCCCTCGTCGACCGATCCCGCCAAGTGGAACGTTGCGCCGGGAGCGACCTCGCGCAGACGGCGACCCAGCGCCCCCACCGGCATCGCGCGATCCACCTGCGGCTCGACGAGAAACCATTCGTCTATCTGCGCGGCGAGTTCGCTGAGCATGGCATCGGCGTCCTTGTCGCGCATGACGCCGAACACCGCCCGCGTGACCCCGGCGCAGGGCGTGGCGGCGAGTGTGGACGCGAGAACACGTGCGCCATCGGCGTTGTGGGCAACGTCGAAGATCACCTCGAATCCCTGCGAGATGCGCTCGAAACGCCCGGCGAGGCGAACCTCCCGTAGCGCCTTGCGGATGATCGGCTCGGCGGGACGCAGGTCCGGGGGCAGACAGGTGAGCGCAGCCAGCACGCCGGCGGCGTTCTGGATCTGGTGGCGACCGAGCAAGGCCGGTAAAGGCAGAGCGGCCAGACTCAGCTCACCCATCTTCCAGGACCAATCTGTCGCGGTGGCCTCGAAGTCGAAATCGCGACCCGCACGAATCAGGCACGCGCCTTGGGCCGATGCGGCCTCGAGCAGGCCGGCGGGCGCCTCAGGCTGCGCGACGACGAACGGCCGTCCGGCCCTCGCGATGCCCGCCTTTTCGCGACCGATGGAATCGAGGTCGTTGCCCAGCCACTCGGCGTGATCCAGGCCGATCGAGGTCACCAGCGCCACGTCGGCATCCACGATGTTGACCGCATCGAGACGGCCGCCGAGCCCAACTTCCAGCACCGCCACCGTTGCCGCATGTGCCTGGGCCAGCCACAGCGCCGCCAGCGTGCCGAACTCGAAATAGGTGAGGCTCGTGTCGCCACGTGCGGCCTCGATGGCCTCGAAGGCGCGCATGATCGCCGCGTCGCTGGCCGGCGCGCCGTCGAGCCGGATGCGCTCGTTATAGGCGTGGAGGTGTGGTGAGGTGTAGGCCGCCACGCGCTGCCCCGCGAGCCGCAGCGCCGTCTCCAGCAGACCTACCGACGATCCCTTGCCGTTGGTTCCGCCGACGGTGATGACCATCTGCGCCGGCCGCAGCACGCCGAGCCGTTCGGCTACGGCGCGCACACGCTGCAGACCGAGATCGATGTTCCTGGGATGCAGCTCCGCCTGCCAGTCCAGCCAGGCCTGCAAGTTATCGAATTTCACCGTCCGCGGGGGTCGGCCCTGCCCGGTCCCGGTCGGATCATGCGGCGAACGACGGTGCGGGCTGCTGCATCAGCATGGACAGCAGAGAGGCGAGCGACTCGCGCATCTGCCTGCGGTCCACGATGCAGTCGATGGCCCCGTGCTCGAGCAGAAACTCGGCGCGCTGAAAGCCCTCGGGGAGCTTTTCCCGCACCGTCTGCTCGATCACACGCGGACCGGCAAAGCCGATCAGCGCCTTCGGCTCGGCGACGTGGATGTCGCCCAGCATCGCAAAACTTGCCGAAACCCCGCCCATCGTCGGGTCGGTGAGCACCGAGACAAACGGCAGGCCCGCGGCACGCAGGCGGGTGAGCGCCGCACTGGTCTTGGCCATCTGCATCAGCGAGAACAGCGCCTCCTGCATGCGTGCGCCACCGCTCGCGGAGAACACGATCAGAGGGCAGCCGTGCTCGATGCTCTGGCCGACCGCCCGGACGAACTTCTCGCCGACCGCTGCGCCCATCGAGCCGCCCATGAACTGAAAGTCGAAGGCCGCAGCCACCACCGGCAGGCCGAAGACCCGCCCGCGCATGGCGATCAATGCGTCCTTTTCGCCGGTCTCCTTCTGCGCGATGGCCAAACGGTCCCGATAACGCTTGCTGTCCTTGAACTTGAGGTAGTCGACCGGCTCGAGCTCCGCGGCGATCTCCTCGCGCGGTTCCGGGTCGAGAAACACATCCAGACGCCGACGGGCGCCGATGCGGTTGTGGAACCCGCACTTCGGGCAGACGTCGAGGTTGCGCTCAAGTTCGGCGCGGTAGAGCACCGCGTCACAAGCCTCGCACTTGTGCCACAGCCCTTCCGGCACTGCGCGCTTGTCGGTGGCCTCGGTACGGATGCGCGTCGGCATCAGCTTGCTGAACCAACTCATCGATAGGTACTCCTGAATCTCAGACGGCATCGCCGCGAACCCCGTCCATGGCGCGCCGCATGCTGTTCACCAACGCCCGGATGTCACCGGGGATACGGTCGGGCTCCGCTGCGTGGGCGGCGATGCGCGAGACGATCGCGCTGCCGACCACCACGGCGTCGGCCACCGCCGCCACGCGGGCGGCCGCTTCCGCATCGCGGATGCCAAACCCCACACCGAGCGGCAGATCGATGATCTCACGCATCTGCGCGAGTTTGGCTGCCACGGCGTCCACGTCCAGCGTGGCCGCCCCGGTCACGCCCTTGAGAGAGACGTAGTAAACAAAACCGCGCCCGGCGCGTGCGATCGTATGCAGGCGCTGGGGCGGCGTGGTTGGCGCGGCGAGGAAGATCGTATCGATGCCGTGTGCGTCGAGCTGCTCGACCAGCGCCCCCGCCTCCTCGGGCGGCATGTCGACCACCAGCACGCCATCCACACCCGCCTCGGCCGCCGCCTTGGCAAAGGCCATGTAGCCCATGACCTCGATCGGATTCAAGTACCCCATGAGCACGACCGGCGTCTGCGCATCCTTTTCGCGGAACGCACGCACCATGGCGAGCACGCCGTGCAGGCTGACGTGATGCTTGAGGGCGCGCTCGCAAGCGGCCTGGATGACCGGGCCATCGGCCATCGGATCGGAAAACGGCACGCCGAGCTCGATGATGTCGGCACCCGCGCCGACGAGTGCGTGCATGAACGGCACGGTCCAGTCGGGGAGGGGGTCGCCAGCGGTGATGTAGGGAATCAACGCCTTGCGCCCCTCCGCCCTGAGCGCCTGGAAGCAGCCTGCGATGCGGCTCATAGCTGGATTCCTTCGAGTCGGGCAATGGTGTTGATGTCCTTGTCACCGCGCCCGGAGAGGTTGACGATGATCGTGGCGTCACGCCCCAGCCGGGGCGCGAGGTGCGCGGCGTAGGCGAGTGCGTGGCTGCTTTCCAGCGCGGGGATGATGCCCTCGATGCGCGTGAGCGCGTGAAAGGCGGTGAGCGCCTCGGCATCCGTGACCGCCACGTAAGTTGCGCGCCCGGTGTCCTTCAGCCACGCGTGTTCCGGGCCGACGCCGGGGTAGTCCAGACCGGCGGAGACGGAGTGCGTCTCGATGATCTGCCCGTCGGCGTCTTCCATGAGATAGGTGCGGTTACCGTGCAGCACGCCCGGCCGGCCGGCGGTGAGCGGTGCGGCGTGGTGGCCAGTGGCGATCCCCTCGCCCGCCGCCTCGACCCCGTAGAGCGCGACGCTGCTGTCCTTGAGGAAGGGGTGGAACAACCCGATCGCATTCGACCCGCCGCCGACGCAGGCGACCAGCGCATCCGGCAGCCGCCCTTCGCGCTCCAGAATCTGGCGGCGCGCCTCGCGCCCGATGACCGTCTGGAAGTCACGGACCATCGCCGGATAGGGATGCGGCCCGGCCACCGTGCCAATGATGTAGAAGGTGTTGTCGATGTTGGTCACCCAATCCCGCATCGCCTCGTTGAGCGCGTCCTTGAGCGTGCGCGACCCGGAGGTCACGGGCACGACGGTGGCGCCGAGCAGCTTCATGCGGTAGACATTCGGCGCCTGGCGCTGGATGTCGTCGGCGCCCATGTATACGACGCACTCCAGGCCCAGCCTGGCCGCCACCGTTGCGCTGGCAACCCCGTGCTGGCCTGCGCCGGTCTCGGCGATGATGCGCGTCTTGCCCATGCGCTTGGCGAGCAACGCCTGGCCGATCGTGTTGTTGACCTTGTGTGCGCCGGTGTGGTTGAGATCCTCGCGCTTCAGATAGATGCGCGCGCCGCCCAGCTCGCGGCTCCAGCGCTCGGCCAGATACAAGGGGCTGGGGCGGCCTACGTAGTGGGCCAGATCCCGGTCGAATTCGGCCATGAATTCCGAATCGTTGCGGTAGCGCTCGTAGGCGAGCCTCAGCTCCTCGAGCGGCTCCATGAGCGTCTCGGCCACGAAACGCCCACCGTACGGACCGAAGTGGCCGGCAGCATCCGGAAAGGCGTCCCAATCGAAATCAGCGCGGTCTTGAAGCACAGTCGACACGATTTACCTCTTGCATCAGGGCCTCGATCAGTTGCGGGTCCTTGACCCCTGGCGCGCGCTCCACGCCGCTGCTCAGATCGATGCCCCAGGGTCGCACGCGTTCTATCGCGGTTGCGACATTGTGGGGATTGAGACCACCGGCGAGCAACACGGGGCGTTCGAGCCCGCCCGGTATGAGTGACCAGTCGAACACCTCACCCGTACCGCCGGCCTTGCCGCCGCCGTGGCTGTCCAGCAGAAACCCGGCGGCATCCGGGTAGGTATCCATGTAGCGCCGGGGATCCAGGCCAGCGCGCATGCTAACCGCCTTCACGTAGGGCAACCCATATCGCCCGCAGTCCGCGGGGCATTCGTCGCCGTGGAACTGCAACACCTGCAGCGGCACCTCGCGCAGCGCGGCTCCCACCTCCTCAGGCGTCGGGTTGACGAAGAGACCGACCGCCGCAACGAATGGCGGCAACGCGACGGCAATCGCGCGCGCCTGCTCGTGTGTCACGGCACGCGGACTCCTGCGATAGAACACCAGCCCGATCGCATCCGCGCCGCAGCGTGCCGCGCAGAGCGCGTCCTCGACGCGCGTGATGCCACAGATCTTTACGCGGGTGCGCATGGGCAAGCCTGGGTGCGACTCAGTTTTGCGACCGCGCCGAGCACTGTATTCCCAGCGGATGCGTGAGAGGAGAACTCATGATGAGGGACGTGTGGCATGAATCTTCAAAAGGCCGACCCGACCTGCCGTGGGCACAAAGTCACCCCGGCCTGCCGCGTCGGTTGGCAGAGAGGCGGGTAACCGGAAGTGCTCGATTCTAGCAGAAGCCCCAGGGGTAACAAACGCGCCACTCAGCTAAAGATCAGCGGCGCACCGGGTGCCGGGATGCCAAAGTTGGCAGGATAGCGTACTCCAACGAGGTAGAGCCCCTGCGGCGCCGCGGTGACGCCGCCCAGGTCGCGATTGCGGAGCGCCAACAGCTCGGCCATCCAGGACGACGGCCGCGCGCCGGTGCCCACGGCAATCAAGGCGCCGGCGATGTTGCGCACCATGTGATGCAGAAAGGCGTTGGCACGGACATCGACGTACACGAAATCCCCACTCCGATGCACGCCAATTTCCTCGATGCGGCGCACCGGGTGCCTGGCCTGGCAGCCCGCCGCACGAAAGCTCGAAAAGTCGTGCTCACCAACCAGCGCCTGGGCGGCTTCGTGCATCACGCCGGCGTCCAAGCCCGCGCGAACCCAGGTCGCGCGCGAACTGTACAGCGCGCTACGCGCGCCTCGGTTCAGGATCACGTAGCGGTACGCGCGGCTGATGGCTGAGTAGCGCGCATGGAAGTCGCTGCTGACCTCCATGGCCCAGCGCACCGAGACATCATCCGGCAGGCTGGCGTTTACCCCCATGACCCATGCGTGCACCGGGCGTAGCGACTCGGTGTCGAAGTGGATCACCTGCCCGGACGCGTGCACACCGGCATCCGTGCGCCCCGCGCAAACGACGTGGACCGGCTGCGCGGCGACGGTCCCGATGGCGCGCTCGACCTCGGCCTGAACTGTTCGGGCGTGCGAAAGGCGCTGCCACCCGCTGAAGCGACTTCCGTCGTATTCGATACCGAGCGCAATTCTCATTCGGTCGTCGTCAAGTCGAGATCCGTGCGAGCTATCGCACATGAGACGGATGCACGGGAGGTGAAGGCATTACGGCGCAGCGGACGCGGGCAGCGGTCTACGCCGTGGAGAACGACGGTCAGAGGGCTGGCGGGCGGCCGGTGCTTGCGCGCGCATTGAGCAAGGCACGCGGCCCCGCTGTAACTGCATAGCGAAGGCATTGCGCAACACGCAAAAAGCCAGGACAGGCCCGGCTTCTTGCTCGATAGAACTGCCAGCGAAGATCAGCCCAGCTGGGCCATGAGCTTGCTGGCCTCCTGCCGCTGCTCATCGGTGCCCTGAGCCATGACTTCCTCCAGCGCCTCGCGGGCACCTTCGTCGTCGCCCATGTCGATGTAGGCCTTGGCCAGATCGAGCTTGGTGTTCATCTCATCGGAGCCCGTGGTCAGCACCGTGAACTCCTCTTCGACGTCAGCAAGCGTCAGGTGATCGTCCGGCGACAGGGTCCTTGGCCGACTCTCCAGATTGCCGCGATCAATAACACCATCCTCGTCCTCGTCATCCCGAACGGACAGCGCGCTCAGCGCCTCGTCGCGCTCGATTTGCAGCGAGCGACTCAGCTCGTCGAGATCGGGCAGGCGGAACTCCCCGGCGGGGTTGCGCTCCTCTTCGTATTCCTCCTTGCCAAAGTCGATGCCTTCGAGCGACACCGTGTTGATCTCATGCTGCGTCGCGTCCTTCGACCAGGACGCCGTTTCAGCGCTGAGGTCGTAGTCAGGCGTGGCCGGCTGGACATCCATCTCGGCAGTCGAAGTACCGAGCTCGACGCCTTCGAACATGGGGTCCTTGATGTCGAGATCGCGCGCAAGGCCCCCGAGCTTGTGCCAGGCATCCGGGTCGCGGGACTCCAGCTGTCCGTGCAGGCCGCTGGCGACGCTCAGGAAGTTCGCTTTGTCACGAAGCGCGTGGTAGACCTCGGCGAGCTTGACCTGATAATCGATGCGGTGCGGGTTGGCCTCGACCGCGGGTTTCAACACGTCGAGCGCCTGGTCGTGCAAACCGTAGGCCATGTAGATGTTGGCCTCCGACAGCACCTCATCGTCGTCCACATCCTCACCCGCTTCCGCGGCGAGCCCACCGCTCACGGCCTCCTCCGAGAGCTTCTCCGTGAGGTCTTCGCGACTCATCTGGACTGTTCGCTCGACTTCACTTTCACGATGCAGCGTCGAGTCCTCTTCGTAGTCCGAATCGACCACCGTCTCGCGCAGGTCCGGCGCGGGCGCAACACCACCCTCGCGTTCGGTGATCACCGTCTGGACCCGGGTGTCGTCAAATTCCTCTTCGGGCTCCGGCCTGCGGCGGAACACGAGCCATGCGAGCGCGGCAAGCATCAGGCCGGCCAGGCCGGCACCCATCAGCATGTTGGGATCGCGCTTCAGGTTGTCAATCAGACTGCCCTCAGCCGGCGCACCTTCCGCGGCCTTGACCGGCTTCGCGGGTGGTGTAGGCTTGACAACCTCCGCAGGCGGCTCGACCGGCTTGAGCTCGGAGGCCGGCTTGCTCTCGGCCACCTTGCCCCCCTCGCCCGGCGCCGCGCGCTCCTCGAGCGATGGCAACAACCCTTTGCCAGGCTCGGCCGGAGGCGCAGCGGTCGCGCTCTCGGTCGGCTTGGCGAGCTCGACGGCGCCTTTGCCAAGCTGCTTTTGCAGATCGACGAGCTGCGAGTCCTTCAGCTGGATGAGGTGGTCCTTGGCGGCAACGAGCGCCTCGAGCTCAGCCACGCGGGATCGCAACTCCTCGTTCTCGCGCTGTAGCGATTCGGTCTTCTCACGCGCAAGCGCTGCGGCCGTGCTCGAGGCCTTGCCAGCGTCGGCCACCTGCGCCGCCTTGGCACCCTCGCCCTTGGACTCTGGGACGATGATCTCCAGCGCGCTCTTTGGCTCGGCCGCCTCTGGCGCCGTGGCGACCTTGGTATCGGGCGCGCCCTTACCGGACGCCTTGCGGTCTGCGGCGCCAGCGATTTGAGTCTGCGGCACCGGCGCCTCGGCGAGCTTCGTCCGGTACTGTCTCCACGCACCCGTAGCCTTCGCAATCTCACGATTGGCGATGCGCGGCGTCACCTTCGCCAGATCCGCCTCATCCGGCAAGCGCATCACGTAGCCGCTCTTCAGGCGGTTCATGTTGCCGTCCACGAAAGCGCGCGGGTTTTCGCGATAGATGCCCACCATCATCTGCTTCACGCCGACGTCGGCAGGCCGCGTATTGTTGGCGATGTTGTACAGCGTATCGCCCCGCTTGACCCGATAGGTTTCGCCCGCACCAGCACCGGTGCGCTCACGCTCCAGCCCAGCCACCGGGAACGTCTCTTTGGGCACACCAGTAAAGATCTGGTCCGTACCAAGCACAGGATCGATCGGCCGCAAGCCATCACCCTGAGCCACCGCCGACAGCGGCACCTCCTGGGCACCCTGCGGCTCGCGTGCCGCACGTGTCGCGGGCGGTTCGGGCTGGCGCGTTGCCCGCTGCTTACCTTTCGGCGCGACGAGGTCTTCAACCGAGTAGGTCTGGGCGAGCGGCACGGAGTAACCCGGGCCCTGGAAGCTCCCACCCGCCTCCGGTGCAGGCGTAGTTTGAGCTGGCGCGCGAGCAGGCCGACGCGGCTCGGGAGCCGGCCTGGATTCCGCGATGGCAGGCGGCGCAGCCGACGGCGCACCCGTAACGAACGGAGGCAATCCTTCGGGCTCGACTGCGGGTGCTCTCGCCGTGACCGCAGGCTCCGGCGCAGCCGCACGCGGCGTAGGGGCGACCGCGGGCGGCTCCTGACGCACGGTCGGCGTAGCCACCACAGGTGCAGCGGCGGGTGCCGGCGAGGAATCCCCCGTCGCCAGGATGGGTGGATCGAGCAGCACCGTGTATTCACGCAGGAGCTTGCCCTTCGACCACACGACTTCGATCACGAAGTTGAGGAAGGGCTCCTGAATCGCGCCGCGGGAACTTACCTTGATGACGGGGACGCCATTGATGATCGTGGGCTTGAAGGTCAGCTGATCGACGACTGGGCTGCGCGCAATGCCGACTTGGCGAAACACCTCATCAGGGGCGATACGCACCTTGACGTCATTGATTTCCCCCGCTGCCGCGGAAATCAGCTCGATGTCGGCGTCCAAGGTCTGGTTGAGCGTCGAGTTGGTGGTGATCTCCCCCAGACCCAATGCGTAGCTCAACGTCGGAGACATAATACCCGCGATAGTCAAGCCCAGTTTCAATCTACGCATTTCATATCCTCGCAGCAGATTCGGTTGCGGTGTCACGCCTTACTTCAGGACAATCTGGCTCGCTAATCGACCACCCAAACTCCATGCCAAACCGTCAGCAAAACGCTTCTTCGCTTATCTCACTCTAAGTATATTATCTAACTTTAGGTTATAGATAGTCTTTTTTCAGAATTTCTGCAATCTGCACACTGTTCAGTGCCGCACCTTTTCGAACATTGTCTGAAACAACCCACAGATTGAGCCCGCGCGGGTGGGAAATATCCTCGCGGATGCGACCGACGTAGGTCGGATCGTGGCCCGCGGCCTCGGTCACGGGCGTCGGATAGCCGCCGGCCTTGTGCTCGTCGAGCACCACCACACCCGGCGCCTTGCTGAGCAGCTCGCGCGCCTGCGCTGCAGTGATTTTCTCGCGCGTCTCGATGTGCACGGCCTCGGAGTGGCCGTAGAAAACCGGCACGCGCACACAGGTCGGGTTCACCTCGATGCGGTCGTCGCCCATGATCTTGCGGGTCTCCCACACCATCTTCATTTCTTCCTTCGTATAGCCGTTGTCCATGAACACATCGATGTGCGGCAGGACGTTGAAGGCAATCTGTTTGGGGTAGACCTGCATCTCGATCGGCTTGCCATTGAGCAGGTTGGCAGTCTGCGTTGCGAGCTCCTCAATGGCCTCCTTACCCGTACCGGAGACAGCCTGGTAAGTCGCCACGTTGATCCGCTCGATGCCAACGGCGTCGTAAATGGGCTTGAGCGCGACCAGCATCTGGATCGTCGAGCAGTTCGGATTGGCGATGATGCCCCGGTTCTTGTAGTCCGCCACCTTATGCGGATTGACCTCCGGGACGACCAGCGGGATGTCGTCGTCGTAGCGGAACTGCGAGGTGTTGTCGATCACCACGCACCCGGCGGCCGCCGCCTTGGGGGCGTAGACCGCAGAGACGGATGCGCCGGGCGAAAACAGCCCGATCTGCACCTTAGAGAAGTCGAACGTCTCCAGGTCCTGAACGACCAGGTAGCGGTCACCAAATTCCAGACGCTTGCCCGCCGAGCGACTGCTCGCCACCGCGTAGACCTCGCCCACGGGGAACTTGCGCTCGTGCAGGATAGACAACATCGCCTCGCCAACCGCACCGGTCGCGCCCACCACCGCCACATCAACCTTTTTGCTCATTATCTTGCAACTCTTGAAAAATGCTGGATTGAATGAAAACTGAACCACCACGCCAGACGCAACGCGCCGTGCCCAGGCTCGCGGCCCGGTGACCGACTCTTGCACGCCACGACCGTCAAAATCGCGCTTCGAGCACCCTGCGCTCGCGCCGACCACCTGACGCGTATGCGCCTTCTTGGCCTTCGCGGGCTTTGCGCTGGAGATTCCTAAACGGCGGAACCCGAGACGCCCGCAACAGCTCAAGCCGCCGCGTTCAGAGCGGCAACCACCGCATCGCCCATCTCCGCGGTGCCGACGCGCCGCATGCCTTCGGCGTGGATGTCGCCGGTGCGCAGTCCCTGCTGGAGCACGCGTCGGACCGCGCCCTCCACGATGTCGGCGAGATCGGCTCGGTCGAGCGAGTAACGCAGCATCATCGCAACCGACAGGATCGTCGCCAGCGGATTGGCCTTGCCCTGGCCGGCGATGTCCGGCGCGGAACCGTGGATCGGCTCGTACATGCCACGCCCCTCGCTGTTCAGGGACGCCGATGGCAACATGCCGATCGAGCCGGTGAGCATCGCCGCGGCGTCGGAGAGGATGTCGCCAAACAGGTTGGAGGTGACCATCACGTCGAACTGCTTGGGCGCGCGCACGAGCTGCATGGCGGCGTTGTCCACATACATATGCGACAGCTCGACCTCGGGATACTCGCGCGCCACGCGGGTGACGACCTCGCGCCACAGCTCGGAGACCTCCAGCACGTTGGCCTTGTCCACCGAACACACGCGCTTGCCACGCCGCATCGCTGCGTCACAGGCCACGCGCGCGATGCGCTCAACCTCCGACTCGCTGTAGCGCATGGTGTTGAAGCCCTCGCGCTGACCGTCCTCGCGAGTCACGATCCCGCGCGGCTGCCCGAAGTAGATGCCGCCGGTCAACTCGCGGACGATCATCAGGTCGAGCCCGGAAACCACCTCGGGCTTGAGTGTCGAGGCGTCCACGAGCTCCGGGTAGAGGATGGCCGGCCGGAGGTTGGCAAACAGCCCCAGCGCTGCGCGGATGCCAAGCAGGCCGCGCTCCGGGCGCAACTCACGCGGCAGGCCGTCATACTGAGGCCCGCCAACGGCGCCGAGCAACACGGCATCCGCCGACTGCGCGAGCGTGAGGGTCGCCTCAGGCAGTGGATGCCCGGCCGCATCGTATCCGGCACCTCCGATCGGCGCCTCCTCGGCCTCGAAGTCGAAACCGAACTCGCGGCGCAGTGCTTCGAGCACCTTCACTGCCTCGGCGACGATCTCCGGCCCGATGCCGTCACCCGGTAGGATCAAAAGCTTGGGGGTCATGGGAAGTCCTTCAGAAAAAATTCGGGTCCATTGCCGATTTGGGTGGTGCGGCACGTTGCGCGCGGCCTACACCGCGGATTTTCGGCAAGGCGCCCCGTAACCGTGCCCGGGCCGTCGCACCGACGCCACCGCCGCGGCTCATCCACGGGACCAGCCGAAAACTGGTCCAATTCACTCGGGGTGGATGCGCGCGCATCAGCTCTTTCGTCCATGCGGTCAGCGTCTGCCCTCACCGCGCGTTCGCGCCCGCCGCGGGGAATAGCCAGGGCGCTTCCACGGCGCGCCGCGCCTCGTAGGCACGGATCGCATCAGCGTGCTGCAGCGTCAGCCCGATGTCATCGAGCCCGTGCAACAGGCAGTGCTTACGAAACGCGTCGATTTCAAAGCCGTAGCGCTCGCCGGATGGCGTCGTGACGGTCTGCTCGGCGAGGTCCACCACCAGCCGGTAGCCCGGGGTGGCGGCGACCGCTGCGAACAAGCCGTCCACCACGGCCGCATCGAGCACGACCGGGAGCAGCCCGTTCTTGAAACAGTTGTTGTAGAAGATGTCGGCGAAACTCGGCGCGATGACCGCACGGATTCCGTAATTCTCCAACGCCCACACCGCGTGCTCGCGCGACGAACCACAGCCGAAGTTCTCACGCGCGAGCAGGATCTCACCGCCCGCGTAGCGCGGCTGATTGAGCACGAAATCCGGGTTGGGCCGGCGCTGGGTGTGATCCATCCCGGGCTCGCCGGGATCCAGATAGCGCCAGTCGTCGAACAGATTCGGCCCGAACCCCGAGCGACGGATCGATTTCAGGTACTGCTTGGGGATGATGGCGTCGGTATCGACGTTCGCGCGGTCCAGTGGTATCACCAGACCGTCCAGACGAGTAAAGGGTTGCATCGTGGAGACCGTGGCCGAACGGCGTTTGGGTGTTCAGGGGATTCTGGTGGGCGTGGGGACCGTCGGCGCTGCCTGCGCGGGGGCGCCCGCCGCGTTCGAGGGCACATCGGGCGTCGGCGCCGAGGCAGGGCCCTCCAGCGGATAGACGTAAGTCCGCTCCTCGGGATTCTGCGCGACAGGCGCCTTCTCCTTCTTGACTGTCAGCTGGCCGCCGTTGGCCGGTGCCGGCTGACCACTGCGCTGAATCGTCTTGCCGAGCGACTCGAGATCCTGCCCAAAGCCGCGGAAGGCGTTGCAACCGACGAGGAGCGCCGCGCCAAGCAGCAATGCTGCCAGGCGCGCACCAGAGGAGAGTGATGATTGCAATCGGTAATGCAACATCCGATGACCTATTTCTTCTTGGTCGCTGCTTCCTCGATCTTCTCCCCGGCGGATTGCACATCCTTGCCGATACCGGCCATCGTCCCGCAGGCGCTCAGCAGGCCGGTGAGATAAAGCATCGCGGCAACGAGAATCAAGCTTTTCATGGTGTGACACTCCAGTTGTGGATTGCAGGCATCATCAACGTGAGAACGGACCACCGAACGCCACTTGGCCAGTGCAACTTTGCGTACCACGGCCCACTGTGCGTTCGCCCGCAATTTCATAGCATCTTCACGGCATCAGCAACAGGGTTATGGGTCGTTTCCTGCCGTCAAAATTCACGTGCGTCGACGAAATGACCGGCGATCGCCGCCGCTGCCGCCATCGCCGGGCTGACCAGATGGGTGCGCCCACCCTGACCCTGACGGCCTTCGAAGTTGCGGTTCGACGTGCTTGCACAACGCTCGCCCGGCGCGAGCCGATCGGCATTCATGGCCAGGCACATCGAACACCCGGGCTCTCGCCACTCGAAGCCGGCCTCCCGGAAGACCCGATCCAGCCCCTCGGCTTCGGCCTGCTGTTTGACCAGCCCGGACCCGGGCACCACCATCGCTAGACGCACGTTCGGCGCGACCCGCCGCCCGCGGATCACGGAGGCCGCTGCCCGCAGGTCTTCGATGCGCGAGTTCGTGCACGAGCCGATGAAAACCTTGTCGATCGACACCTCGGCAATCGGCGTACCCGGGGTGAGCCCCATGTAGTGGAGCGCCCGGCGCATGCCCTCGGCCTTGACCGCATCGGGCTCGTCGGCGGGATCGGGCACGCGCCCGTCGACACCGATGACCATCTCCGGCGAAGTTCCCCAGGTGACCTGCGGCACGATGCGCGTGGCGTCGATGCGCACCACACGGTCGAAGTGCGCGTCGGGATCGGACACCAGCCCGCGCCAGGCCTCGACGGCGCGATCCCACAGCGCACCCTGCGGCGCATAGGGGCGTCCCTTGACGTACTCGATGGTCTTCTCATCGACAGCGACCATGCCTGCGCGCGCACCGGCCTCGATGGCCATGTTGCACACCGTCATGCGGCCTTCGATGGACAGGTCGCGGATCGCCTCGCCGGCAAATTCGATGGCGTACCCCGTGCCACCTGCGGTGCCGATCTCGCCGATGATGGCCAGAACGATATCCTTGGCGGTGACACCGCGACCGACGTGGCCGTCCACACTCACCAGCATGTTTTTCGATTTCTTCTGCACGAGGCATTGGGTGGCCAGCACATGCTCCACCTCAGAGGTCCCGATGCCATGCGCCAGGGCCGCAATCGCGCCGTGAGTGGAGGTATGCGAGTCACCGCAGACCACCGTCATCCCGGGTAGGGTGGCCCCCTGCTCCGGCCCGACGACGTGGACGATGCCTTGCCGGAGGTCATTCATCGGGAATTCTGTGATGCCGAATACGCGACAGTTTTCATCCAGCGTCTCCACCTGCAGGCGTGACATAGGATCCGCAATGCCTCGCGAACGATCCGTCGTCGGCACATTGTGGTCGGCCACGGCGAGCACGGAATCGGTACGCCATGGCTTGCGACCCGCAAGACGCAGCCCTTCGAAGGCCTGCGGCGAGGTCACCTCGTGCACGAGATGGCGGTCGATATACAGCAACGCCGTGCCGTCTGCCTCGGTGCGCACCACGTGCGCGTCCCACAGTTTGTCATAGAGCGTTTTGCCGGCCATCGGAGGATTCTCGGGTCGTTAACACACGGTGATATAGCGTAGTCGACGTCCATGTATTATACAAATTCATGTAATTCATGTTTTTTATAACTTTTTAGAATCGTGGATCTGGACGGTCTCCGCGCCTTCGTCGCCGTAGTCGACGCGGCCTCGTTCTCCGCCGCTGCCGACCGGCTCCGGCTCACGCAGCCCGCCGTCAGCAAGCGCATGGCAAGCTTGGAGGCGGAGCTCGGCGTGCGGCTGCTCGACCGCATGGGCAAGCGCATCGAATTGACCGAGGCGGGCCGGGTGTTGCTACCGCGCGCGCGGCGCATCCTCACCGACATCGAGGACAGCCAGCGCCTGCTGAGCGCTCTCTCCACCTCCGTCCAGGGGGATCTGCACCTCGCCGCCTCGCACCACATCGGCTTGCACTATCTGCCGCGCATTCTGCGCCGCTTTCAGCAGTGCTACCCCGAAGTCACGCTCGACCTGAATTTCATGGACTCCGACTCGGCGGCGCACGGGGTCGCGCATGGTGACATCGAACTGGCCATCATCACGCTGCCGACAACGCCGCAACCGGCGCTGGCCGCCCTGCCCGTGTGGCCAGACCCGCTCGCATACGTCTGCCACCGCGAACACCCCCTGACAGCTGTCCTCGCACCGGACCTCCATACGCTGAGCGCCTACCCGGCCATCCTGCCGGCCGCAAACACCTCCACCCGGCAACGCCTGGAGGCCGTCTTCGCCGAGGCCGGGCTGGCGCTGCGCATCGGACTGGAGACGAACTATCTGGAAACCATCAAGAGCATGGTCATCACGGGCCTCGGCTGGAGCGTGCTGCCGCGTACGCTGCTCGACGAGCGTCTCCACGTCCTTGCGGTCGAGCCTGCGCTCACGCGCGAGCTGGGCCTCGTCCACCACCGGGAGCGCACCCTGAGCAACGCCGCACGCGCCATGCTGGAGGTCTGCCGCGCAGCGTAGGACGATCACGGCAAATCCCCGGACGCCACGGGTGAACTCGCGGTGCGGCGCGATGCGAACGAACATCCGCGGCGATGAGCGCTCGACCGGGCATCCCGGGGCCGGGCGCCGCCGACAAACGCCAACGCCATCGACTCGCTCATGCGCACACTGATCGTCTGGTTCCGCCGTGACCTGCGGCTCGCCGATAACCCCGCGCTGTGGCAGGCCCTGCAGGAGGCCGAGCGCGTGGTGCCGGTCTACATCCACGCCCCCATCGAGGCGGGTGACTGGCAGCCCGGCGGCGCGTCGCGCTGGTGGCTGCACCATAGTCTGACGGCGCTCGACGAGGGCCTGCGGCGCCGCGGCGGGAGCCTCACGCTGCGGCGGGGTCCGAGCCTCGCAGCGCTGCTCGAACTGGCCGAGACCACGGGCGCCGAGGGCATCTACTGGAACCGTCAGTACGAACCGTACGCCATCGCGCGCGACCGGGAGATCAAGGCGGCGCTGCGCGAGCGGGGCCTGCGCACCGAGAGCTTCAACGCGGCCCTGCTGCACGAACCTTGGCAAGTCGCCAATCAGGCCGGCGAGCCGTTTCGCGTCTTCACGCCTTTCTGGAAGGCCTGCCTCGCCCACGGCATCGACCAGCCCCTGCTGCCCACCCCTGAGCACGTTCCGGGACCCGAAGTTGCGCCGCCCTCGGAGCCGCTCGACGCATTCAAACTGCTGCCGCGCATTCCCTGGGACCGGGGCTTCGCCCCTGTGTGGCGGCCCGGTGAGGCGGGCGCGCTCGACCGGCTGGAACAGTTTGTTCAGCAGGCCATCGGTGGCTACGCCGAGCATCGCAACCTCCCCGGATCGCCGACCACCTCGCGACTCTCGCCCCACCTGCACTTTGGCGAGGTCGGGCCACGCCAGATCGTGCATGCCGCGCGCGTCGCAGCGGATGGAGCGGGGGCGCGCGATGCCGAGGGCGTGCGGGTATTTCTGTCCGAAATCGGCTGGCGGGAGTTCGCCTACCACCTGCTGTTCCACTTCCCGCACACGCCGGCGGCACCCCTGGACCCGAAATTCGCCAGCTTTCCGTGGGAAAGCGACGACAACGCACTCGCCGCCTGGCAACGTGGCCAGACGGGCATCCCCATCGTCGATGCCGGCCTGCGGGAACTCTGGACGACCGGCTGGATGCACAACCGCGTGCGCATGATCGTCGCTTCGCTGCTGACAAAGAACCTGCTCATCCACTGGAGCGAAGGTGCACGTTGGTTCTGGGACACGCTCGTCGATGCCGACCTCGCCAGCAACACCCTGGGCTGGCAGTGGACTGCCGGGTGCGGCGCGGATGCCGCCCCGTACTTCCGGATCTTCAACCCCGTGCTCCAGGGCGAGAAGTTCGACCCGGACGGGGATTACGTCCGCCGCTGGGTACCCGAACTGGCGAGCGTCCCGGCCAAGCTGATACACCGCCCGTGGGAAGCCGACTCAGCGACGCTGCGCCGGCTCGGGCTCGCGCTCGGCAGGGACTATCCGTTGCCGATCGTCGATCTGAAGGAGAGCCGCGACCGGGCACTCGCCCGGTTCGAGGCGATCAAGAAGGGCGCGGCACAGACCGCGCGTTAATCCACAGAACGCCGCAGCGCCGCCATACGACCTACGCCGCGGTTCCGCGCATCACCACGATGAAGCTCAACAAACCGGTTAACACCAGCACCCCCGGGAATACGTAGAGGACCGCCGCACGCGCGAGCGGCGCGGGCACCGCCACGTCGAAACGGGTTGTGCGCTCCACCACGAAGCGCGTGACCCGCTTGCGCCAGGCCTTCAGGGGCTCTTCCACCAGGAACAGGAGCGCCACCGACAGCAGCAGCGTGCTCACGGCGACCGAAATGCCCTTGAACGGCCAGGGAATGAGCCCGGGCGATTGATCGACCAGCAATTGCAGCAACGGGTAATGCACGAGGTAGATCGGGTAGGTCATGTCGCCGAGCAGCATGTCGCGCTTGCCGAACAGCGTGGCGTTACCCGCGATTACCACGAATAGCGCAATCGTGACCACGATGCCCAGGAGGTAGTGAGTCAACCCGACGGGGTAGACCGAAAGCCACGCAATGCCGAGAGCCGCTGGCACAAAGCGGTACTTACCGCGCAGGTAGCCCTGGTAGTGATACACGAGCGCACCGGCCACAAAAGCGAGCAGCAGGGAGTGGCCCGTCGTGAAGTAGTACATGTGCCACGTTTTGAAGTCATTGGGCAGCTGGACGCTCAGCACCGCAACGAAGGCCAGCTCGATGCCAAGGATCAGCCACAGCCGCCTGCGGCTGCCCACGATGAAAGGTGCAATGAGGTAGAACAGCAGGTCGTAGGCCAGCGTCCAGGTCGGCAGGTTGATGGTCGAGTACGCCAGGTGGTTGAAGTCGACCACGAATCCCGCCACCGCCTGCGGAATCAGCACCAGATTGAGGAGGATCTTCGCCGGACTGGGCAGCTCGGCATCCGTCAGCAGCGCCAGCGCCGCGAGAAACGCGAGCAGGACGATGACGTGCAGCGGATAAATCCTCAGCATCCGGCTCAGCCAGAACGCCTTGCGTCCCTGATCGTAGTGCCGGTATTGGTCGTTCCAGACGAAAGCGATCATGAACCCGGTGATGACGAAGAACCCGTAGACTGCGATGTGCCCGACACCGAGATAGGCAAAGTCCTGACTGAAGGGCAGCGTCTTGAAGTAATCGTTGAGTCGCGGGATGACCAACCCGATATGATGATCGACGACCAGCAGGGCGAGCGTTAAGCGGATGAAGCCGAATCCATTCATGGGACGTCGTTCTCAATGCGTTGTATCAAATGCCATAGGATACCGCCGTTCATCGGTCAAAACTGACGAGTCGAACACGATTCCGGAACAGCAACCGACAAAATGCTCGCACCGGCCCACACCGAGACACCCTCTGCACCACCTGCAGGCCCCAGAACATGAGCGAGCGCGAAGGCGTCACGAAGTACACTTTGCAGTTTACACCAGCGCCGGCCCTGCCATGGGCTGGGCTCGCCGAACTCGACGCGTGGCGCACCGTGCTGTTTCGCCTGGGGCTGATCGGGGAGGACTCGCACCGCTACGACGGCGTGGGCTTTGGCAACGTCAGCCGGCGGCTGGACCACGAGCGTTTCCTCATCAGCGGCACGCAGACCGGGCGCTGGGAACGGCTCGGCGCGCAGCACTACGCTCGGGTCACAGGCGTCATGCCCGAGCACAACCGCATCATCGCCGAGGGGCCCGTCGCACCCTCATCCGAAGCCCTCACGCACGCCGCGGTGTATGCCGCAGCCCCGGCAGTAAACTGGGTGTTTCACGTACACAGCCCTGAGATTTGGCGCGCCGCCCACCGCCTCGCATTGCCCGCCACACCCGCTGGAGTGAGCTACGGCACGCCAGACATGGCCGCAGCCGTACGCCTCTTGTTCGAGCGTGGCATGGACGCCTGCGCAGGCGTGTTCGTGATGGCCGGACACGAAGACGGCGTCATCGGCTATGGGGCCAGCGCGGGGGACGCCGGAACGCGGCTTGTCAGCACCCTCGCGCTCGCCCTCGAAGTGCCCAGCGGGGCCGTCCAGCAAATTGCGATAAACCGCAAATAAACACCGACCAGCGGCCCCCGCCAAGAGCAGCGCCCTCAGTTACGTGATACATTTCAATAAAAAACATAAACCCTGCCGGTACGATCAACGGCATAGGCTAAAAACTTGACGAAATGACTCACTAGGGGGTCACTGTGACATTGATCAGACAGGTGGCGCATAGCGGCTACATGGCCGCTCTGCTCCCCTTGCTTTGCGTTGAACCCGCCTTCGCCGCACCGGGCAATATCGACCTCACCTTCGGCAGCGGCGGAACCGTTACGACCGCTGTGGCCGCGGGCGTCGCCAGCGGTCGTGCGGTGGCACTGCAACCCGATGGCAGGATCTTGGTGGCAGGTAACGCGATCGGCACCACCGGCACATCGGCCGCCGTGGTGCGCTACCTGCCGGGCGGCCTGCTGGACAGCAGCTTCGACGGCGACGGCAAGGCCACCGTGCCGCTGAGTGCCAGCAGCGCGAGCATCAACGCCATTGCCCCCCAAGCCGATGGCCGCATCCTCCTTGCGGGCATGGCCAGCAACGGCACGGACGGGGACTTCCTGCTGCTGCGCCTGCGCGCCAACGGGGCGCCTGACCTGACCTTCGGCTCCGCTGGGCGCGTGCAGACGGGGATCGGGGCGAGCGACGAGGCGATCAACGCCATCGTCATCCAGCCCGACGGCCTCATCGTTGCCGCGGGTTACAGCAAAGGCACCGGCGCCAACCGGCGCATCGCGCTTGCTCGCTACCGGCAGGACGGAACACTCGACGCCAGTTTCGGCAATGGCGGCAAGGTCGTGACCGAGGTCGGCACGGGCAACGCCGCCGCCAATGCCGTCGCCATCGACGGCGCAGGGCGCATCGTCGTGGCCGGCAGTGCCAACAACGGCCGTGACGACGACTTCGCCGTCGTCCGCTACCTGCCAAACGGCACGCCAGACGCAACCTTCGGCGTGAATGGCGTGGTGACCGGAGATCGGGGGACCTCGGACTATCACGAGGTCGCCAACGCCATCGTCCTGCAGGCGGACGGCCGCATCCTCATCGCCGGCGGCAGCGCGCCGGCTCGCAACACGGGCGGCTTCGAGGTTGGCCAGGACTTCACGCTGCGGCGCTACGCGGCCGATGGCAGCCGGGACTTCAGTTTTGGCAGCAGCGGGGTCGTGGTCACCCAGCTCGCCTACTACAACGACGTCATCAATGCGCTCACCGTCCAGCCCGACAGCGCGATCCTCGCACTTGGCACCGTGGACAACGCCGGCGGTGATCCGAGCTACGCGCTGGTGCGCTACCGGCCCGACGGCACGGAAGACACCCGCTTCGCCGCGGGCGGGCGCCTGATCGACGGACTCGGCTACGGCAATGCGCTGGCCTTGCAACCCGATGGCAGGATCGTGGCGGCGGGAAGCGTTAACGCGGCCTTCTCGGTTCGGCGTTTTCTCGCCCGCGACGACAACAACGATGGCCTCGCCGAAGGCTGGTTGCTAACGCCGGAGGCCTTCAGCTTCACCGATGTAGTCGATGCGACGCCGGGCAGCGTCCAGACCTCCAACCTCATCACCGTCACCGGGCTGGAAAGCGGGGTGCGCGTTCCGGCCAAAGTCTGCGGCGGCGAAATGGCGGTGAATGGCAACACCTACGGCACCGGACTCGCCTGGGTGCAAAATGGCGACCGCATCAGCGTGCGGCATACGGCGGCGGGCACACCCGGCACCGTCACGAACACAGTCCTCAGCATCGGTGGCGTTCCCTCCGCCAGCAACCCCACCCTGCTGCTCGGCGGCGTCGTTAGCGACACCTTCAGCAGCACGACGGCCGGCACCCCTGTCGCGAGCCAGCCTCAAGGTTGCCAGCCAGTCACACCCGACACCTCTGACGCGGCGACAGGCGCTACCCCGACGCTACCCGCGGACGGCGGCACCGGTGCGACGCCGGCCCCCGGTGCTGACGGCACCGGCGCGACGGGAGGCGGCGGTGGCGGTCGTGGTGGTGGCGCGATGAGCCCGCTGGGCCTCGCCTTGCTTGCCCTGGCGGGCTGGCTGGATTCGCGGCGGCGCAGACGTACCGCCAGTTAGGCAACATAATCCGGCGAACAAGGGGGCCGGGCCGGAGCCCGGTCCCTCGCTTCGCTACTGGCGGCTTACCAAAACGCCTTGAGCCGCCCGTCCTCGACCTTCGACTCGAAGTGCTTGAGCGGGTGATCGCCTTTCTCGATGCACGCGCCTGTCTTCACGTCGAACTTCCACTCGTGCTTAGGACAGGTGATCTGGTCGCCATGCAGCGCGAGGTGCGGGATGTTGGTGACCTGGTGCGGGCAACGGCTGTCGTAGACGCGGAAATCGTCCCCGCTGCGGTAGATGAACAGGCCGCGTCCGTCGCAGTCGATGCGCGCTGTCTCCCCGTCCTTGAACTCCGCGACCGCACCGAGATCGTGCCAGCTCGCCGTGCCGTTCATCACCTCCGGGCTGAACTCGGGTAGATCCAGCGCGAGGATCTGCTCCGCGGCCCACACCGTTTTCGCAAGCCCGAGCGCGGGGAAGGCCATCAGGATGGCGTCCAGAATCTCCACCGGCGTGCAGCCATCGCGCAACGCCCGCGTCACGTACTGCCGGAAGCCATTCTCCGTCTGCGCGTGCACCTTCGTGATCACCGAGATCAGGTCGCGGGTTTTCGGGTCGAGGTGCTTGCCGGTCTCCTTGAGAAACTTGAAGTAGTGACCGAGGGCGTCGCCGCGCGCCTTCACGAGATAGGTCAATGCGTCGCTCATGTTTTCTCCAGTTAATTGAAATAACAGGTCGTGTGCCACGCCCCGAGCAGGTAGGTGGCGTGCGGGGGATTCTACGAACCCCATCGCGCGGTCACGATACCCCCGTTGGGAAACAGGGCTATGATTTCTTTGATCCAGCTCAAGTCCGGCGGGGGTCTGGCGTGTTAGCTAACAAGAATTCCTGACCCCAGCCCAACGGGAGCCCACGCCATGCCCCAGCGCCCGATGATGACCGTGGACGGCAACGAAGCCGCCGCCAACATGGCCTACCTGGCCAACGAGGTCATTGCCATTTACCCCATCACCCCGGCCTCGCCAATGGGCGAGCTCGCCGATCAGTGGGCTGCCGAGGGGCGGCCCAACCTATGGGGCGCCGTGCCGCGGATCATCGAGATGCAGAGTGAGGGCGGCGCAGCCGGTACCCTGCACGGCGCGCTGCAGGGCGGGGCGCTCGCGACGACCTTTACCGCCTCACAGGGCCTGCTGCTGATGATCCCGAACCTCTACAAGATCGCCGGAGAGCTCACACCGGCCGTGTTCCACATCGCGGCTCGCACCATCGCCACGCACGCCCTGTCGATCTTCGGCGACCACAGCGATGTGATGGCGGCGCGCGCCACCGGCTGGGCCCTGCTCTGCGCCAACTCCCCCCAGGAGGCACAAGACTTCGCACTGATTGCGCAGGCCGCAACGCTCGAGGGTCGCATCCCGGTGCTGCACTTCTTCGACGGCTTTCGCACCTCCCATGAGATCGCCAAGATCGAGGCCGTCGACGAGGCCACGGCCCGCGCCATGCTCCCCGATGCGCTCATCGCGCAGCTGCGCGCCCGCGCCCTCTCGCCCGAGCACCCGGTGCTGCGCGGCAGCGCGCAGAACCCCGATGTGTTCTTCCAGGCACGGGAGCGCTGCAATCCGTACTACGACGCCTTCCCGGACGTCGTGCAGAAGGCGATGGACCGGTTCGGCGAGCTCACCGGGCGACGCTACGGGCTGTTCGACTACGTCGGCGCGCCCGATGCCGGATGCGTCATCGTCATGATGGGTTCCGGCTGCGAGACAGCCGAGGAAACCGTGGAACACCTCGTGGCCCAGGGCGAGTCCGTCGGCCTGCTCAAGGTCCGGCTGTACCGGCCCTTCGCCGCCGAGGCCCTGCTGGCGGCCCTGCCGGCTTCGGCCAAGGCCGTCGCCGTGCTCGACCGCTGCAAAGAGCCCGGCGCCGATGGTGAACCGCTCTACAAGGACGTCCTCGCCGCGCTCGCGCAGGCCGCGGCGCGCGACGGCCGCCCCATGCCGCGCGTCATCGGCGGGCGCTACGGGCTCGCTTCGAAGGAATTCACCCCAGGCATGGTCAAGGCGGTGTTCGATGAACTGCAAGCACAGGAGCCCAAACGCCAATTCACGGTCGGCATCCACGACGATGTCTCGCACCTGAGCCTCATCTGGGATGCGCACTTCCGCCCGGATGCCACGCGCGGCACGACCCAGGCGGTGTTCTACGGCCTGGGCGCGGACGGCACGGTGTCGGCCAACAAGAACTCGATCAAGATCATCGGCGAGGAGACGGACCTCTACGCCAAAGGGTACTTCGTCTACGACTCGAAAAAGTCGGGCGCTGTGACGGTCTCGCACCTGCGTTTCGGACCACGGCCGATTCGCTCGGCATACCTCATTGGCGCAGACGAGGCGGAGTTCGTCGCCTGCCATCAGGCGGTGTTCCTCGAGCGCTACGACATGCTCCGGCACGCGAAGCCCGGTGGGGTGTTCCTGCTCAACTCCCCGGCACCACGCGAGGCGGTCTGGAGCACGCTGCCGCGCGCAATGCAACAGGCGGTGATCGACAAGGGCCTGAGCGTCTACGTGATCGATGCCTACCGCGTGGCGCGCGAGGCCGGCATGGGCCAGCGCATCAACACAGTGATGCAGACCTGCTTCTTCGCCATTTCGGGCGTGCTGCCGCGCGAGGAGGCGATCGCGGCAATCAAGCGCTCGGTGGAAAAGACCTACGGCCGCAAGGGGCGGCGGCTTGCGGAGCTGAACTTTCGGGCCATCGACGCGACGCTCGCCAACCTGCACCGGCTCGAGATCCCGCCCGCGCCGACGAGCACCTTCGAACGCCCGCCACCGGTCGCCCCCAACGCACCGGAGTTCGTCCGCCGCTTTGTGGGTGCCTTGATCGCCGGTCACGGCGACGACGTGCCCGTCTCCCAACTGCCCGAGGACGGCAGCTTCCCGCTCGGCACGGCCGCCTGGGAGAAGCGCAACATCGCGCTGGAGATCCCCGTGTGGGAGCCAGACCTGTGCACGCAGTGCGGCAAGTGCGTGTTCGTCTGCCCGCACAGCGCCATCCGCTCGCGCATCTTCCCGGCCGCGCTGGCCGCGAACGCGCCGCCGACCTTCAAGACCCAGCCAGCCAAGAGTAAGGACTACCCGCCGGGCCTGGTCATGACCTACCAGGTCGCCCCCGAGGACTGCACCGGCTGCGGGCTGTGCGTAGCCGCCTGCCCGATCCACGACAAATCGAACATCTCACGCAAGGCACTGAACATGGCCCCGCAGCCGCCGCTGCGCGAGCGCGAGCGCGAGAACTGGGCGTTCTTCGAACGGCTCCCAGCAACCGACCGCACGCTGGTCAAGCACACGACCATCCCGGGCTCGATGTTGCTCGACCCGCTGTTCGAGTTCTCCGGCGCCTGCGCGGGCTGCGGCGAGACGCCCTACATCCGGCTCGCCACCCAGCTCTTCGGCGACCGCATGCTGATCGCCAACGCGACTGGCTGCTCATCGATCTACGGCGGCAACCTGCCCACCACACCCTACACAACCGACGCCGAGGGCCGCGGACCGGCCTGGTCGAATTCGCTGTTCGAAGACAACGCCGAGTTCGGCCTCGGCCTGCGGCTTGCCGCCGACCAGCTCATGAGCGAGGCACAGCAGCTCACGCGGGCGCTCGCAAGCCAACTCGGCGATGATCTGGCCGAGGCACTGGTGAGCGCGGACCAATCGAGCGAAGCTGGTATCCGCGCCCAACGCGAGCGCGTGGCGGCGCTGCGCCAGCGCCTCGCGCGGCTACCCGGCGCTGAAGCGCGTCGGCTCGAGGCACTGGCCGAGTATCTGATCCGGCGCTCGGTGTGGATCATCGGCGGCGACGGCTGGGCTTATGACATCGGCTTCGGCGGGCTCGATCACCTGCTGTCGCTGCCCTACGACGTCAACCTGCTGGTGCTCGACACCGAGGTCTATTCCAACACCGGCGGTCAGACCTCCAAGGCAACACCGCTCGGTGCGGTCGCCAAGTTTTCCGCGGCCGGCAAGCCGGTGGGGAAAAAGGACCTCGCGCGGCTGGCGATGGATTACGGGCACGTTTATGTCGCGCACGTGGCCTACGGTGCGAAAGACACCCACACGCTGCGGGTCTTCCACGAGGCGGAGAGCTACGCCGAGCCATCGCTCATCATCGCCTACAGCCCGTGCATCGCCCACGGCGTGGACCTTTCGTACAACCTGCGCCAGCAGGATCTGGCGGTCAGCAGCGGTCACTGGCCGTTGTTCCGCTACGACCCGCGCGAGCGTGCGCCCGGCAAGCACCCCCTGCGGCTTAACTCAGCGCCACCGTCGATCCCCTTCGGCGAGTTCGCGCAAACCGAGACGCGCTTCACCATGCTCGCCCGCAGCCACCCCGACCGGGCCGCCGAGTTCGTACGGCAGGCCGAGCGCGCCGCGCGCGAGCGCTACCAGGAACTGGTGGAACTATCGAAAATCCCGGTCATCAGCGAACCCGGTGGGGAGAAGTCCCATGGTTGACCTGAGCACTGAATATCTCGGCCTGCACCTGAAAAATCCGCTGGTGCCGTCCGCCTCACCGCTCTCGCGCTGCCTGGACGATGCACGCCGGCTCGAGGACGCCGGCGCCGCGGCGATTGTGATGTACTCGCTGTTCGAGGAGGAAGTCCGCACCGAGGAGGCCATGCTCGACCGTTTCGTCGTGCATGAGTCGCTCGGCCACGCCGAGGCGCAGGGCTTTATGCCGATTCACCCATGCTATCAGAGCGGTATCGACGCGTACCTGGAACACATCGTGGCGCTCAAATCTGCACTCGGCATTCCGGTCATCGCGAGCCTCAACGGGATCACGCCGGGCGGCTGGGTGGAACTCGCCCGCGAGCTCGCCCAAGCCGGTGCCGACGCGCTGGAGCTCAACGTTTACTACCTGCCCGGTAACGTCGAGCAGACCAGCGTGGAGGTCGAGCGGCGCTATCTCGAGTTGCTGCACGCCGTGCGCCAGGCGGTGAGCCTGCCGATCGCGATGAAGCTCTCGCCGTTCTTCTCGTCGCTGCCGCACTTTGTGCGCCAGCTCGAGGAGACGGGCGCTAACGGTATCGCGCTGTTCAACCGCTTCTACCAGCCGGATATCGACCTCGACACCCTCGCTGTGGCCGACCGCATCCAGCTGTCGACCTCGGCCGATGCTCTGCTCGCCCTGCGTTGGATCGCCATCCTGCACGGGCGTACGCGGCTCACCCTCGCGGCCACTGGCGGCATTCACACGGCCGGGGATGCGCTCAAGATGCTGCTCGCCGACGCGGACGTCACGCACATGGCCAGCGCGCTGCTGCTGCACGGGCCCGAACGGCTCGCCGAGGTCTTGAGCGAGCTGCGGACCTGGATGGCGACGCACGAGTACGCTTCTGTCCGGCAGCTCAAGGGCAGCCTCAGCCAAAAGAACCAGCCCGACCCGTCCGTATTCGCCCGCGAGAGTTACATACGCGTGCTCGACAGCTACTGCCGACCCTGCAGCGTACTGCCATGAACTCGCGGCGCACCGGCGACCCCTAACCATCCCCATCGACCAACACCCGGAGAAATGGTATGGACGCCTCCCCCCGTGAGGGAAGTTGAGCGGAAGCGAGGAGGCGGACCCTCACGGGCCGACGGCATCACAAGTGCCCAATGTGGAAGATTGGATGATCTTCACAGGCAAACCGGAGGGTCCGAAAT
>CAYSFW010000071.1:0-28166 GCA_964430355.1 uncultured Thiotrichales bacterium
TGCTCGGTAGATATTGCGAAGTTGGCTGTACAGGTGGGGCAGGGGCAGGTGGGGGTGGAAGCGCGAATGTTGCCGGTATTCCCCCTCGCTACTAACTCGGCGTACGGATGAGCGCAGCTTGGTCAGGTATTCGAGGCCATCGTTCACACACCGTGGGGGCTGACGGGTCATTCCGCACAGTTCGCCTAGGGGTCGATCGGCCTGGTCCCCCAAGGTCTCGGGCTCGGCGCCGCGCCGGCGCGCGAGCGCGCTGACGAACCCCTCGTACTCGAACCCCACGCTTTCGGCGAGTTGGTATTGCTCGGGGCTGAAGTCGCGGATCTTCTCGTAGGGCAGGTCCAACTCGTCGGGCTGTCTGAATCTGCGGTACCCATCACGCATGCGGGTGCCGTCCGTGGGCACGTAAAACGGGAATGCGCGCTGGGTCAGCATGGGCTGGGCAGCGGTGGGTGTGGTCGAATAAGTAAACTTGAGCACGCCGTGCGCGCCGATGCCGGTGACAAAGTAGGTGTGCTCCCCGGGCACCAGGAAAAAGTCGCCGGGCCGGATCTTGTCCAAGGCGATCGGATAACTGTCGTTCGGCAGGGTCTGAGAACTGACGGCTGCAGTCACGTGTTGCGTGAACGCGCGTAACCTTTCGGTCTCGGACTTGATTGCATCAAAGCGCGTGGTACGGTTGGAAATCGTCCCGCGACCGCCAGGATCGTGGATGATGAAGGGTAGGCCGTTCTCGTACGCGAAAATCAGCCGTGCCAGATACGGAATGTCCGCACAGTCATGTGCAATACCGAAGTAGGCTGGCCGCTGGCGGTCGAGCAGAAAGTCTTCAGTCCACGCCTGGGCCACCCAGTTTGAGTAACTGGCCTCCCATGCATCACTCCAGCTGTCGCGGTCCAGCCACACCGCAGCGACGGCCCGTTCGGCCAGGACCACAGCCCACACCAACGCGAGGGTGGCGACACACCATGTGCGACGGGTGAACGAGGCAGCATGAGCTGGCATTGGTTGTCCTGTACGCGCGGTAACTGGGCAGCCAATAGTAGCGGGCTCCGTTGTCACAAGCACTGCCGGCGCGGTTCAGGCCAGGGGCTCGAGGAGCAGGCACCTTCACCCGGAGAACGGCGCAAGCGTGGGGCTTACTCCCGAGTCATCGGTCGGGTCCGGTAAGTGCGTTCCGCAACAGCCGTCAGACGCAGCGATTCACCGAGTGTGGCGGGATGGTAAAGCCGGATGAGCTCCATCAGGCAATCGAAGCAAGTGTCCGCTAACAATTTCCCCCCGCCTTTGCAATGCGGGTTGGGGATGGTGGGCAAGATAGAGCGGCTGGCCATAGGCTCGAGACTAGCCAGTTGAGCCTGCGATCGCTGCGGTAGCAATCTACCGCGGTATATCAACACCAAGCTCTCCGCCGCCCGAGGAGTACATTTGTACCGTGGGTCCCTTGCCCCTCGGACAAAGCGCCTCGCCGAACACCGGCTAAACTCAAGCAGGTTGGAACCCGCTGCGATGCTCACCGCGAGCTGCCGTACCTAGCGAACGTCCGGGCGCTTGCCTTACTGACCGGGGGCATCTCCGCACGGCTGGATGGCCCCGATAGATCGTCAGAGATTGTTGCGGTGCGCTGACCAAGACCCCATTCCAGAGGAAAGCCACGGTGTCCAGTTCTATCCCTTGGCTCGCCTTTGCGACAGCCGGCCTGATCCTAACCAGCGGTGGTTTGTACCGACGGTTCCGCGCCGCCGAACGTCACCACAAGCTCTGTGTGCAGCTCTGTCACCGCATCGCCGACGAGCTGAGCCGACGCCAGGACGAAGAACTGGTGGTCGATCGGGTGTTCGATGTCGTCATCGAGCACACGCGTGCGGCGATCGGCATCCTGCTGTGGCGGGGCGAGCATGAGCACGCACCCCTGATGGTCCTGCGTGTTCGGGGCCTGTCCCCGGACCTGCTCCCGCCCGGGACGGAGCTCCCGGCAGGCGCGCGGGGATTTGGCTTCGGCATGCTCGACGTCTCCGGGGGCGGTGAAATCATCCGGGCCGGGTTGCGCGAGGCCGTGCACGCGTTCACCGGCATCAGGCTCACACCGCGCCAGAATATGATGTGCATTCCGGTGACCGCACCCCCGGCCACCCACGGTCTGATACAGCTCGTCTCCAGCGACGGATGTCCCTACAGCGAACAGACGCTGGCGGACGTCTGTGGACTGGGCGTCTATCTCGACGCGGCTATCCAGAACGCCCAGAAGATCGAGACGATTTATCGGCAGCGGGATGCGGCAGAGGCGCTCTACAAGATCGGACTGACCATTTCCCGCTCTCTCGGGATCGACGAAATCCTCACGCACGCCGTTGAGGAGACCCGGCGACTGATGAGGGCGACATTCACGGTGTACGTTGATTGTCCTAGTGAGGCTGGGTTAGTCGGTACGGTGCGCAGTGCGGCGGGCGACTACCCACCCCAGTTCGCGCACGGTGCGGCGGTGCGATTGGACGGTCGCATGCGGGAGCTGCTCGATCGGTCTACTACGCCCTTGGAGCGCCAACATGTGTTGGTGCGCGACCTGCGCCGAGGTTTGGGTGAGGGGCTGGGGGCCACCACGCTCGATCCGGACGACGCCCCATTCTGTGCAGTGGATGTCCATGCGTCGTTGATGCAAAGCGGGATTCGCAGCGCGGTCGTGACGCCGGTCGGCGAAAGCGAAGATGCCCGCGGGCTGCTGTGTAGTTTTTCTGACCGGGCGGATTTCTTCGATGCCTTCCATGTCCAACTCCAGAGGCGTATCGCCAACCAGCTGCTGATTGCACTGAATTCGGCGGACCACCACCAGAATGCTAAGCGCCTCGCGTTGAGCGAGGAGCGGCGGCGCATGAGCGACGACCTGCACGACAACATGGCGCAAGTGATCAACGGCCTGTCGCTGGAGTTGCATTCGCTCATCAAGCGCGCTGGGCGAGAACATGCCAGCGGCTTGCTGCTTGAGCGCATGCACGCGATCCGCGCCCGGCTCGAGGAGTCCAAAGCGACGATCCGCGAGGCCATCTTCGAGTTGCAAATCCCCGAGGAGAACGGCCTCTGGACCAACCTGCGCGATTTCGCCGCGCGCTTCGAGCAGTGGCATGGTTTTCCCGTGACGGTGCACCTGCCTGAACAGCATCTTGCCCTGCCGCCATCCCAACAGCGCGAGGTGCTGCGCATCGTGCAGGAGGCCTTGTGGAACGCACGTCGGCACAGCGGGGCCAAGAAGGCGAACCTGCGAGGCTCGCGAGGGGACGACGGAACTCTGCACATAGAAATCGAAGACCATGGCCACGGATACGCTGAGGGCGAACTCGAAACTGGCCAGGGCATCGCCACGATGCACAGCCGCGCGCGCCGTCTGGGCGGTGCCCTGGTCATCGAAGCCGCAGTTCCCCGGGGTGTCCGAGTCTTTCTCGAGTTTCCGTCGCATGCCTCCTGAGTCCAGTAACTGCCGACCCATAGGGGTCCTGACCATCGACGATCACCCGATCTTCCGTCAGGGTATCCGCCACCTGCTGCTGGAAGAGGACGGCATCGTGCCCGTGGGCGAAGCCGGCAGTGTGGGTGAGGCGATCGACTGGCTGCGTGCCCGCCGTGCTGACGTCGCACTGCTCGATCACAACCTCGCCGATGGCACGAATGGCGCGAACGCGGTCCCCCAACTGCTTGCGGTTCAGGAGGACCTGCAGGTCATCATGCTCACGGTCAGCGACGATGACGAGGTATTTCTGCGCGCGCTGCGCGGCGGAGCATGTGGATACCTGCTCAAGGACGCATCGCCCGAGCGTATCATCGAGGCGATCAAGGCAGCGGCCTCAGGTGAATGCCGGGTCGCCGATACCATGATACGGACGTTGATCCAGCGGGTCCGGCAAAGCCCGCGAGCGGGGGATGGCGAGGTTCAGTCTCCACGGCCGTCGCCGGACTACACCCGGATACAGGTCACACCGCGCGAGCGGGCAATCCTCGAGCATCTGGTCAAGGGCCTCAGCAACAAGGAAATCGCCAAGGCCCTGGGCATCTCACCGAACACGGTGCGCAACCAACTACAACGGTTGCAAGAGGCGTTTCGTGCGCGCAACCGCGTGCAACTCGCCCTTATGGTCTACGAACTCGGACTTGGCGGACCGACGGCAGCGGACAGGAACTCCTGATCACCTGCCGGTCGGGACCGCAAGGGAGGTCCATCGGCAGGCAGCGAGGGATTGCGTCCCAGCTTCGGGCCAAGAAACATCAGGCCCACGCCCCTGCCGCGCTGAATGTGAATCACCATCGCGTGCATCTCGATCGCTCGCTGGGCATGGCCTGGACCAGCCAGGAACTCCACCAGCGCGATACCCTTGATTCGCGTCGAATCCGCTTCTGCCGAGGAGAAAAATGCACCATCCGAGCTCAGATCGGTGATGCAGCCCTCGATGACGTAGGAACCACGACAGGTCAGCCGTGCGGGATACGCAACCTGGACCCGAAGTTTGAGCCGGTGCTCCATGGATTTCAGGAATTCAAGCGAGCCGATTTCTAATACAAACTAAAGTCGCCTATGAAATGTTCCAGCGCTCGGGCCAGTGATACGAGAGTACATTTTTACCTGTGATAAACGCCCGGCCCAAGGTTCGGATTACAGGTTGTCGGCGTCGGACGGACTGTCTATATGCGTGTCACAGTCCCGCGCTATAGTGTGTGCACCTCCGACTCGCGTATCCGCGGGGAGAGTGTCCAGGCTGGTGTTTGGATGTTGCTGAACCGTGGTTCACTGATGGGGCGTTGATTCACCCGGCACAGCGCCGGCGCGGCGAGAACGGTGAAATCGAAGGATGATGGGTGGATGGTAAGAACTGCACGCATCATGCGATTACGATTTTTCACCCGAGCAGCCATCGAAAGCCGTATCGCCAGAATAACCCGCTGGGTCGGCGCATTGATTTTACGAGGAAATGCATGACATCTAGGCAGCTTTCCGATCCCGTTTCGACGACCCTGCCGTCGTATGAAATACCGCTGACGATCGGTCATCGTATTTTGATCTTTGTTGTATTCCTGCTGTTGTGGCTGACGCTCGTCGGCTCATTCGATACGCAGGAAATGCTGGCCGGGCTGATGGTTGCCTTGCTCGTCAGCGTGATATCCAGACCGCATCTTGCGATATTTTCAGCGGTTCGACTGACCCCTGCGGCACCGCTTTATCTGATCAAATACCTGGGAAATTTTTTTGTTGCTCTGATTGCATCCAATCTCGACATGGCGCGCCGTGTGCTGTCGCCTTCACTGCCGATCCGGCCTGGCGTCGTCGAGGTACGCACTTCATTGCGCTCCCCTTTGGGAAGACTCCTGCTCGCCAACAGCATTACGCTCACACCGGGCACCCTCTCCGTGGATATCCGCGGCGAGCGTATCTTAGTGCACTGGGTGGATTGCGATCCGAACGTCGACACAGAGTCCGCCACACGGACTATAGCCGCGGCGTTCGAGCGCCACATCAGCGGGTTCCTGCAATGACGCTGAACTTCCTGGAATTGAGCGCCTTGGCCATCCTGGCTGCCGGCCTGCTGCTCGGCCTGCTGCGCCTGGTGATCGGGCCTCACGCGGGCGATCGAGTCGTGGCGGCCGACACCCTGTCGGTCATCACGACGGCCTTGCTCGCGGTTGTCGCGGCGCTGCTCGACAGCGCCCTGTATCTCGACATCGCGCTGGTGTACGGCGTGCTCTCGTTCATTGGCGTCATTGCGCTTGCGCGTGCCATCGAGGGACGGCGCTCATGAGGCTGCTGGCCGACATCTTTCTCTTGATCGGGGCGTTGTTCTCGGCGCTTGGATGTCTCGGCCTGCTGCGCATGCCCGATGTCTACAACCGTATCCAGGCCGGTACCAAGGCCGTCACCTTGGGTGCGCTGTCGATGCTGATCGGGGTGGGGCTGCTGCACCCGGACTGGTGGCCCAAGCTCGTGTGTATCGCCGGCTTCATCCTGTTTACCAACCCCGTGGGCTCCTCGACGATCGCCCGCGCCCTGATGATCGCCGGGGTGCGTCCCTGGCGCTCGCCCGCGGACCGGTCCCCCGAGACCCCGGCAGGGGGTTGAAGCGATGGACCCCATGACCGGTATCGCGCTGTTTCTGGTTGTGGTCATGCTCGCCGCCGCCGTTGCGACGCTCACCTTGCGCAACCTGGTGAGCGCCGTGGTGGCCTCGTCTATCGTCTCGCTCGCCGTATCCGCGCTGTTTGCCTTGCTGCGCGCGCCGGATGTGGCGCTCACCGAGGCCGCGGTTGGGGCGGGCCTCGGTGGGGTGGTGCTTGCGCTCGGACTGCGCCGCCTGGGTTTGTGGCGCATCGAGGGAGACAGCGGTCGGGCCGGTGCGGTTGAATCCACGACGACCGAGGGGCGGCGCGATGCGTAGTATGGCCTCCATGGTCTTTGCCAGTGGGCTCGCCTTTCTGCTCCTCGTGGTGGCAGCGCAGCTCGGCTTGGGCGCGACGCCGGCGCATGTCGGTACGGCCATCCTCGCCGATGCACCCGCCGAAGTCGGTGCGGCCAATATCGTGACGGCAGTGGTTCTCGGCTACCGGGGTATCGACACCCTCGGTGAGTTGTCGATCCTGTTTGCCGCGGCGACGGCCGCCGGTCTCGTGCTGGGTAGACGCCGCGCGGTCGCACGGCACGATGCACCGGGGGGCTTTCTGCTGCTCGCCTCCGCCGACCTGCTCTTCCCGTTACTCGTCGTCGTGGGGCTGTACATCATCCTGCACGGCCACCTGACGCCGGGCGGCGGCTTTCAGGGGGGCGTCGTCCTCGCGGCGGCCTTCTTCCTTGGTATCCTCGCCCGGCCGTCGCAGACGTTGAGCCACGCCGGCATCAGCGTGATCGAAGGGGTCGGGGGCGCGGCCTTCATCGTGATCGGCCTGTGGGCACTGCTGGAAGGCGGTGAATTCCTCCAGCCGATGCTCGGCAAGGGGGCCCTGGGTGAACTGGTCTCGGCCGGGACGCTCCCGCTGTTGTATGCCGCGGTGGGCCTCAAGGTTGGCGCTGAGCTGGCAGGCTTGCTCACGCACCTCGCCGAAACCGAGACCCCGGACTGAGTCTGACCCATGGTCGAAATGACGGTTGAACTGGTCCTCTACGTCGGTGCGGTCGGATTGATCGTGATCGGCATCGCTGGGCTCGTGCTTTCATCTCACGGGCTACGCATGATCCTCGCGCTTGCGATCGCCGAGACCGGTGCAAACCTGCTGCTGGTGCTCGCGGGCTACCGCCAGGGCGCGGCGGCGCCCATCCTCACGTCCGCACAGACGAGTGTTGCGATGGTCGACCCAGTGCCTCAAGCCATGGTGCTGACCGCGATCGTCATCGGCGTCGGCGTGCAGGCGCTCGCCGTGGCGGTATTGATCCGTGCCTACCGCGCCTACGGCACGCTCGACCTGCGCGAGCTGCGTCGGCGCATGGAGCTCGATGTCGCCGCAGCGACGGGTGTGGCTCCGCCGAGCAGCCAGGACGCACCAGCCGGAGAGCGGTCGCTCGTGGCTCCCGCGGTGGAGAAGGGCGCATGAGCCTGATCGTGCTGCCCGTCGCCCTGCCGCTGCTCGCCGCGTTTCTGCTGCAACCGCTGGAGCGTGTCGTGCCGTGGCTCGCACGCGTACTGGGTCCGCTGACGCTCGTTGCCTGTATCGCGGTGCTCGGGCGCGTCGCGTTGGACGCCGGAGAAGCGCCGTTTGCGGTAGCCATCGGCAACTTCGCGCCGCCGCTCGGCATCACTTTTTACGTCGATGCGCTCGCGCTCGTGTTCGCGCTCGCCGTGCCGGTGTTCGGGCTGCTGTTCTGGCCGCGACGGCCCGAGGGCGAACGGGTGCGCATCGAGGCGCTGATGCTGCTGCTCGTCGCCGCGAGCACGGGCCTCGCGCTCTCCGGTGACCTGTTCAACCTGTACGTGTTCTATGAGCTGGCAGCGATCGCCTCGCTCGGGCTCGTGGCCGCAAGCGGCACGCCCCGGGCTTGGGTGGCGACGCTGCGCTATCTGTTTATCGGCGCGCTGGGTTCCGTTCTCGCCTTGGTCGGCGTGACCATCGTCTACCTGCGCGCCGGGACCCTGAACCTTGCGGATCTTGCGCGGCTCGCGCCGGAGCGGCTCGATGATCCGCTCAGCCTGGTCGCGTTCGTCTGCCTGCTGATCGGCTTTGGCGTCAAGGCCGAGCTGTTCCCGGTCAACACCTGGGTGCCGGAGGTCTACGCCACTGCCCCCGCCCGGATCTCGGCCTTCCTCGCGGGGGTCGTGTCGAAGCTCGCCGTGCTCGTCGTCCTGCGCGTGCTGGTGCTGGTGTTCCCGCAGCCCGAGGCGGCGCAGATTCTTCTCGTGCTGGGCGTGCTTGGGCTCGTGAGCGGTGAGTTTGCCGCGTGGCGCGCGCGAGACTTTCGCCGGATGCTGGCCTTTTCCTCGGTGGGCCAGCTCGGTCTCGTATTCATCGGCTTCGCCATTTTGGGGCCGGCGGGTGTGATGGCGGGGCTTGCCGTGGCGCTGCACCATCTCGTCGTCAAGCCGGCGCTGTTCGCACTGGCCGAGCGTTGGGACGGTTCGCTCGATGGCCTCGGCGGTGCGGCGCGCTCGGCGCCTTGGGCGGCGGGCCTGTTCGTGCTGTTTGCGCTGTCGCTGATCGGCGTGCCGCCGCTACCGGGCTTCTGGGCCAAGCTCCTCGTGCTGGCAGGTCTGGCCGAGTCCGGGACGGCGCTCGCGCTGCTCGTCCTTGGCGCGACCCTGCTCGTGACCGTGCTCGAGGCGAACTACCTGTTCCGCGTCGCGACCCGGCTGTATGGCTCCGCCGAGCCCTCGGCAAGCCCGGCAGCGCCGCATGGCGGCGCTAATCTCGTCGTGGCGACGGTGCTCGGTGCGCTCCTGCTGGCCGCCACCGTGCTGATCGACCCGCTCGGGCGGGGTGTTGGCTGGATGGCCCATCAGGCCGCGGATCCCAACGCCTACGTCACCACGGTGTTCCCGCAAGCCGTCACTGCAAAGGTCGCACCATGAGCCCCTTGGACGAACTGCTGATCGCCTCGGCCGCGACCGTGCTCCTCGCCCTGCTGCTCGGTCGGCTCCGCGTCGTGGGTGTCCTGCTGACGATCTGCTATACAGCGCAACTCCTGCTGCTGGCCAAGATGGGTGTGCCGCAGGCGCCGGTCATGGCTTCCTGGGCAGCGAGCGTGCTCAACCAGCCGCTCACGTGGCGCTACGACGCGCTGTCGTGGTTCTTCGCGCTGATCACGGTCGGCGCAGGCCTCGCCTCGGCGTGGTACGGGTCAGTCGCGTGGCGCGACCGGTATGTCGCCGACGGGGGGTCTGCTCGCACCCTGCATGTGGCGCTCGCGCTCAATGTGTTTACGATGCTCCTGCTGGTCGGCAGTGGTGATCTGCTGTCGCTGTTCATCGGCTGGGAGCTGGTGAGCTGGGCGAGCTTCCTGTTGATGGCGCTCGGTGGTGGCGATGCGACGCGCGCGGCGATGCGCTACCTGACCTACGCGATCGGCGGCGCGATGGCCATCCTCGGCGCCTTGGTGTTGCTGTACGCCGACGCGGGGTCGTTCCGCTATGCCGACGCCGCAGCGGCGCTGGCGCAGATGAGCGCGGGCCGGCTGTGGGTGGTGCTGCTGCTGTTCGCCGCGGGCTTTGGTGTCAAGATGGGCCTGTTGCCGTTGCACTTGTGGCAGGCCGAGGCCTACGCGCTGAGCCCGGGACCCACGGCCGCCTTTCTGGGCGCGATCTCCTCGCGGATGGGGCTGTTTGCGATCGTCGTGGTGCTGGTGGAGCTCACCAGCCTCGCACGCATGGCAGACCTCACCGTGCCCTTCACCTTTCTCGACGCACGCGAGCTGCTGATGTGGGTGGCGGCGCTCACGATCATCCTGCCGACCTACACGGCATTGAAACAGAACGACGCGCGGATGCTCCTTGCCTGGCACGGCATCGGCCAGGGTGGCTACATGCTGCTCGGCATCCTGGTCGGTGATGCGGCCGGCAGCGCGGGTGGTCTGCTGCACGTGTTCAACTACGCGACCTACCAGGCGGCGCTGGTGATGAGCGTGTTCGCGGTCATTCACCGCGCCGGCACGGCAGACCTGAACCGCCTTGGTGGCCTCGTCACGCGGATGCCGCTGTCGTTTTTGGTGATGCTGATCGGCATCATCGGGCTTGCGGGCATTCCGCCGATGAGCGGTTTCGTGTCCAAGTGGTTCATCTACCAGTCGTTGATCGCGGAGGGCATGCCGCTGTTGTTCGTGGCGACGGTCATCGGCACGCTCGGCACGATCCTGTCGGTGTACAAGCTGATCCACAACACCTTCCTGGGCCAGTTGCGCGTGGAGCACGTCGAGGTGCGCGAGGTGCCGCTCAGCCTGCTCATCCCGATGCTCGCACTGTCGATCATCGTGTTCGTTACCGGTTTCCTGCCGGGGCTCGTGTTGCCATGGGTCGCCGCGGTCCAGCAGGCGGTCGGGCTCCCGGTGGTGCCGTACACGCTGGGCGGCATGGCGTCGCCGCAAGGTAGCCTCGACATGATCTACGTCGTGCTGGTGCTGTTCTACGGCTTTGGCGTGGGCGCGCTCCTGTTCTACGCCGCGGGTCCGTCAAAGCGGGTACACCAATTGGACAACTACGCCGGCGGCCACTTCCTGACCGCCGATGTGCGTTACCAATACAGCGATAACTTCTACGCGGGGCTCATGCATCTGATCGGCCCCTGGTACCGCGGCAGTTTCCTATGGCTCGAGAAGTCGCTCGTCTCGGTGACCGATCTGCTCGCGCAAGCCTTCGGCGGGTTCTACCGCCATGCGCAGCCTGCGTTCCTGATGCTGGCTAGTTTCGTACTCGCCGTCGCCTGGGTGGTGAGCTGACATGGATATCCAGGCGCTGCTGCTCGAACTCGTGCTGATGCCGCTCGTGGCGTTCGTCGTGGGTCTCGCCATGGTGTTGATGATGCGCCGGATCGCGGCCAAGATTCAGCGCCGCGTCGGCCCGCCCCTGCTGCAACCGCTCTACGACATCGTCAAGCTCTACGGCAAGCGCACGCAGATCTCGCACGGACTCATCCACGACATCGGCATCGTGATGGCGGTCGGGGGATACGTCGCCGCCGAAATCCTGCTGCCGGTACCCGGTATGAACGGCATCGCCGAGCAGGGGGGGTTGATCGTGCTGACCTACCTGATGATGGTGCCTTCGCTCGGCCTTGCGCTCGGCGTCGGCCAGTGCGCGAACCCCAACGGCTCGATCGGCATCGCGCGTGCGCTGACGGCGATGCTCGCCTACGACATCCCGTTCGTGATCGTGATCTTCGGTGTGGCCTACCATTTTGGCACGACCAACCTGGTCGAGATCATCCAGATCCAGCAGTCCGCGCCGAACGTAAGCGGTTGGGGTGCGGTGCAGATGCCGCTGCTTGCCATCGCGGGCCTGATCGGCCTGCAGGCGATGCTCGGCAAGCAGCCCTTCGAGCTGTATGTCGCGCCGGCGGAGATCGCCACCGGGCCGATGGTCGAAATGAGCGGCAAGTACCTGGGCGGCTTGTTCGTCATGCAGTGCTTCCAGCTCTACACCGCCTCGGTGCTCTACGTCACCCTGTTCCTCGGCGGTGGCGAGAACTGGCTGACCTTCCTCATCAAGGCCTTCGCGGTCGCCGCGATCCCGATGACCGTCGCGTTTCTCTTTCCGCGCTACCGCACGGAGGACATGGTGCGCTGGGTGTGGAAATGGCCGGTGATGGTCGGGTTGCTGGGGCTTGCGTTCGTGATGCACTAACCGGAGCTAGCTAGCCAATGGGAGAGCTGCAAAAAATCCCCTTCGTCGAGGCCCGGCGCGGCAATCCGCTCGCGCGTGTGTTCGACGACTTGGTGAACTTCTGTCGTTCGCGGTCGCTCTTCATCCTGCACTACTGCACCGGCTGCGGGGCGATCGAGCTGCCACCGGCCATGACCTCGCGCTTCGACATGGAGCGGCTGGGCATCCAGCCGATGGTCACGCCACGGCAGGCCGACATCCTATTGATTACCGGGTATGTCTCGGTGAAGACGCTCAAGCGCGTGGTGCTGACCTATGAACAGATGGGCGCGCCAAAGTACGTGATCGGCATCTGCTCCTGCACCGTCAACGGCGGCATGTACTGGCAGAGCTACGCGACGGCGAAGAAGCTCGAGGATTACTTGCCCGTGGATGTGTACATCGCCGGCTGCATGCCGCGTCCGGAGGCTGTCATGGAGGGCTTGCAGCGCCTGATGGACAACATCCGCAACCACAAGGCCGACACCTGGCAGGACTACTACCGCCGCTACGACTACTACCTCGGCAACCAGCAGCGCTTGTTTGGCGAGACCTGGCAGACGCCGACGGACGTGATCGGCGAGGCGCGCCACTACGGCCTGTTCGGACCCCAGACGCTCGGCGAGCACACGGCCCTGCTCGAGAAGCACCGCCGCGCGCTGGAGCCGCTCAAGATGAAACTCGAAATCCCGGAGCTCAAGCGATGACCGCGCAGGAGCTCACGCCCTGGCTCGACAACATCCTGCAGAAGATCGAGGGTGTCGCGGTGCGCCGCAAGGGGCCGCGACGGATGCGCCTGGACGTGGGCGCCGATGCGTTACCGGCATTGCTCGAACTGCTGCAGGGCCGCGCGTCGTATGTCCACCTCTCGGCGATCTCGTGCGTCGACTGGCCGGACGAGAACCAGTTCGAGCTCGTCTACCACGTCTGGTCCTACGAGACGCGCATGCTCGTCTCGGCGCACATCCGCATCCCGCGCGAACCGGGTGTGTACCTGTCGGTGTACGATCTCTACAAGCCAGCGGCCTTCTTCGAGCGCGACATCCACGAAATGTTCGGGGTGTTTTTCGAAGGCAGCCCGGACATGGAGAAGTTCATCCTGACCGAGTGGGAAGGCCCGCCGCCTATGCGCAAGGAGTTCGATTCCGAGGCTTGGGTCAACGAGCACTTCGACTGGCAGGACTACCACCCCGACTGGCTCAAGGCGCTCGAGGCCGAGGGGGGTGGCATCGCGATCTACCCCGATGAGCAGCGATTCAGCCGGAAGCAGCCGTCATGAGGCCGGAAAATTACGAGGCCCAGCGCCAGCCGCCGAGCCACGAATACGAACTGAACTTCGGCCCGAACCACCCGGGCATCGAGGGCAACTACGCGCTCAAGGTGCGCCTGCACGGGGATACGGTGATCGCAGCCCGCGCCGATGGCGGCTACCTGCACCGCGGCTTCGAAAAGCTGATGGAGCAGCGGCTGTGGATCCAGAACATCGCCCTCGTCCCGCGCATCTGCGTGCCCGATCCGGCGCCGATGGAGGTCGCCTACTCGATGGCCATCGAGGATCTATGCGGGCTCGAGGTTCCCCTGCGCGCGCAGTGGCTGCGGGTGCTGCAGCTCGAATTGAGCCGCATTGCCGCGCACCTGTTCACCTTCGGCGGCCACGCGGCGACCACCGGGATGTACAGCCCCATGTACTGGGGTGTTGCCGACCGTGATCTCGTGCTCGACCTGTTCGAGGAGCTGACCGGCGGGCGCGTCTACAGCATCTACAACATCCCGGGCGGCGTGCGCCGCGACCTGCCGGAGGGCTTCCTCGCGCGGCTTGCGAGCACGCTGGACTACCTCGAATCGCGTCTGCCCGACTACGACAACCTGTTCTTCACCAACCAGGTGTTCGTGCGCCGCGCGACTGGCACGGGTGCGATGACGCAGCAGCAAGCGCTGGAGTGGGGCGTGACCGGTCCGAACCTGCGCGCGACGGGGCTCGCCTCCGACGTGCGGCGCGACGATCCGTACCTCGTCTACGACCAGCTCGGCTTCGATATCCCGACCGAGACCGCGGGTGACGCCTGGGCACGTACGCTGGTGCGCCGCCAGGAACTCAAGCAGAGCATTCGCATCCTGCGTCAGGTCGTCGAGCGCCTGCCGTCCGTGACGGGCCCGATCCGCGCGCCGATCCCGAACCCGCTCGCCTGGAACGTGCCGGCGGGCGAGACCTACGTGCGCATCGAATCGTCGAAAGGCGAACTCGCCTGGTATGTGGTCTCCAAGGGCGGGCCGAAGCCTTACCGGGTGCATGTGCGCGGCCCCTCGTCGATGCACGCTGTGCAGGTGCTTGAACATCTGGCCAAGGGCGCACGCATCGAGGATATCGCGCAGATCATGTTTTCGCTCGACGCCTGCCCGCCGGAGGTCGACCGCTGATGTCCGACATCGCCTACAAAGAGAAAGGCAGCATCCTCAACCCCTTCAAGACGCTGTCGTTCTTCGCGCGCCGGCCGGTGACCGAGCCGCTTGGCCCGCGGCCAGCGTCGCTCAACTACCGCGGCTTCCACGTCAACGACTGGGAGAAGTGCGTCGGTTGCTCGACCTGCCAGAAGGTCTGCGACAACGCGGCGATCACGATGGTCAAGGTGCCCTCGCTCCCGGAAGACCCGGCGCGGGGCGTGCGCAACCTCCGCCCGGCGATCGACTACGGTCGCTGCTGCTGGTGCGCGCTGTGCGTGGACCTGTGCCCGACGGGGTCAATCTCGCTGTCGCGCGAGTATGTGCACACCTGCGACACGGACCAGCTCGACAGTTATTTCATCCTGCCCGATCCGCATGGCATCCACGGCAAGCATTTCGGGCTGGGCTGGGCTAAGTCCGCGGATGCGGATCTGGTCGATCTGCACCGTCAGCCGATGGAGGAGCTCGCGCCCGAGGCGCGGGTCGACAACTTCGACGAAATCGTCGCCGGCTACACGCCCAACCAGGCGATCATGGAGGCTTCGCGCTGCGTGCAGTGCGGCATGTGCCACGACGCCTGTCCGACCCACATGCACGCGCCGGAGTACATCCGTGCCATCTGGAGCGGGGACGTCGAGGAGGCGGTGCGCCAGATCTATCGCACCAACCCGTTCGCCCACACCTGCGGCCGCGTTTGCACGCACCGATGCGAGACGGCCTGCTCTGTGGGCCATCGGGGCGATCCGATCGCGATCCGCTGGCTCAAGCGCTACGCGATGGATGCGGTCAGCCACGAACGCGTCAAGCAGATCGCGGCGGAGGGCAAGGCCAAGTACACCACGGGACGCCGCGTGGCGATCATCGGCGCAGGCCCGGCGGGCCTCACCGCTGCCTTCGACCTAGTACGCAAGGGCCACGCGGTGACGGTGTTCGAGGCGCTCGGCGAGGCCGGGGGCATGACGCGCTACGGCATCCCATACTACCGGCTGCCCGCCGCGATGCTCGACCGCGACATCGAGGTGATCACCTCGCTCGGCGTGGAGATCCGCTACAACACGCGTGTCGGCCGCGATGTGACCATGGCGCAGCTGGAGCAGGACTTCGACGCGGTGCTGATCGCGATCGGCCTGCAAATGGGGCGCTCCACGCGGATTCCGGGCAGCGAGCACCCGACGGGTGTAGGAAAGGCGGTCGACCTGCTGCGGCTCGTGGCCGCCGGCGAAACGCTGGACGTGCCAGCCTCGGCCGTGGTCATCGGCGGCGGAAACGTAGCCATGGACATCGCGCGGACGCTGGCGCGGCTGCAAAAGCGCAAGTACGGCGCGGTTCAGGTGACCGTCACGGCGCTCGAGGACTTCACGCACTTCCTCGCCGATCCTGAGGAAGTCAATGAGGCGCGGGAAGAGGGTGTGACGATTCTCGACGCGCGTGGCCCGCGCGAGATCGTCGTCGAGGCCGATCAGGTCGCGGGGCTGCGCACCTGGAAGGTGTTGTCGATCTTTGACGCGCAAGGACGTTTTGCGCCGACCTACGACGAGGCCGACGCGCGGTTCCACCGGGCGGAGCTCGTCGTTGAGGCCATCGGCCAGATGAGCGACGTTTCCATCCTCGGTGAGCAGCTCACGGAGGCGCTCGAATGGAACCGGGGCCGACTCGAGGTCGATGCCAACGGGCGCACCAGTCTCCCCTGGCTGTGGGCCGCCGGAGACATGGTGCGTGGACCGGACGTCGTTAGTGCGGTCGCGGATGGTCACCGCGTGGCGGCATCCATCGACACCTATCTCAGTCAACTGGAGGTAGCGGCATGACGCTAACTGAAGGTACGCAATCCGCCTACGAGCGGATTCAATCAAAAAAAACGGTCATGGAAGTGCTTGAGGTCGCGATGACCTTCGAGCAGACCGCGAGGGATTTTTACACCTCGCTGGTCCCCAAGGTCGGCAAGCAGCTGCGCTGGTTGGTCGAGGAGCTCGCGGCTGAGGAGCAGCGTCACTACGAGCTGTTCACGGCCCTCGCGCAGCGGCCGGATCTCGAGCGTCAGGTCCAGTCGCTCATCGAGACGCCCGCGAGCGATGGGCGATTCTCAGACTGCATCCACCTGCCAGACTTGGGCGACAGCCCGGATGACCAGAGTGTGTTGCAGTATGCGATGGGCCGTGAACATACGGCGATGGAGCAGTATCGGGCGCTTGCTGAATCCGCCGAGCCGGGGCCAATCAAAGATTTGTTCGCCTACCTCGCCAACGAGGAGACCAAACACAAGGCGGAACTCGAAAAACTCTACTACGAGGTTGTCCACACCGGCGGCGTTTGAGGCCGCTGGACGTACGGTGATCATTGAGGAAGCGCTGATCGATTCATCCCATCTCCCCGCACGCAGGGGAGACGTAACCGTGCTGACTCAGGAGACGGCAGGACGACAGAGCGCGCTTTCGACTTCCTTGCGCTTGCGCGCGCCGAGGAGCGCCTCGATCAGCGCCAGCGCGAAATCCATGGCCGTGCCCGGGCCGCGTGAGGTGACGACCTTGCCATCGCGTTCGACGGCGGACGCTGTCAGCCGGGTCTCTGGCAGGTCCAGCGCTTCGAGGACGCCCGGATAGCTGGTCGCGGAGCGCCCGTCGAGTAGCCCGGCCTCGGCGAGCACCTTGGGTGCCGCGCAGATGGCGGCAGTGTAGCGGTCTGCGTCTGCGTGACGGTGCAGGATGTCGATCACCCGCGGGTCGTCACGCAAGCGATCGGCTCCCGGCAGCCCGCCGGGCAAGACCACCACATCGAACAGCCGGTCGCGCACGTCATCGAGCGTGGCATCTGCCACGAGGACCGTACCGCGGGAGGCGCGCACGGTCCGCTCCCCCAGGCTCGCCGTCACCACCTCGATGCCTGCGCGGCGTAGCAAGTCCACGATGGTCACGGCTTCGAGTTCCTCGAAGTCCGGGGCAAGCGGAACGAGCGCGCTGGTCATGGTCACCCGCCCGCTTACTGCCGGCTCGCGACGATGACCAACCCTTTGAGGAGGTTGAGCGCCTCGTAGAGTTCATAGTCCTCCCGCGCGAGCAGGTTGGCCTTTTTCTTCTCGCCTTTCTCAGCCTCGCGGGCGGCATCCTCCTTGAGCTGCTCGGTCGTGGATTTGCCGTTTTTGAGGTGGCCGACGAGATTCGCCTCTTTGATCGGATCGACCGCGGGCTCCTTGCGCTTGGCGATCTCGAGGGACTCCAGTGTGATGTCCGGCTGGATGCCCTCGGCCTGAATCGAGCGGCCGGACGGCGTAAAGTAACGGGCTGTGGTGAGCTTCAGCGCGTTGTCATCCTTCAGCGGCAGGATCGTCTGGACGGATCCCTTACCGAAGGTCTTGTTGGTGCCAACGATAACGGCCCGCTTGTGGTCCTGCAGTGCGCCGGCGACGATCTCCGAGGCGGATGCCGAACCGGCGTTGACCAGCACCACGACTGGCGCGCCGTCGAGCGCATCGCCCGGGGTCGCGTCGTAGCGCGCCTTCGAGTCTGCAACCCGGCCCTCCGTGTACACGATGAGTCCGGAATTGAGGAAGGTGTCGGCAACCCCTACGGCACCGTTGAGCACGCCGCCGGGGTTGTTGCGCAAGTCGAGGATCAGACCCTTGAGTTTCCCGCCGTTTTCGGCCTTGAGCTTGGCGAGCATCTCGTTGAGCGAATCGACGGTCTTCGACTGGAAATTCGTGATGCGCACGTAACCGAAGCCGGGCTCGTCCAGGTTTTTGGTCTTGACGCTCTCCACGCGAATGACGTCACGCACGATCGTGAGCTTGAGCGGCTTGTCCTCCCCTTCACGCACGATGGTGAGCGTGATGGAGGTGCCCTTTTTGCCGCGCATCATGTTCACGGCTTCTTGCAGCGTCATGCCTTTGACCGGCGTGTCATCGAGGCGGATGATCAGGTCGCCGGCCTTGACCCCGGCGCGCTGTGCCGGCGTGTCGTCGATGGGCGAGATGACCTTGACGAAGCCGTCCTCCATGCCGACCTCGATACCGAGGCCGCCAAACTCGCCTGTCGTGCCGATCTGTAGGTCGCGAAACTCCTCTTTGTTGAGGAAGCTCGAGTGGGGGTCGAGCCCGGTGAGCATGCCGCGAATCGCGTCCTCGATCAGCTTCTTGTCATCGACCGCCTCGACGTAGTCGTTTTTGACGCGCGCATAGACGTCGGAAAAGATCCGTAGCTCCTCGAGGGGCAGTGGTTGCACGGCCACGGGCTTTTCCGCCACGACGTTATAGACGGTGCCGAGCGGCAGTCCAAGCGTGATGCCGAGCAGCAAGCCCAATCCAATGCGCGACCCAGATTTCATTCAGTACTCCTCACGGGCGTCAGTCGCTTCGGTTAGAACCGCGTAAGTCTATCACTAGATTTTCGTGCAGAGTGTGAAGCGGCGCAGCAGTTCGGGTCCAGTACCCCTGTGCGGTCGCGACATACGTCACTGTCACGGCTGTGGCTCGTGACGCCACGGGGCAGCAGGGCGCCTACCCGCGCGCACACCAGGCGAACGGATCGAGCGGTTTGGTCTCCTTGCGCAGCTCGAAATAGACGCCGGGCTGCGCCTGCCCACCGCTGCGCCCCGTCGTCCCGATGACGGTTCCAGCACCAATGGACTGGCCAGGCTTGACGAAGATCGCCTCGTTGTGGCCGTAGAGCGAGAGATAACCCGAGCCATGACTGACGATGACGAGCAGCCCGAGGCCGCGCATCCAGTCTGCGAAAATCACCTTGCCCTCGCCGATCGACTGAACGTTGACGCCCTCGTCCGTCACGATCTTTACGCCCGTTGCGTACTGGATCAGCTTGCCCTTGACCGGCCACGGTAGCTTGCCCTTGTACTTGGCGAATGGCGAGTCGCCATCGAAGGCCTCGCCTGCGCCCTTCGCCTGTCGCTGCTGAGCCTCATCGCGCAGCCGGTCGAGCAGGTCGTTGAGGCTGCGGCGGTCGGCGCTGACCTGGGCGATCTCGCGCTGCGTTTCGGTCAGATCCTGGCGCAGGCTCGCCACGCTCTTGGCTTGCTCGCGCTTCTGTCGGTCCAGCTCGAGCTGCTGGGCCTGGTATTCGGCACGCTGCCGGTCGAGCTCGCGGGTGTGATCCTGGATTTCGCGTGTCAGGGCTTCAATCGCGCCAATTTGCTGGAGCAGCCGGCCAACCTGTTGTTCGCGGGAGTCCTGCAAATACTTCAGATGCTTCTGGGTGCGCAGGAACTGTGCGAGCTTCTGCGGTTCCAGCAGCCCGTGCAGGCGCACGTGCTGGCCCGCCTGGAACAGTGCGCTCAGGTGGCGCGCGAGCAGCTCCTTGTGTCGCTGGATGTCCTCGCGATGGCGCAGCTGCTCCTGTTCAAGGCGCTTGATCTCCGCCTCCTTCTGCTGCATCTGCCGCGACAGCGCACGCATCCGGCCCACCGTGTCGGAGATGCGCCGATCGATGTCGATGAGCTGTTGCTCTCCACGCTGCAGCTCCGCCTTCTGGTCGGCCTGCTGGCCGCCCAGGGATTTCAGCCGCTCGACGAGGCGGTTGAGCTTCTGCTCGATGTTAGAAATTTTTTCCGATTCGGCGCGAAGCGCTCCGCTCATGGGGAGCACGAGCAAAATCAGCAGGGCGGCCGCATGTGCCGGGGCGATCCGCGGCGTGCGCGGGGCAGGCTTGATTCTGTGGGGAATTCGCCAATTCGAGGCGTGCATGAGCGGGTGCGATCAGCTATTCATCGGCGCAATTTGCATGTAATATTACTATATATTGAAATTCCTGAAGAGGGTTCGGCATTGATTGAGCAAAAGAACGAATGCGCGGGCTTTCGGGCAGCCGATCTCATGAAGCGCGAAGAAGACATCGAAAGGGCCTCACGTTCTCTGAAAGCGATGTCGCACCCACTGCGTCTGCGCATCCTGTGCACGCTGGGTGACCGCGAGGTGAGCGTACAGGATATCGTCGATTGCGTCGGAACGTCGCAAAGCAACATCTCCCAGCATCTTGCGATCCTGCGCGACAAGGGTATTCTCGCGGCCCGCAAAGACGCAAACAAGGTATACTACCGCGTCGGCGACGCCCGAACCTTGCGCCTCATCGACATGATGCAAGAGGTGTTCTGCTCCTGACCATCGGTCGACCAACCGCTCAGGAGTAGCCCGGATTCTTGAGGGTGGCCTCGCTTGCGGGACCCGTCCCCACCGGCATTGCGCAGGTTCGACGGCCTAGCCAAAAAACGATCGCGCCGCGGCGAGGGCATGGCCCCGCTGCGGGTTTGGGCTGTCCGCCCGCAGCAAGTTCGAGAGAGACAAAACGCATGTCCGAAGTGATGGTCTTCGTCGAGAAGCACCTGTTCTTGGTGCTGGGTTTTCTGGCGTTGCTGTTTCTCACTATCTGGACGGAACTCCGCCGGCTGACCCGCAACTTCAAGGAGGTCTCGACGCAGGAGGCTGTACGTTTGATGAACGCCGACTCGACGCTGCTGCTCGACGTGCGCGAGGACAGCGAGTACGGGCAGGGTACGATCAGCGGTGCCAAGCACATCCCCTTGTCGCTGCTGAAAACGCGGATGCAGGAGCTCGAGCGGCACAAGGGCAAGAAGGTCATCGCGTTTTGCCGTTCCGGGCACCGCTCTCAGCACGCATGCAGCCTGCTGAAGAAGCACGGCTTTGAGGAGGTTTACAATCTACGGGGCGGCATTGTCGCCTGGCAGTCCGACAACCTTCCGGTGAGCAAGAAATGACCGATCAACACCGCGTTACGATTTACACGTCGGCATTTTGCCCCTACTGCGTCTGGGCGAAGCAGCTGCTTCAGCGCAAAAACGTGGGATTCGACGAGATCCGCGTCGACCGTGATGCGGCGCAGGGCGAGATCATGATGCAACGCAGTGGGCGAACCACAGTCCCGCAGATCTTCATCGGGGACTACCACGTCGGTGGCTACGACGACATGGCGGCGTTGGATCGCGCCGGCAAGCTCGATCCGCTCCTCGGCCTTTGAACTACTTGAGAGGTGGTTGCCCGTGGAACTCGTTTGCCCCCATTGCCATCGTGTGAACCGCGTCCCTGAGGAGCGCTTGTCCCAAGATCCGAAATGTGGAGCTTGCCACGCGCCGCTGTTCACCGGCCACCCGATCAGCCTCGACGAGGCGAGCTTCAAGCGGTATCTCGAGCGCGAGGATCTGCCGCTCGTCGTCGATTTCTGGGCGCCCTGGTGCGGGCCCTGTAAGATGATGGCGCCTGCCTTTGAGCAGGCGGCGCGCCAGTTCGAGCCATCCGCCCGCTTTGCAAAGGTCAATACCGATGAGCACCCTCAGGCGGCGGCGCCCTACGGCATACGCGGCATCCCGACCTTGATCCTGTTCAAGTCCGGTCGCGAATATCAGCGGGTGAGCGGGGCGATGAACTTTTCTCAACTGAGCGCATGGCTCAGACAGTACCTCTGAACATCAGGAATCCATCATGGCAGACGAAACCCCAGGCCAGGCCCCCCAACCGGTCTTTGAAATCCAGCGAATCTATCTAAAGGATGTGTCCTGGGAGGCGCCGACCGCACCGGCCGTGTTCACCAAGCAATTCAAGCCGGCCACGAACGTCGATCTCAATTCGGCATTCCGCAAGCTTGCAGACCACGTCTTCGAAGTCGATCTCAACCTCACCGTCACCGTGAAGTCGAACGACGAGGTTGCCTATCTGGTCGAGATAAAGCAGTCGGGCATCTTCTCGATCGCCGGCTACGACGATGCGCAGCTCGGCCACCTGCTGGGCAGTTACTGTCCGAACATCCTGTACCCGTTCGCACGGGAGGTCATCAGCGATCTCGTGCTGAAGGGCGGTTTCCCGCAGATGCTGCTGGCGCCGATTAACTTCGACGCCCTCTACATGCAGCACCTCGCTGAGCGGCAGGCGGCCGCGGCAGCGGAGTCGCCGGCGGTGAGCGCGCACTGAGCCCGTGAATCCCGCGAATCCCGCGGCCGACGCCATCTCGGTGTTTGGGGCCGGTGCCTGGGGCACCGCCCTCGCGCTGCAGATCGCGCGCAACGGGTTCCGCGTCTGTCTCTGGGGTAGGCCCTCCGCGCAGATCGCGGAGATGCAGCTAGCACGCGCCAACCCGCGCTACCTGCCCGGCGTCTCGCTGCCTGATTCGATTACCCTCACCGACGACCTCGCCCAGGCAGCACGCGCCTCGGCGTTCTGGGTCATCGTGGTGCCAAGCGAGGGGTTTGGTCCCCTACTCGACGAACTGAAGCCGCATCTGACCCCGGGCACACGCCTCGTGTGGGCAACCAAAGGGTTCGAGAAGACGACGGGTCGGTTTCTCCACGAGCTGGTCGAGGCGCAGCTGGGTCCGACCGTGCCCTACGGCGTGGTTTCCGGGCCAACCTTTGCGGCAGAGGTCGCGCGCAACCTGCCGACGGCGATGACGTTGGCCGCCTCGCGAGCGGAGTACGCTCAACAGATGGTCCGGGTATTTCACGGCGAGCATCTGCGCGTCTACAGCAGCACCGACGTCATCGGCGTTCAACTCGGAGGTGCGGTGAAAAACGTGCTGGCGATTGCGGCCGGCATCTCCGACGGTCTCGGCTTCGGCGCCAACGCGCGCGCCGCGCTGATTACCCGCGGGCTTGCCGAAATGATGCGCCTCGGCGCAAGCCTCGGGGCCCGGACCGAGACGCTGATGGGTCTTGCGGGTGTCGGCGACCTCGTGTTGACCTGCACCGATAACCAGTCGCGCAACCGCCGTTTCGGCCTTGCCCTCGGTCAGGGCAAGCCCGCCGCGGAGGCGCTCGCCGAGATTGGTCAGGTTGTCGAAGGCGCCGTCACCGCCAACATGCTGCATGCGGTCGCGTCGCGCCAAGGCGTGGAGATGCCGATTGCCGTCGAGGTCTACCGGATCCTGTACGAAGGGCTCTCGCCGGTGCAGGCCGTCGGCGAACTGCTTGGCCGGCGGCTTAGGCCAGAATTCTGAGCTGGCTGCCGCCTTGCGGGGCGAGATGCTGTCGGGCGCGGCGCGACAGAGCATCTGGGTGATTGCCGAATCGCCATTAGCGCGTTCCGCGCGCAGCACGCACCGTCAAACATCGCGATCGAAGACACTCCGTCACGCCCCGCGAGGGTCGGCCGCCCCGATGAAGCCCAGCTGCCGCCACGCCTCGTATACCGCGATCGCCACGCTGTTCGATAGGTTGAGACTGCGGCTTTCCGCAAGCATCGGAATGCGCAACTGCGTGTTCACCTTTTCGTGATGGCGCACGGCATCTGGTAGCCCGCGCGTCTCCGGTCCGAACAGGAGGTAATCGCCCGGCAGGTAACGTACGGCCGTGTAGTCGCATGATGCCTTCGTCGAGAAGGCGTACAGGTTCCCCTGCCCCATACTGCTCAAAAAGCCCTGAAGATTCCGGTGCTCGCGCAGCGTCGCGAAATCCCGATAGTCGAGGCCCGCCCGCCGCAGCTTGCGTTCCTCCAGCGTGAACCCGAGCGGATGGATGAGGTGCAGGGTGGCCCTGCAGTTGGCCGCTAAGCGCATGATGTTGCCGGTGTTCGGCGGGATCTCCGGCTGGTAGAGCACGATATGTAACATTCGAGGCACAAATGTTGCCGCTGATCGGTTCGGTGCGGCGCCAGCGTACACGGGTATGACGCGCTGTACTATGGTTGAGCCCAGCTTGTAAAAAGGGGCCGGGCGGGCGATCCGTGAGCGTGCGGATTTAGTATGGTGGCGTCCTGCAGGCCGGCGTTAGGGACTGCAGGTAGCGACGCGCTTCCCGGCGGACATTCTGGTTCAGACGCGACAACAGAGCGGACAATGCGCGGGGGGGCTGCATGCGATCGCTTCGGGATTTTCGGTTCAGGGCCGTGCACTTCGGCGTGCTCGCCGCGTTGCTTTTTCTCTTGTCGACGTCAGCGTTGTGTAGAGCGCTCGATCAGTCACCAGGCCAACTGTTCCAGCGTCTTGAAGCGGCGCTGTTGGCAGAGCTCGGCAAACGGGCCCTGCGCGCCCCGGATAAAACGCTCGTCGCGAAGGACGGTGACCGCCGAGCGCCTTGACGTCGGCGTAGGGCGAATCAGTCCTCCGGACCCTCCAGATCGTGTAACGCAAGCTCCTTGATCTTGCGCGTGAGCGTGTTGCGGCCCCAGCCAAGGAGTCGCGCCGCATCCTGCCGCCGTCCCTGCGTGTTCTGCAGGGCAACGCGAATCAGCGTCTCTTCAAACACGGGCGTTGCCTCATCGAGCAACTGTCGCGAGCCTTGCGCGATGCGTTGCTGCGCCCAGTTGCGCAACTGCGCGGACCAGTCCTCAGGGGCGGGCTTTGCTTCGGGTGCGCTGGCACTCAAGTCCGGCGACAGATCCTGAAACAGGATCTCCCGACCGGCGGCCATCACGGTGAGCCACCGGCAGGTGTTCTGCAACTGGCGGACGTTGCCCGGCCAGTCGAGCTGCGCGAGGTGGTCGAGCACATCTTGTCCGATCGATTTGGCCTCGACCTTGAGCTCCAGGGCTGCGCGCGCGAGGAAAAAGCGCGTGAGCAGCGGAATGTCCTCGCGTCGGCGCCGCAGCGGCGGCAGCTGGATGCGGATGACGTTCAGCCGGTGATAGAGATCCTCCCGAAACTGCCCTTGCTGCACGAGCCGGTCGAGGTTCTGATGCGTGGCCGCGATCACGCGCACATCCACCTGGATCGGGTCGTGACCGCCGATCTTGTAAAACACACCGTCAGCGAGCACCCGCAGCAGCCGGGTCTGCATCTCCGCGGGCATGTCGCCGATCTCGTCGAGGAATAGCGTGCCGTGGTGTGCCTGTTCGAAGCGCCCTTTGCGTGCGCTGAGCGCGCCGGTAAACGCGCCCTTTTCGTGTCCAAACAGCTCGGACTCGAGCAGGTCGCGAGGGATCGCCGCCATGTTCAGCGCAATGAAGGGCGCGTTGGCGCGCGGGCTGTGTTTGTGCAGGGCCTGCGCGACGAGTTCCTTGCCAGTGCCCGATTCGCCGGTGATGAGCACGTTGATGTGCGAATGGCTCAACCGGCCGATTGCGCGGAAGACGTCCTGCATCGCGGGCGACTCCCCGATGATGTCGGGGCCGAGGGCGGGCGCCTCGCGTAGTTTGGTATCGTGTGCCTTGCGTGCCGCGCAGGCGCGCCGCGCCAAGGTGATGGCCTCTTCGATATCGAACGGTTTGGGCAGGTACTCGAAGGCCCCGCCCTGGTAAGCGGAAACCGCGCTGTCGAGGTCCGAATGCGCGGTCATCACGATGACGGGCAGCCCGGCGTGGCGAGTCTTGAGATCCTCTAGCAGCTTGAGGCCATCCATGCCCGGCATGCGGATGTCGGTGATGAGTGCGTCGGGCTCATCGCGCTCCAGGGCGCGCAGCACCGCCGCGGCGTCAGAAAATGTGCGTACGCTGAGCCTGGCCTTTTGCAGCGCCTTTTCCAGCACCCAGCGGATCGCTTGGTCGTCGTCGACGACCCATACGGTTTCACTCATGGGGTGTTGTCCAGCGGTAGGATGATTTCGAAGGTGGTGTCGTGCGGCTGCGAATGAAATTTCAGAATGCCGCCGTGTGCGTTGACCAGCGACTGCGCGATGGACAGCCCGAGACCCGTGCCGTTGGCCTTGTCCGTCACCATGGGAAAGAACACCCGGGACTGCATGTCCTCGCTGATGCCCGGCCCGGTGTCGTGGATCTGGATGCGCACCACGAGCGGATGGCGCACGCCATCGATGGTGTACTGGCGGGCGATGCGGGTGCGCAGCGTGATCACGCCCGGCTGTGGCCCGACCGCCTCCAGCGAGTTACGAGCGACGTTGAGGACCGCCTGCACCAGTTGGTCGCGGTCGACCATGAGTTCTGGAATCGACGGATCGTAGTCGCGCTCAAGGCGTATGTTCGGCCCGGCTTCCGCGGCTAGCAGGCGGCGGACGTGCTCCGTGATCTCATGCACGTTCACCCGCCCCTTCACCGGCGGGCGGCGCGGGCCGAGCATGCGGTCGATCAGTGTCTGCAGCCGGTCGGTCTCGCTGATGATGACCTGCGTGTACTCCTTCAACTCGGGCCATTCCAGTTCGGATTCCAGCAACTGCGCGGCACCCCGTATACCCCCGAGCGGATTCTTCACTTCATGAGCCAGACCCCGCACGAGTTGGCGTAGCGCGGCGTACTCCCTCTGCCGGATCTCGTCCTGCGAGATGTTCAGAAGCCGCGCGATCTGCTGGATCTCGATCAGCACGCCACCGCCCTGAATCGGCGTGCAGGTGAGGTTGATGATGATCTCCCTGCCAGAGGGCAGTCGCACGCTCAATTCGCGGCGGCTTACGCGGGTGGCGTTGGCAGCTGCGCTGTAGACGATTTCGAGCACGTCCGTCTGGTTCGGACAGACTTCGGCAATCCGCCGACCACGGACCCGCGCCAGGCTCTTTTCGAGCAGCATCTCGGCGGAGGCATTGAGGAAGCTCACCGCGAAGGCCTCGTCCAGGAGGATCACCGCGGTGTCCATGTTCTCCGCCAGGAGCTGAAGGTGTGTGGTGGGTTCGGACATCGTCGAAATCATTGCAAGTTCGATGCCACCTCTTGGGCGAGCACCATCGCTGGATGTGTTACGCTCGGGGTGTTGGTGGCGCTCGCAAGGGCTATCGGGCGCGATGGAGCGCGAGAAGCACCTTGGACATCAAACCCAGCACGGAACTCGAGTCAGTAGTATGCACCAAATTAGTGCAGTGCAGCGCGGGGGTGTATCACGGCGTGGCGCTGGTTGCGCCGTTGGCTGATTAGCGGAGCCGCGATTGTCGATGCAGATAAAATTCAACGACGTCCGTTTGCGTGATGGGCACGCCATCGGCGGAAATCACCTGCCCTTGCACCGTATGGGTGCCACGGTCCAGGTTGCGCAGAACCATGAAGGGCGAAACGCCCTCCTGAAGTGGCTGGCCGTCCAGGAAGAAACGAAAGCGGTGACCGAGCTCCACCTGCAAGGGCGGCTCCAGGTCGAAGTTGATGTCCACATCCCCGGTGTTGGCGCGGATCGTCTCGCCGGGGGCTGGGCTGCGTATCGAGAACGTGGTGTAGCCGACGGCTGCCTTGGCCTCCTCCAGCTTACCTGGTGCCTTCGCAGGCTCGGTGTTCTTGCCGGCTGGCGTTGGCGTGGTTGTGGTCGAGAGGTTAGGGGTCGGCAGCGGAATCAGATCCGCCTTGCGCCCGGGCGGCGGCTGATCGGAAAAGACGACGTTTCCCTGTTTGTCCTTCCAGCGATAGACCTCCGCCGCCGCGACCAGCGGCAGGATCATGAGACCAATGACGAGGGCGCGACGCATGCCGTCAATGTATCGAATCGATCTCGCCTTGGCAAAAACAAAAACCCCCGCCGAGGCGGGGGCGTGACCCACGGTCTGGTCGACCGGATCAGAGGCTGTAGTACATGTCGAACTCGACCGGGTGCGTCGTCATGCGGAAGCGCGTGACCTCCTGCATCTTCAGCTCGATGTAGGCGTCGATGAAGGCGTCGGTGAACACGCCACCCTTGGTCAGGAACGCGCGGTCCTTGTCGAGGTAGTCGAGCGCCTGGTCGAGGCTCGAGCACACGGTCGGGATCTTCGCGTCCTCTTCCGGCGGCAGGTGGTACAGGTCCTTGCTGGCGGCCTCGCCCGGGTGGATCTTGTTCTCGACGCCGTCGAGACCGGCCATCAGCATCGCGCTGAACGCGAGGTACGGGTTGGCCGTCGGGTCCGGGAAGCGGCACTCGATGCGGCGGCCCTTCGGGTTGGCGACGTACGGGATGCGGATCGACGCCGAGCGGTTGCGCGACGAGTACGCCAGCTTGACCGGCGCCTCGAAGCCGGGCACCAGGCGCTTGTAGCTGTTGGTGCCGGGGTTCGTGATCGCGTTGAGCGCACGCGCGTGCTTGATGATGCCGCCGATGTAGTACAGCGCGAACTCGCTCAGGCCGGCGT
>CAYSFW010000072.1:0-2704 GCA_964430355.1 uncultured Thiotrichales bacterium
TGATGTAGGCGATGGCGCGGTCGTCCTTGTCGCCCTCCATCTTGCCGTAGCCCATGGTGCCGACGTGGATGCCGGAAGCGCCCTGCAAGCGGCTCATCTTGGCCAGCACGTAAGCGGTGTAGCCGCGCTTGGAGCTGGGGGAGGTGACGGCACCGTGGCCGGCACGGTGGTAGTGCAGGTACTGGTTGGGGAAGTAGCGGCGGGCAGTGGTGATCATGCCGGGGCCACCGACGTAGCCGTCCACCAGGAAGGCCACCTTGTCGGCATCCGGACCGAAGGTCGAGAGAATGAACTCGCCGCGGGCGATCATCTCGCTGTGATCGTCGGCGGTGATGTTGGCGGAGAAAAGCTTCGCTTCACCGGTCTCGTCCATGGCGCGCTTCATCGCGTCATAGACCAGGGGAATCGTCTTCTTCATCGGCGAGAACACCTGGTTGCCCTGGGGTTCGTCGTTCTTGATGAAGTCGCCGCCCAGCCAGAACTGGTAGGCCGCGTTGGCAAACGGCTCGGGACGCAGGCCCAGCTTGGGCTTGATGATGGTGCCGGCGATGTAGCCGCCGTCCTTGACCGGACGGCCAAGGATGCGCCACAGATCAGAGATGTCCTTGGCGGGGCCGTCGAACAACTCGATGGCACGACGGGGCACGTAGAAGTCGTACATCTTGGCGTATTCGATGTCGCCCATGCCATGGTTGTTGCCGATGGTGAGCGTGAGGAAAGACACCATCATCATGCGGCCGTCGATGATGTTGCGGTCGAACAGCTCCAGCGGGAAGGCAATGCGCATCTCCTCGGTGGCTTCGTCGATGTAATACACCAGCGCGTCGACACCCTTGGTGAAGTCGTCAGTGGTGGAAACCTCGACGTTGGTGCCGGTGGAGGATTCCGCAGCAAAATGCGCGGCGGCTTCCAGATAACCGTGGCCGACCTTGGGCTTCATCTTGTAGGCGACGAGGATGTGCTTGCCTCCGGCAATGAGGTCTTCTTCCTTGAGGCTCAGATCGGAGTAGCGACTGGATTGGTCGAGTGCCATAACGGTCTCCTGTAGATATGCGAACGAAGTGATTTCCGGGTGGAGGGCCGAAAGCCCCTACCTGCAACGTGGGCAACTATAGGCTCTGCAACGCATAAGCAAAAAATCACAGTTTCTGATATCCGATATAACTAATAACTTATGATTTGATCATGCTGCATCTGACCATTCGTCAGCTGAGGATCTTCGAGGCGGTCGCGCGGCACCTGTCGGTCACGCGCGCAGCGGGCGAGCTACACCTTACGCAGCCTGCGGTGTCGATGCAGATGAAAAAGCTCGCGGACGCGGTGGGGCAACCGCTCATCGAACACGAGGGCAAACGTGTCTGGCTAACGCCCGCCGGGCAGGATCTCGCCACGGCCGCGCGCGAAGCCCTCGGTGCGCTCAAGCGATTCGAACTCGGCTTGGTTGCGCGAAAGGGCTTGACCGGGGGCCACTTACGGCTATTCGCCATCACCACGGCGACCTACTTCATGCCGAGGCTGTTTGGCGAATTCGCGCAGCTTCACCCGGGCGTGAAGGTGTCGCTGCGCGTTAGCAATCGCGAAAACGTGCTGGCCGGACTGGCCGCAGGGCTCGATGATCTGTACATCCTCGGCCAGCCGCCGGAAGGGCTCGCGGTAACTGCCGAGCCCTTCATGCGCAATCCGCTCGTTGTGCTCGCTGCGCCCGACCATCCTTTGGTCAACGCCAGACGCATCCCCCTGACACGGCTGGCCGAGGAGCCTTGGATCCTGCGCGAGCCGGACTCCGGTACCCGCAAGGCGGTGGAGCGGCTGTTTGCCGAACGAGGCTTGCGCCTGACTGTGCGGATGGAGCTCGGTAGCAACGAGGCGATCAAGCAGGCCGTGCTCGCCGGGCTGGGGATCTCGGTGTTGTCGCGCCATACCCTCGCCCTGCACGACCCCGCGCAATTCGCCGTGCTGGATGCGCAAGGCTTCCCGATCGAACGGCACTGGTATGTCGTTTACCCTGCCGGGCGGCAGCGCTCCGTGGTTGCACGTACTTTTCTGGACTTCCTGCTGGCGCGCGGGAACCTGGCGGAACGCGGCGGGAACGAGCGGCTATGAATTCCCAAGGGCGTTCCTCCTGGTGCCCCGTTCCAGGAGGCGCTCAAAGGACGGCAACGCAGGCGGTGCTGCGTCGCGCAGACCTAACTCCTCGAATCGAATCCGCTTGGAATCATTTTTCCGCCATCGCCAGCTTGCGCAGGGCGTGTCCGGCCGCGACGAACCCGAAGGGTGCCGTGACGCAGACTGCGGAGCCGAGTCCGCCGGCGCAGCTCAAAGCGGCACCTGCCGCGCCGGCCGGTCGTTCGCACAGCCCGCCTGCCCTGTCGGGGTAGACGGCTTGCTCTTCCGAGAATACGCAGGGGATGTCGAAGCGTTTTTTCGGGTCGCGCGGAAAGCCGTGGTGGTCACGCAGCAGTCGCCGCGTTTTGGACAGCAAGGGGTCGTGGATGGCGCTGCTGAGGTCGTCGATACGGATGCGCGTGGGGTCTGTCATGCCGCCGGCGCCACCCGTGGTCAAAAGCTTGATCTTGTTACGTCGGCCGTAGGCGACCAGTGCGGCCTTGGTGCGTGCGGGGTCGATGCAGTCGATGACCCAGCTGAAGCCGGAGGCGATGTGCGCCGCCGGGCTGGCCGGGGCGATGACTTCGTCAGTTGTGTG
>CAYSFW010000073.1:0-2641 GCA_964430355.1 uncultured Thiotrichales bacterium
ACGACTGCGTTGGCACAGGCGGCGCCGGCGCACTCGACTCGCGCACGACCTCCGGGCTCGCGGCCGTTGCGGGCGTACCGGACAGGTTCGCGGTGGTGTCCGGGAGTCCACGCACGGTGGGCATGGGCTTCTCGGCAACGATGCGCTGCGCCTCGTTGCGCTCCTCACGCGTCGCCGTGAAATACAGCGCAGACAGCGCAACTCCCACGGCGACCCAGATCGCTGCGCGAAGCCCAAAGGTCGACGAGCGCGCCGGTGGACCCGCGTCCACGGGCGCAGTCGCCAGGCCAGCTGGAACGGACATCGCGCCATCGTCGCCCGCTTTCGGCGCTTCCGCCACGGTCCCGTCCTCGTCTACTGGCTGGGGCGGGGCATCCGTTACTTCGGGAGCTCGCGGCTCGCCAGGCTGCGGGACCACTTTCACCGTCGGCGTTGAGATCCACCCTATCAAACCAACCGATTGCAGCTCACCCAGCTCACCGGACTGCTCACCCTCTGCGGGCGCCACGTACCGGAACATCCGGTCGCCAATCCGCAGGAAGTCCCCGTCCCGCAGGGACTTTTTGGTGATGCGCTCGGAATTGACGAACGTGCCGTTGGCGCTGTCGAGATCCTCGACCCACAGCGCGCCGTTGTCGTAGACGACGAGCGCATGGGCACGGCTGACCGCAGTCGAATCGATGCGCAGGTCGTTCTCGGCTTCTCGACCGATCGTGAAGAATGGCTTGTCGATGCGGTAGACGAAGCGCGCCTCGGCGACGGAGAAGATCCCCGTCGGTGCGCTCTCGCGGTGCTCGGCAACGGACGGCTCATCGGCGGGTTGCGGCGCCGTATCGCGCGCAACCCGGGCAACATCAGGGAACCCCTCGAGCAAGGGCTCAGCGATCTCGGGCGTCGGCTCCGGTGCGGACGCTGCCATGATCTCCGAGATCGGCGCCTCGAAATCGAGCCCGGCCGGCAGTTCGATCTCCATCGCGTAGTCGCCCTGCGATTCGGACGCCCAGTCGTGGCCGGTTTCATGTTCGGCGGCCGCAGCTTCCCTGGAAGTCGCAACCTCGGCTGCAACCGCTGCTTCGATGGCTGCCAGGGGCTGCGGCAACACCAGCGTGCCGGGCGGCGGCTCCCCCGGGGGCTCACTGGCTTGGTCGACGACTTCCTCAAGCGCCATATTGTCGACGGGCAGCCCTGCGGCATCGGATACCGCCGCGCTCGTCCCGCCCGCCTCACCCATCGCGGCCCGATCGGCCTCGGCAGGCTCCTCGAGCACCGCCGCGTCATCGACGAACGCAACGTCAACCCCGTCCACCGGGGGTGTCGGCAGTTCCTGCTGGCGTAGCGGCACCACGCGCGACGCTGCTTCGGTGGTCACCTGGCTGATGAACAGCTCCTCGAGCTGCGCCTCGAGCCGTTGATCCTCAGCAAGTTCCTCAGCGCTGTATCCCGACAGCAACGGGCGCGCTGCGCCGCCCACGTTGCGGTAAAAAAACAGCGCCATAATCTTGCCAAGGCGAATCACGTCCCCGTCACGCAGGGGTACTTCGTCAATACGTCGCCCGTTGACAAACGTGCCGTTCTGGCTGTGCAGGTCCCGCAGCAGCACCCCTTCCTCGGTAAACGTCAGGCGTGCGTGTGTTCGGCTTACCGAGCCATCGTCCGTGCGGATCTCGCACGACGGCGCGCGCCCGAAGACTACGGCCTTGCGCCGAATCTCGATCTGCGCCAGACGTCTCGTGCCGTGAAATACCGTCACGCAGGGCCCGGAGGAGAGATCCTCGCGTACCTCGGCCAGCCCACCCGCAGCACGCCCTGCGCGGTCTCGGTGACGCACCCAGTCGGGCGTCTGGATGGCCTCCCACACCGACGGCGCAGCCAGGGCGCCACCCTTGGCCACGGCGTCAGCCGCAGCCAGGGCCAGCAGCAGCCTCAATCCACCGACTTTTCCTGCGCTGTAACGGTAAAGCAGTGAGAGTCCGTCATCGGTGACGGTGAGATGCGCCGTCTCTGCGTCCTCCGCCAGCACCGCGCGCACGAACGCATCAGACTCCTCCCGCGAGGTGTTGCCAATTTCGATGCGCAGGCCGATCTCGGGTCGGAGCGCGTCGAACTCGCCAGCACGCAACACCTCATTGAGATGGGGCTCGCCCACCAGGACGATGTGTAACAGACGATCGTCATCGAGTTTGAGATGCGCAAGCACGCGCAGGGTGTTGATGACCTCACCACTGAGCTTGTGCGCATCGTCCAGAACCAGCACAACCTTGCGGTTCTGCAACCGTTGATCGAGCAGAAATCCGAAGAACGATTCCAATGGACGCTGGCCCGCGTACTCCGCACCGGTCAGGCCGAACGCACGTAACAGCCGTCGATGCAGTTCCGAGACCACCATGGGCGTGACCACGCACGCCACGATGAGCTTCGCATCACACCGTTCGGCAAATTTCGAACATACCCTGGTCTTGCCTACCCCACGCTCCCCCACTATCGTGGTGATCCGGGGGCCATCCTGAGCCAGGCTTCCCAGCGCCTCGAGGGCACGCGCCTGGGCAGACAACCCAGCAAAGAAAAACTCCCCCTCGGCCGCACCGTTCACGGCAAAACTCTTCTCGATCGACTGCGGTAACATGACACTTACACTGTGGCT
>CAYSFW010000074.1:0-88727 GCA_964430355.1 uncultured Thiotrichales bacterium
AAGCGCTGCGTGAACTTGCGGTTGGCCCCGCGCAGCGCGTCCTCAGCGTCCACGCCCAGGTGGCGGGCCAGGTTGACTACGGAAAACAACAGATCGCCGATTTCCTCGCGCAGGCGCTGCGGCCCTTCGGCCTGCGCGTGCGCAGCGGCAAGCTCCGCGAGTTCCTCGCGAACCTTGTCGAAAACACCACCGACCTCGGTCCAGTCGAAACCCACCTTGGCGACGCGCTTCTGGATGTCCTGCGCCTGCATCAGCGCCGGCGCGGAACGCAACGCATCGGCCAGCACGGAGCCTGGGTCGGCGCCCCGCCGAGCCTGCTTCTCACTGCGCTTGTGCTGGTCCCAGGCCTTGCGGAAGGCGTCCTCGTCGGCGTAGGTGACATCGCCGAAAACATGCGGATGGCGCCGCACGAGCTTGTCGGCCACCGCCGTCGCCACGTCGTGCAAAGCGAACGCCTCGCGCTCGCGCGCGAGCTGGGCGTGAAACACGACCTGGAACAACAGGTCACCCAGCTCCTCGCAGAGCTCCGCCTCATCGTCGCGCTCGATGGCATCGATGACCTCGTGCGCCTCCTCGAGCAAGTAGGGAATCAGGCTGCGATGCGTCTGCTTGCGGTCCCAGGGACAGCCGCGGTCGGGGTCACGCAGCGCGGCCATCACGGCATCCAGACGGGCGAACGCCTCTTCGGGCAAGTGATTGTCGGTCATGGCTTGGTCCTGTTGACGATCAGAAGCTGCGCCGTAGTGCGACCTCTAACGTCACATCGGGAGCGGCTTCGACGTGCGCATCTTCCATGACGGCCACATCGAGCGCCAGATGCTCGCCGAGCTGCGCGGTGCCGCCCAGGGTGAGCGTGAGCGCCTCGCGCAGCAGCCGCAACTGGGTATCGTCGTACAGACCGGCGTGCAGATCGAGCTGAGCGCGTAGCGTCAACCGGGAAGCCGCCTGCCACTCGACTCCGGCGGCTCCAAATGCGACCCAAGGGCGCTGCTGGTGCGGCAGCAGGTCACCCTCCGCCAGCCACTGGGCGCCCAAGCGGCCCAGCACCTGCCATTCCGGCCACAGACGCCAGCCGGCCTGCGCCTGGACGCCCAAGGCGACAGCGCCTGATCCTGTGAGTTTGGACGCATCACCGCTCGGTAGCTTCACACTCGCCGCGACAGCGACCTGGGGTACCGCCTCCGATCCAGCCCAGGCGCGCGAAATGCCCAGGCTGACGTCCCCCAGCCCTGAAGTCTCGTCCTCGAGGTGGATCAGCCGTTCGCCATCGCGCTCATAGCGGATCTGGAACTGATTGCGCGGAAAGCCCACCCGCTCGCCCTGCGGGAGGCCCAGCGTCGCATGATAGCGTTCGATAAACCCGTCGAGACCACCTGCCGAATGCCGGATGAGCGGCGCATGGACCCAGAGCGTCATGTCTCTCGCCACCCGACGCCCGGCCCAGAGATCCACCACCTGAGTCTCGACATCGACCAGAAGGTACTCCCGAGGGGAACGCTGTTCATTGAACGCGTTGCTGTGGCTGTACGCGATGCCAGCGACCCAGTCCGCGGACGCCGGGACACTCACCGCAGCGAACGGCGGCGAGCCCTGTGCGAGTACCAGGGGATTATGATCGCGGACCAGGAACAGCTCGGCGAGGCCTGCTTCTGGGTGCAGGCCCAGGAGTGCAGAGATCAACCCCGCGGCTGGAGTCGCCAAGGGTTTTGAGCGGGGCCGAGAACCCGCAGGCGTGCGGGCGATGGAAAGGCCGTGGATGGATGGGAACGTCGTCATGGGATGTGACAGGACACAAAAAAGGGCCCGGAGACACCTCGCGGGTCCCCGGGCCCCTATCCTGCCTGACTGGGTGTCAGAACTTCCAGCTATAGCTCAGGCCGACGTCCCACTGACTCATTTCGATCTCGACCGTCTGCGCGCCCGGCGCATCCAGCGGGTTGGGCCCCTTCACCGACTCGTTGAGCGCGTGCATCAGGCTCACGCTCAACTCGTTGTTCGCGCTGACCCTGTACGTGAAACCGCCGGTGATGTGGTTGGTGATGACTGCAGGCGCGAGGATGTTGAACAACACCTCCGAGCTACCGATGATCTGGTTCGCGTGCGAGATGCCGACACGCCACGTCCAGTCAGGGGATGTACTCCACTGGTAGCCGAGCTTGAAGATCGTCATGTCGTCCCAGCCGAAGCCGGGGCCGTTGGACTGCCCAAGCAGCCCACCGGTGGGATTGAGCGGGCTACGCAGGTTCGAAAACGGGTTGCCTACCGAATCGACCTCACTGAAGCTGATGCCCTGGATATCCGCGAGCAACGTGCCGCCCATCGGCGTCTTCCACGCCAGACCGAGCAGCCAGTTTGTCGGGATGTCGAAATTGCCTTCGCCTGCAAACAGCCCTCGGTAATCATCGAACTCGCTCATGCTGATCTTGGGCTGGAAGGCCGCGGCCAGGGTCAGACCCGGCGCCACTTCACCCATGATACCGAGGCGCACGCCGATGCCAGTGGACGCCTCGGAACCTTTATCGGAGAGGTTGGTCGGGGAAGCGCTCAACTGGCCGAAGGTTGCGATGCCAGTGGCCTCAAACGTCTGATAGGCAAGGATCAGGCTCGCACCAAAGGCCGCCTTCATACCGCCGATCTTCTGCGAGTAGGTCGGAGCGAGGAACAGCTGCTTGAGGTCCACACCCGCACCGCCCGCGCAGAACGATCCCGTGCCGGCGGTCATCGGCGGGCACATCATGTTCGGGAACGCCGGGTAATCCGTGTTCATGCCGCCGTTGCCGAACAGCACCACACCCACCGACCGATCGGATCCCAGCATGTGGTTGTATCCGAGGTCTGGGACCAGGAACAGGTTGCTGTCACTGTCAGTCGTGCGCGGATTCAGACCAAACGTGCCGGGTGCGCCGGTCGGGTTCCCCGTGACGGTGTACTTGCGATCGGGGCTGAACAGCGCCAACCCCACATCCAGCCGGTTCCCGACGAACACCGCCGCGGCCGGGTTGCTGGCCATCGTCATCGTCTCCTGCGGCAGCGCGCTACCGGCACCCGCCATGCCTTTCGCCTTGGTGCCAAGCCCGTGCGGGGCGTATCCGTTGGTCGCCTGTGCCGCGCCTGCGGCCAGCATCAATCCGGCAACCGACGCTGCAATGAGGGACTGCCGGAAAGTCGGTCTGAACTTCATCGATCTCACCCTTGGTGTATTGAAAGAGTTATTTGACGACAAAATGTCGCTTTTACGAGACGATGGTGGCAGAGGCCTACAGCGCTGTCAAACAGGAATCCCTAATATTTATGGGAAGTTACAGCCTGACGGAGAGAAAGTGCCCGAATTTTTCGCAACTTAGAAACTAAACGAATGATTTTTGAGCAGTCTTACTACAAACACGAGGATGCCTAACCAGGAAAAACGGTGGGACTTGGGCGAAGATCAACAGGTTTGTTCAGCTGGGTGATGACCAGCGACGCCTCCAGTTAGAAATTTCAAATATTCAAATGAGCCCAACGTGCTGCGCTGGATGTGAGCGCCCCCTGCGCCTCGGGTCGATGGTTCACCTCCACGCGCCAGCAGGATGCCCTCCCGTGGCCAGGCGTTAAAGACGAGACGCCGCCACGCCGGAATCAGGCTCCCGCGAAGCCATCCGCGACCATCCTGGCCTGGAACGCAGCGAGCGCATTTGCCCCCGTGACGAGCCCCTCGCTGTCCTCGTCCCAAAAGGCGGGATCGATGCGCACCAGCCAGCCCTCACCATACGGATCCGCGTTGATGAGTGCCGGGCTCATCGCCAAGTGCTCGTTGACAGCCACCACCTCGCCACTCACGGGGCTCCTCATCGGCCCCACCCAGCGGGCGGTCTCGATCGTGGCGCAGGACTGCTCCTTCCTCACCACTTTGCCCGGCCGCTTCTGGGTGCAGGCGAGCACCGTACCGATCAGCGCGCAGGCATACGCCGTCAGACCCACCGTCGCGATGCCGTCGCTCCCGCGCTGCACCCACGTGTTGTGCTCGACGCTGTAGAAGAGATTCTCAGGAATGTCACAACCCAGAACGATCCCCATCGCCACCTCCCAAGTGCTTTGGTTAACTGCCTTGCGCGGATGCATGCCGCGCGCAACGGTCGCGTTGGACACTGAACCGCTCCGCGAAATTCTAGCGAAGCGCACTTCATCGTTGTGACAAACGCGTAACGTTTTCCCGAAGATGGGCAGTGGAAGAACACACGAGACCCCACGCGACGAGGCGATGCCCTCGGCGCAGGATCGCGGGGCCGACGTTTGGCTGCCTGCTAGGCCATCGTCTCGGCGAGCCGGTCGCCCAAGCCGGCCTCGTGGACGATGGCGCTGGCGATCTCCTCGACCGATTTGGACGTCGAATCGATGTAGGGGATGCCGTGCGCCCGGAATAGCGCCTCGGCCTGCGCGATCTGTCTGCGGCAGTTGGCGAGATCCGCGTAGCGGCTACCTGGGCGGCGCTGCTCCCGGATCTGCGCGAGACGCTCGGGACGAATCGTCAGGCCGAACAGCTTGCCCCGATGCGGCACGAGTACTGCGGGTATGCCGCCTGTGTCGAAGTCGTCCTCCGTAAGGGGATAGTTCGCCGCGAGAAGACCGTAGTGCAGTGCCATGTACAAGCTGGTGGGCGTCTTGCCGCTGCGCGATACGCCCACAAGGATCATGTCGGCCCGCTCGAGGTGCGTACCGAGACCGTCATCGTGCGCCAGCGCAAAGTTGATCGCGTCGATCCGGCCACTGTAGTTGGCGCCTGCCGTGTGCAGCATCCCGCGGGCGCCCGACGGCTTGACCGCCAGTTCGGCCTCGAGCGGACCGATGAAGGTATCGAAGAAATCCAGATACAGGCAGTTGGCCGAACGGATGACTTCACGGTGCAGCTGGTTGGTGAGCGTGCTGAAAACGATCGGCCTCGCGCCGTCCTCGCGAGCCGCTTTGTTGATCATCTCCGACACCGAGCGCGCCTTTTCATGACTGTCGACGAAGGGCAAGGTGTGACGCATGAAGCGCACAGAGGTGAACTGGACTAGCAGCGACTGCCCGAGCGCCTCGGCAGTCAACCCGGTGTGATCGGAAACGAAGAAGACGGAGCGTGCGCGCATGGGGGCGAACCAAGATGCAGCGAAACCGATGACAACCTAGGCCCAGATGAGCCCGCGCGCAACGGCTTCGCGATACAAGACCATCTTGCCAGATTCGATCTGACCGCGCCGATCAGGACATCCGCTCCCAGGAGTCGGCCGGACTTGAGGGAGTATCGCGGCACACAAGTGGTTTATCGAGGCCAGGTTACCGATCACTCGCAGCGAATAGCTGCAACGATGTAGCGAAAAGGATCGGGCACCCCATAGACGCCGCGACTCGCGCGGCCGATTTGTAAAATACCCGATAGGCTCCTGGGACACGGTCAACCGCACCCAGCCGTGCCCGGGACCTGCGTCTGCGCAGAGCCCGGGCCGAACCGCCGCACTCAGGTGTTCTGAATGACAATCTTGGGGAACTTCGCGGTATAGTCTTTGGCCGCAGCACCCAGGCGGGCCGCCATCCGGCGGGCGATGTCGAGATAGAGCCGCGCGATGCGGCTTTCTGGCATGGCGACCACCGTGGGCTTGCCGCTGTCCGTCTGTTCACGGATCTGGATATCCAGCGGCAGCGCACCGAGCAGCTCGACGTTGTAGTCCTTCGCCATGCGCTCGCCACCGCCGGCGCCGAAGATGTGCTCCTCGTGGCCGCACTTCGAGCAGATGTGAGTGCTCATGTTCTCGATAATGCCGAGCACCTTGACCTCCACCTTCTCGAACATCTTAAGACCCTTGCGCGCATCGAGCAGGGCGATGTCCTGCGGGGTGGTGACAATCACCGCGCCGCTGACAGGGATGCGCTGGGCCAGCGTGAGTTGCACGTCGCCGGTGCCCGGGGGCATGTCGACGATGAGGTAGTCGAGGTCGCGCCAGCGGGTGTCGTTAAGCAGCTGCTCAAGCGCCTGGGTGACCATCGGGCCACGCCAGATCATGGGTGTGTCGTCATCGATGAGGAAGCCCATCGACATGGCCTGGACGCCATAGCTCTCCATCGGCTCCAGAGTATTGCCGTCGATCGACTCCGGCTTGCGGGTGATACCGAGCATCCGCGGCTGACTGGGGCCGTAGATGTCCGCATCGAGGATGCCCACCCGGGCGCCATCCGCGGCGAGCGCGAGTGCGAGGTTGACGGCGACCGTGGACTTACCGACGCCACCCTTGCCGGACGCCACGGCGATGATGTTGCGAATGTTGGCGATCGGCTTGAGGTTTTTCTGCACGGCATGGCTGGTGATCTGCCAGTCCACCGACACGTCGACCGCTTCGACGCCGGGCACAGCTGCCTTGATCTTTTCGGAAACGGCATTGGCCATTTCGGAGACGTAGCCCTTGGCTGGGTAACCGAGCTGGATGGAAACATTGACCTTGCCACCGTCGATCTGGATGTCCTTGACCTCCTTGGAGGAAATCAGGTCTTTACCCATGTACGGGTCGGTGACTTCTTTGAGCGCCGCCTCGACTTGCTGACGCGTGATATCGGCCATGGTTTGTGCCCTCCGGCTGGATCGACTGCAGATTAAGGATGGCGGCGGATTGTACACGATGGCATGGGGGGGCCAAATTCCCGTATCCGGGTGTCGTTAATCCGAGTGATTTTGTCGGTCTTTGCCACGGCATCGGCCGCTTAAACAGCCTTCAGCTTGGGGCGATCGGGCCACCCTGCGTCGGTCCAGATGCTTCAGCGTTTGGGGCCGCGCACCAGCACACCGAGACCCGCATCCTCGAGCGCGCGGTTGAGCATGCCGCGGATGGCACCTGGCTCCTCCATCAACAGCGCCAGTTCGAAGAGCTCCTGGGCGCGCGCGCGTGAGAACGTGCGGATGACCCACTTGATACGCGGCAGGCTCGCCACGCTGACCGACAGACTGTCCACGCCGACGCCGAGCAACAGCAGCACCGAGGCCGGTTCGCTCGCCATCTCGCCGCAGATCGATACCGTCTTGCCCGCGCGGTGTGCCCCGTCCACGGTCGCCTTGATCGCCATGAGAACGGCCGGGTGATTGTCGTCATACAGATCAGCTACCCGCGCGTTGTTGCGGTCCACGGCAAGCAGGTACTGAATCAGGTCGTTAGTGCCAATGCTCAGGAAGTCCACCCGGCGCGCGAGCTGCTCCGCAAGATAGACAGCAGAAGGCACCTCGATCATTACGCCGGTGCGCGGAAAGGGCACGACGATGCCCTCGTCCTCCAGCTCTTCACGCGCCCGCTCGAGCAGGTCCAGCGACTCGTCCAGCTCGCGCACCGAGCTGATCATGGGAAACAGGATATGCAGATTGCGCGTCTCCCGGCTGGCGATGAGCATGGCGCGCAACTGCGTCATGAAGATCTCGGGGTGATCGAGCGAGATGCGAATGCCGCGGTAGCCGAGAAACGGGTTGGCATCGTCGATCGGAAAGTAGCTGAGCTCCTTGTCACCGCCCACATCCAACGTGCGCAACACCACCGGGCACTGTGGAAACGCCTGCAACACTTTTGCGTAGATCTGCGCCTGCTCCTCTTCGCCGGGGAAGCGGTCACGGATCATGAACGGTACTTCGGTGCGGTACAAGCCCACGCCATCAGCCATCTGCTGGTGACTCGGCATGAGCTCGGCGAGCAAGCCGCTGTTAACCAAAATGGGCATATTGAACCCATCCGGCGTGGTCGCGGGCAGCATCGCCTCATCGAGCAGGTCAGCCGCAAGCTCCTTCTCTTCGCGGGCCAGGCGCACGAACTCGGCGCGGACATTCGGGCTCGGCTGCAGGTAGATGCGCCCCTGGTGACCGTCGACGATCACCTCCTTGCCGTCGAGGCGCGACACCGGCAGGTCGGCCGCGCCCATGACGGTGGGCACGCCGAGCGCGCGTGCCAGGATCGCCACGTGCGACGATGCCGAGCCCGTGGTGCTGACCACCCCCGTCAGGCGCTCGAGCGGCACGCTGGCCAGTTGCGTCGCGGAAATTTCGCGGCCGACGAGAATCGTTTCCTTAGGAAACTCCGTGCGCCGGGGCTGGGCCTGCAACAGGCGCGCGAGCACACGCTGCCCGAGGTCACGCACATCTGCACCGCGCTCGCGTAGGTACCCGTCATCCATGCCCTCGAAGGCGCGCACGTACTCTTGCACCGTCGCGCGCAGCGCGCCGGGTGCCCAGTTGCCGCCGCGGATGCGAGCGATGGTGCCATCCACCAGCGACTCGCTGTTGAGCATCATCATGTAGGCGTCGAACAGCACGCGGTCTTCGACCGGGAGCACGTCGTTCAAACGCGCACGCATGTCCAGTAGTTCCTGCTTCACCTCGCCGACCGCGAGCCGGAAAAGCTGAATCTCCTCCTCTGGGGCATCCGGCGTGCGATCCGGGACGGCGTCCAGATTCGCCTCGGGGAACACCACGACCGCAGTGCCCACGCTGACACCCGGCGCGCCCGGTATGCCGTTGACCACGATGTCATGCTTGGTGAGCTGGTCCTCGCGCTTGGCCAGTTCGCCGGTGATCTCGGCATTGCTGATGGAGCCGGCGAGCTGGGCCGCCAGCGTCACGAGGAAGGCGACGTGGTCCTCCTCGAAGCGCCGCTCCTCGGTCTGCTGGACCACCAGCACGCCCAACATGCGGCGGTGGTGCAGGATCGGCACGCCGAGGAAGGAGTGGAAACGCTCCTCGCCGGTCTCAGGGAAGTAGCGATAGCTCGGATGGTCCGGCGCGTTGCTCAGGTTCACCGGCTCGGCGCGATCAGCGACCAGGCCGACGAGGCCCTCGTGCAGACCGAGCATGACCCGCCCAACTGATTCGGGGCGCAGGCCATCGGTGGCCATCAGCGTGAGCTGGCCCTGTTCGGGCAGGCTTAAATAGATGGAGCAGACGTCGGCATGCATCGACTCCTTGATGCGACTTACGATCAGCGTCAGCGCAGCTTGCAGGCTCTCGGCCTTGTTGACCTCCTGCACGATACGGCGCAGGACGGTCAGCATGCTGGGTCCGCCGGTCATCTGTGCACCTGCTGCCGCCCCGGATCGTACCGGGGCGCACCCGCAGGAAAGAGCTTGGGCGCCAGCTCCTTGAGCGCCCGGCGGTAGACTTCACGCTTGAAAAAGACCACTTCCTCGACGGGGCGCCAGTAATCGACCCATTTGAAACCGTCGAACTCCGGGTTGCCGGTGGCGTTGAAGCACACCTCCGCGTCGTCGCAGATCATCTTGAGGAGAAACCAGCGCTGCTTTTGCCCGATGCACACGGGCTTCGAGTCCTGTCGAACGAGGTGGCGCGGCAGCCGGTAGCGCAACCACCGGCGGGTGTAGGCGATGACCTCAACGTGCGCCGGCAGCAGGCCGACTTCCTCGAAGAGCTCGCGGAACATCGCCTCGCGCACGGACTCGTTCTTGCGGATGCCACCTTGCGGAAACTGCCAGGCGTCCTGACCAATCCTTTTGGCCCAGAACAGCTGCCCGTCCCGGTTCGACAGAATGATCCCTACGTTGGGTCTGTAGCCATCAAGATCAATCACTTAGAGGCCTGTAACATTTTTTTCGCAGAGGTTTTTTATTCTTTCACATGCCGTGGAAACGAGCAAATACGCGCGCTTCGCGCTAGAATCTCGCGCCGTTTTTTCTATCGGGTCCGTCCACCGTGGCACTTGCACTCTTTGATCTGGACAACACCTTGCTCGGCGGCGACAGCGATTACGCCTGGGGCCAACATCTGGTCGAAATGGGTGTCGTCGACGGCGAGCACTACGAACGCGCGAATCGCGAGTTCTATGAGCTGTACAAGGCCGGGCAGCTGGACATACACGCCTTTGCCGCATTTGCGTTTCGACCGCTCGTGGAGAACGCGCTGGAGGACCTGCACCGCTGGCGGGCCGAGTTCCTCGAACAAAAAATCCGCCCGATGATGCTCGCGGCAGGCCTGGAGCGTATCGACTGGCACCGCGCGCGCGGCGACGAGGTGCTGATCATCACCGCGACGAACAGCTTCGTCACCCGGCCGATCGCCGATGCGTTCGGCGTGTCGGAGCTCATCGCCACCGAGCCCGAGCGCGAGGGAGAGCGCTTCACCGGGCGCATCGCCGGCACACCCTGCTTCCAGCACGGCAAGGTGGAGCGCCTCTCGCAGTGGCTCGCCGAGCGCGGCCGATCACTTGAGGAGAGCTGGTTCTACAGCGACTCCCACAACGACCTTCCGTTGCTCGAACGGGTGACCTACCCCGTGGCCGTCGATCCCGATGCAACGCTCAAGGCCGTCGCCATCGAGCGCGGCTGGCCCGTCACTTCATTTCGCGAGGCGGTCTGAGTCCCCGATAGGCGCCCGCCAGACGAGCGTCGAATCGCGCACGACCCACTCTCCCTTCTGCGTGTTTTCGCCCGCGGCGTCGAAGACGAGATAGCCGTACTTCCCGTAGTGCGTGAGGCGTAGCGCGAGCGCGGGCAGCAGGGCGGCATCAGGCCCCGCGAGCAGGCCCAGCGGCCGACCCGCAGCGCTGCGGCCCGTGATGACGACGGTGCTCGCGGATTTCGGGAAGGAACGGCCACCCACCGTGACCTCTTGCTCGCTCGCGCTGGCCTCGGGTGCGGCACCGAGCACCACTCGCGCGTGACGGTTCTCCCACCCCCATATCCACACAGCCGGCGCATCGGGCAGGGGGTCGGCGTCACTGGCGACCGCGATCTCCGGAAATCGCTCGCGCCATGCGGCCAGGGCCCGGACGTACGCGTCGCGCTGCGCACGCGTGGCGCTCTCGGGTAGCACCACCACCATGCGCCGCGCACCGAACAGCTGGCCGAGCGAGGGCGGCAGCTCGCTCGGGTCAAGGCGGCGAAAGACGTCGAAATCGGGATCGATGTACAGCGCCGCAGGTCGGTCGGCCAGATTCAACGTGAACGACTGCTCGGCACTACTCAGGGCCAGAACGCCGCGGGCAACCACCTGTCCGGAGCGCCCCTCGACCCGGTAGGGAATCGTCAGGGCGAAAGGCGCGCCACTCCCGCCCTGCCCGAGTGTGAAGCCCAGCCGGTAGCCATCCCCGCTCCGGTCCTCGAGCGCGACGGGGCCCAAGCGGAGCTCCGGGGCACCCGGGCGGTCCAGCCATTGTGCAACGAAGCCGCCCAAGTCGCGGCCACTCGCCCGCTCGAAGGCACCGCGCAGGTCATCGAAGCTCGCCGCACGGTAGCGGAAGTCGCTGTAGAAGCGCCGCAAGGCCCCGAAAAACGCCGTGTCACCGATCTCGCCACGCAACATGTGCAGCACCATGAGCACCTTGCTGTAGCCCACTGCCTGGCTCACCTCACCGTGCCGAGCACGAAACTCGCGCACCGGGAAATCCCGCTCGCGCGCGACGTAATCGGTGTACTTCTGCAAGGCCGCGCGCCGGTAGGCTGCGCCTTGGCCTTTCTCCTCCTGAATCGCGTAATCCGCGAGGTAGGCCGTCAACCCCTCCGCCCAATTGCCGCGCCGCGTGTCGATGTAGACCGTGTTACCCCACCAGTTGTGTAGGATCTCATGCGGCAGCGAGCTCTCCAGGATGAACGGCAGCCTCAGCACGCGCGGCCCGAGCAGCGTGAACGACGGCATCCCCCAACCCGTTTCCCAGAAGCTCTCTGCTACCGCGAACTGCGCATAGGGATAAGGACCGATGAGGGTCGAGTAACGCTCGAGGTAGCGCTCGCTCGCATCCAGATAACGCCCGGCCAACGCCGGATCCGCGCTGCGCAGGTACACGCGCAGGATGGCCCGCCTGCCCGGCCTTTCGTACACCTGGAAGGGGCCAGCAAGCAGGTAGATGTCCTCTTGCGGCTCGGCGATACGCCAAATCTCGCGACGCTCATCAGCCTCTGGGGAGGTGCGATCGAGACGGCCCTGGCTCAGGGAGCGCCATTCGCGCGGTAGGCGCACCCGGAGCTCGAAGGTCACATGCGCACCGGCAATGACGGGATACCAGCCGCTCGCGGCATCGAGATACACGCCCTCGGGATCGAGCTTGCGGCAGGGTTCGACGAGCCAGTCGCACCGCGGTGTCGAGGGCAGCTCCCCCTGCCACGCGAGGCGCAGCTCACGCTCCGTGTCCGGCAGTGCGATCTGGTACTTACCGGGGGCCGAGGCAACCACCCTTGCAGCCCCAGCTTCGAGCTTGAGTGCGGGATTCAGCGTGAAGGTAACGAAGCGAGCATCAGCCTCCGCCCCGGAGAGCGTGATGACGTCCTCTACTTCGATACGCGCCTTTTCCGGGTCCACCCGCACATCCATGACATGATGCACGATACGCTCCGCCAAGGCGGGCCACGGAAGCACGCTCATGCCCACCAGGACGATCCAAGCGATCCAACTCTTGTTCGATCCGACGCCTCCCGGACGTGTGCTCATCTGCTAATCCCGCCTGCTGCGCGTACTACTTGCGTTCAACTTATCGCGCCCCAACACTCCACGCATACAACCACCTGCCAGGACAGGAAAATGCACCGCTTTTTCACCCTCTTGACCGGCCCTCTGCTGTTGGGCGCGTTGCTCATCGGTGGTTGCGGCAACACAGCGCCGCGGCTGAAAATCTACGACCACCGCGACCAGCGCGACGTCCTGAATTATCTCGACCAGCATCAACCCGATGTGGTGGCGGGCGACCGGCGCCTGAGCTTCTCGCAGGCGCTCGCGGAGCTGGCCGACCGCCGGGTGGTGTTCGTCGGCGAGGTTCATGAACGCTACGACCACCACCTCACTCAGCTCGCTGTCCTGCGCGGGCTTTATGCGCAATCCCCCAAACTCGCCATCGGCATGGAGTGGTTCCAGCAACCGTTCCAGCGCCACCTCGACGACTACGTGGCCGGCCGGATCGACGAGCGCCAGCTGTTGGAGCGCACCGAGTACTACGACCGCTGGCGCTACGATTTCCGCATGTTGCGGCCGACCCTGCGCTTCGCGCGCGAGCATCGCTTGCCGCTGATCGCGCTGAACGCACCGACGGAACTCTCGCGCAAGGTTGGGGCGGGTGGGCTCGACAGCCTGACCCCCGAGGAACGCGCCGCGCTACCGAACCCAATCCATCCACCCGACCCGGCCTACCGGGAGCGCCTGGAGCAGATCTTCAAGCAACACGAAGGGCGCGGCGATGTCGAACACTTCATCACCGCTCAGCGCGTCTGGGACGAGACGATGGCAGCCAACGTCGCGAAGTACCTACAAGCCAATCCCGACCTACGGATGGTCGTCTTCGCCGGGATTGGTCACGTCGAATTCCGGGCGGGTATTCCGGGGGACCTGCTGCGCCAGCTCCCCGTGAAGGTGGCAACCTTGACGAGTGACCTCGGTCGTGACGTAGGCACCGATCTGGTGGACTACTACGTGCTCACTGACGCGGCCACCCTACCGCCCAGCGGGATGCTCGGTGTTTACCTCGAAACCAAGGACGGGAGCATAACGATCAAGGAGTTGCCAAAGAACAGCCCCCTGCACAATGCCGGCGCGCGCCCCGGCGACGCGATTCTGGATATCGACGGCGCCGCGGTGCGAACGCTCACTGACCTCAAGGTAGCGTTGCTCGAGCACAGGCCGGGAGACGCAGTCAACGTCCGGCTGCGCCGTGGTGACGCCCCGGCGTCAGAGGCGCTGGATGTGCGGGTCAGGCTCCAGAGCCCGCCGGGGAATTGACGTCGGGATCGGTTGAAGGCGGGGTGGCATCCACGTCAGTCTTCGGCGGCGTCCACCGCTGCGGCATGATGCCGCCGAGCATGCGTTGCGGCTTCTCAACCACAAACACGCGCAGCCCGTTGACCATCCCCGAGATGTCACCGGCACCACCCTGGGCATCGTGCCAAAACACCGCAAGGATGTGCAGGATCGAAAACCACAACAGGATGGTCGCGCCAAGTGCATGGAGCCATTCGGTTGTCGCGGCGTCGAACACACTGCCCTTGCCGTACGTGAGGCCGGTCACTAGCTGTAACAGGAGCAAGGCAAAAACGCCTAGATAGACCGGCATCCAGAAAGGGTTGTGTGCAAACCACTTGGGCAGCGGCGCCCGGCCGAGCGAGAGGTAAAACTTGGCCGTTGCCCAAGTGGCACGCCATTCAAGCCTTCCCGGTACCAACGCCTGAAGTAAATCCGTGCGGCTGCCAAAGAACAGCAGGAACACCCGTGCGAAGAACACGAACACCAGGGTGTGCCCGGCAATGAGGTGATAATCGCGTGCCGCGTCGGCGAACTCCGGAGCGTGCCTCACCAGAAACCCAGTGGCCAGCAAGGCCATCACCAGCAGCGCCAGCGCCCAGTGCACCAGGCGCAACCACTTGCCCCAAACGGGCATCCGCTTCAGGGTTTCACGCTGCATGGACACGCCCCGAGGCCAAGAGGCCAGCTAGAAATACAACCACCGCATCAGACCTCGACCATCTCGAAATCATCCTTGCCCGCTCCGCATTCCGGACACACCCAGTTGAGAGGAATGTCCTCCCACCGCGTGCCGGGGGCGATCCCTTCGTCCGGAAGGCCTTCGGCTTCGTCATAGACGAACCCACAGATAACGCACATGTACTTTTTCATCAGCGGAAACAGGGCCCAAAATTACGCGGCCCGTATTCTCACACGCGGCCCGCCGCGATGAAAATCCCCGTACGGTGGTAAACTTATTGAGGCAATTCCGGAGCATTACAGCGATGACCCTGCCCGCCCCAGTTGTAATGGTATTCGCCGGACTGGACCCCACCGGCGGCGCCGGACTCCAGGCCGACATTGAGGCAGTCGCCAGCATGGGATGCCACGCTGCGCCGATCGCCACCTGTCTCACCGTACAAAACACGCACAACGTGATGCGTGTCGAACCCGTATCGGCCTCGCTGGTGGTCGAACAGGCACGCGCAGTCCTCGAGGACATGCCCGTCAAGGCCTTCAAGATAGGGCTACTCGGCTCCGTGGCGATGGTCGAAGCACTGCACACCCTGCTGCGCGACTATGCGGACTTGCCGGTCGTGCTGGACCCCATCGTCGCGGCCGGCGGTGGCGCGGCGTTGAACGACGACGGGACTCTGGAAGCCATGCGCGACCTTCTGCTGCCGATCACCACCGTGCTCACACCCAACACGCCAGAGCTGCGCGCGCTCGCGCGCGGGTCCGGCTCTGACACCCTCGAAGCCTGCGCGATGGAACTGCTGTCGCGCGGCTGCGAGTTCATACTTGCCACTGGCACGCACGCGGCCACCCCCAGGGTAATCAATGTGCTCTACGGCAATCACCGCCGCCTCCACGAGTACACCTGGGACCGCCTCGACGGTAGCTACCACGGCTCTGGTTGCACACTTGCTGCTTCCGTTGCAGGGCTACTAGCCCAGGGCCAGGAACCGTTTTCTGCGATCTCCTCGGCGCAGCGGTACACCTGGATGACGCTCAAGCACGGTGCACACCTCGGCATGGGCCAGCTCATACCGGACCGGCTCTACTGGGCCGGCGCTGCGGAGACTTGACCTGGCGCACCCGGCCATGCCACGAGACCCGCGCCTGCACGGCCTTTACGCCATCACACGGGAGAGCGGTGGCAACACCCAACGACTACTGCGCGAGGTGGAATCCGCCATCGCCGACGGTGCGCAGCTGGTGCAGTACCGGGACAAGTCGTTCGCCGCCGCGCGGCGGCTTACCGAAGCACAAGCCTTGCGTGCAATCACGTCGGCGTCTGCCACGCTGCTAATCATCAATGACGACATCGAGCTCGCTGTGGCCGTCAATGCCGACGGCGTCCACCTTGGGCGCAACGACGCCGATCTGGTCTCCGCCCGGGCGCGACTTGGTCCGCGCTGCGTGATTGGGGTGTCGTGCTACAACGAACTGGAACGCGCCTACGCCGCCCAGCGCGCTGGTGCGGACTACGTAGCCTTTGGCAGCTTTTTCCCATCCCCCACCAAGCCGCATGCCGTGAGGGCTGATGTCGAGCTCATCAGGGCGTGGCGCAACGAACGCATCGCTGCCTGCGCGATTGGCGGGATCACGCTCGAGAATGCAGGGCCGTTGGTGGAGGCAGGGGTCGACATGCTCGCCATCATCACCGCCCTGTGGGAGTCAGATGACGTCACGCGCGACGCTCGGAGGTTTTCGCGGTTGTTCGCGAACCCCGCCTGACGCCCACCACGTTGCGAAGGGGCCATAACGACGTATCACCCCACGATGGATCGGAACTCGTGGTTAAGGCCACGCTTTCCCCGCACATCCTCAGCCAGCACCTTCGGTACTTGCAAGCCCGCCGAAACGTCCCATTTGCGCGCATCGAAACCCAGCAGCTGCTCGTCGATCTTCTGCAGCAGAGCACCATCCCTGCGGAAATCGAATTTGCGGGCAAAAATCCCGGTCGATGCTGCGAGATCCTCGAACTGCTCGGGCCGGACGGTGTTGATGTGGTTGGGATAGGGCCCAGGGTGAGCGAAACGCAAGTTGTCCTTGACGATGGTTTCCCGGAACGGGGAGTTCAGTAACAGTGTCTGAAAGAAGAACTCGTCGGCGATGAAGACGTTCTTGAAAAAGCGCAGGTACGCGGGGTTATCCCCCAGGAAGCGGACGACGTATTCGACACACGGACGACTGAGCGTCCACCACAACCAACCTGTGTAGGGCGTGAAGCCGAATGGCGGCTCGCGACGCAGGCGCAACCGCAGCAACATCCGGCCACGCACGATGAAGTGCCAGTTCTCCATGCGGGGCTTGGCAGCCCAAAACTCTGAGCCCGGCTCGCCATTGTCGACCCAAGGGTGATCGGGGTCGTCATTGCGGGCGTAGTGGATGAAATTCGTGCCCGCTGCCTGCTCGAGCAATCGCTCCATGTGTTCGACCGGCTTGATCGGATAGTCCGCCTCTGACAGCAGCGTTGCGTAGTCGTAGTCGATCTTTGCGTCGACCAGGTAGCGCATGGCCTTAACGATGGCCAGCGTGAGATTGAAGTGTCCCCACCAGACCTTTACCTGCTCCGAGAAATGCACGTTGGCCCGATGCGCAAGCCGGGCTTTCGCGTCCGCAAAGACCTGTGCCCGCCGCTTGTCGATGTGAATGATGAAACTATGATGGGGCCTGTCCAGTCGATCGATCACCCGCTCGAGCTGTGCCGCCGAAGAGTAAGCCAGTACCACAAATGCAATGCGCATGTCTCGAAACTCCTTCGTTAACGTGCCTGCCCCGCGACTCCCTATCCTGAACTTGTCGAAACGATACCCTTCAACGGCGCTGGGCACAGCGTTAACGAATTAGCCGATTTTAGAAACAAATGAGTTCACAGTATCGGCGTTGTGCTGATTAGGATCATCCAGTCAATCCGGCCAGCACGGCCTGCATCGGTTATTTCCGTTTCGGCACATAGAGGTCCGTGATCGTCCCTTCCGCCATCTCTGCAGCGAAGCAAACGGTCTCCGACAGCGTCGGGTGCGGGTGGATGGTCAGACCGAGGTCGCGCATGTCCGCCCCCATCTCCAACGCGAGCACTGTTTCGGCGATCAGTTCGCCCGCGTTCTTGCCGACGATGCCAGCCCCGATCACGCGGTGGGTTTTTGCATCGAACAACACCTTGGTCATACCGTCACTGGCACCCATACTGAGCGCGCGACCGCTCGCCGCCCAAGGGAATGTCCCTTTCTCGTAGGCAATACCCTGGGCCTGCGCCTGCTCTTCGGTCAGACCGCACCATGAGACTTCGGGGTCGGTATAGGCCACCGAGGGGATGGTGCGGGCGTCGAAATAGGATTTTTCACCTGCGATGACCTCGGCGGCCACTTTGCCTTCGTGTGTCGCCTTGTGGGCGAGCATCGGCTGACCGACGATGTCGCCGATCGCGAAGATGTGCGGCACGTTGGTACGCTGCTGCCGGTCGACGGGGATAAAGCCGCGCTCGTCGATATGGACGCCAGCCTTGTCGGCATCGATGAGCCTGCCGTTGGGGCTGCGCCCGATGGCGACCAGCACGCGGTCGAAGGTATCGGAGAATGCGCCACCCGGCCCTTCGAACTCACAGAGCAGGCCGGCTTCAGTCGGCTTGATAGCCGTGACCTTAGTGTTGACCATGATCTTCTCGTAGCGCTTCGCGATCACCTTTTCGAAGATCTTGATCAGGTCGCGGTCAGCGCCCGGCATCAGGCCGGGACTGAGCTCCACCACGGTTATCCGGGAGCCCAGCGCGTGATAGACCGTTGCCATCTCTAGCCCGATGATGCCGCCACCGACCACCAGCAACCGCACCGGGACTTCGCCCAGCTCCAGCGCACCGGTGGAATCCATCACGCGCGGATCATCCCAGGGAATGAACGGCAGCCTGGTGACGCGGGAACCCGCGGCGATGATGCAGTGCTCGAAACGTACGCTCGTCCGCGCGCCATCGGCAGACTCGACCTCGATCGCATTCGGCCCGGCGAAGCGGCCGTAGCCTTGCACGATGCGCACACCCCGCTGCTTGGCCAGCGCCTTCAAGCCCCCCGTGAGTTTGCCGACCACCTTGTTTTTGTGCGCGCGGAGCTTGTCGAGGTCGATCTCGGGCGGCGCGAAGCTCACGCCGTAGTGCGAAAATTCGGCCGCCTCGCGGATTACCTCAGCCACGTGCAACAGCGCCTTGGACGGGATGCACCCGACGTTCAGGCACACGCCACCGATCTGCGGGTAGCGTTCGATCATCACGACCTGCTTGCCCAGGTCCGCTGCCCGAAACGCCGCCGTGTACCCGCCGGGACCCGATCCAAGGACCACGACCTGAGTCTCGATCGTCTCCAGTGGCCCGGCGTCCGCCGCGACGACCGCCGACGGCGGTGCAACGGGTACCGCCACGGACAGCTCGGCCGCGCCGCTAGCCGTTTCCAGTTCCAGAATTGGATCGCCCTGCGAGACCTTGTCGCCCTTCCGTATGTGCAGCGCCCTCACCACGCCTGCGTCAGAGCTCGGCACCTCCATCGTTGCCTTATCCGACTCCAGCGTGATCAGCGACTGCTCGACCTCGACCCGATCACCGGGCTGCACCAGCACCTCGATGACCTCCACTCCGGCGAAGCCGCCGATGTCCGGTACGGTTACGGTCTTGATGGTTCCCATGACTGAAGCAGCCTTTTTTGATGCGAATGATGGACGTCAGAGCAACAGGCGTCGAGTATCCGACAGCACGCGATTGAGAAAGGACGTGAAGCGCGCGCCATCCGCGCCGTCGATAACGCGGTGGTCATAAGATAGCGACAGCGGCAGGATAAGTCTTGGTTCGAACGTCTGGCCGTTCCACACCGGCTGCATCTTTGCGCGCGACACACCCAGGATGGCAACTTCGGGCGCGTTGACGATCGGCGTAAACAGCGTCCCGCCGATGCCGCCCAGACTCGAGATCGAGAAGCAGCCCCCTTGCATGTCCTGCGGCTTGAGTTTCTTCGTGCGCGCCTTCTCGCTCACCTCTCCCAACTCCGCCGCCAGATCCACCAACGACTTGCGATCGACGTCACGGATCACGGGGACGACCAGGCCATCGGGCGTGTCCACAGCGATGCCGATGTTGAAATACTTCTTCAGCACCAGGTTCTCGCCGGTCGCGTCGAGCGAACTGTTGAAACGCGGATACGCCTTGAGCGCCGAGACCACCGCCTTCATCAGGAACACGAGCAGCGTGAGCTTGATGCCTTTGCTCTTGTACTCCTCGACGAGCGACTTGCGGAAGTCCTCGAGGTCGGTGATGTCGGCCTCGTCGAATTGGGTGACGTGCGGTACATTAACCCAGTTGCGATGCAGGTTCTGCCCGGTGAGCTTATTGATCTTGCTGAGCGGCTTGAGCTCGATCTCACCCCACTGCCCGAAGTCGATCTCCGGCATGGGTGCCACCGCGAGACCACTGCCGACCCCTTGGGTCAGCGCGCGCTTGACGAACGCCTGCACATCCTCCTTGAGGATCCGCCCCTTGGGTCCCGTGCCGTCCACGCGCCCCAGATCCACCCCCAGTTCGCGCGCAAACCGACGCACCGACGGGCTTGCGTAGGCGACGGCGAACTTGACCTCGTCGATCTTTGCCGTCGGAGACGGCCGGACAGAGGGGGGCGGCACAACCGCAGCTGGCGCAGGTGCCGTCGGTGTAGGCGTCGTGCCGCGCGCGGGCTGCGCGTTCGGCGGTAGCGGCGCAGGCGTGGCCGGTTGTGTTGCGGTGGAAACGGCAGGCTCGGTGGTACCGTCACCGCTCAATTCGAGCACGAGGATCGGCTTGCCGGTCGAGATCCGGTCGCCAACCTTGACCTTGAGTTCCTTTACAATCCCACTATCGCTGGAGGGGATCTCCATCGAGGCCTTGTCGGACTCCAGCGTGATCAGCGAGTCCTCCGCCTTCACTCGATCACCGGGAGCAACCAGCACCTCAATGATCTCGACATCGCTGAAATTTCCGATGTCCGGGACCAGTACTTCCTTCATCGCCATGTCGATATCCCCCTGTTCTCAGGCGTGCAGCGGGTTGATCTTGTCGGCATGGATGCCGTGGTGCTTGATCGCCTGCGCCACCTTGCCTGCGGGCAACGCCCCCTCATCTGCGAGCGCTTTGAGCGCCGCGGCAACGACGTAGTGGCGATCGACCTCGAAATGTCGGCGCAGATTAGCCCGCGTATCGCTGCGCCCGAAACCGTCGGTGCCGAGCACCACGTAGCGACCCGGCACGAAGGCGCGAATCTGGTCGGCGTAGGCCTTCACGTAGTCGGTGGCTGCGACGAAGGGTCCCGAACGAGCCGACAGGACCTGCGTGACGTAGGGCACACGCGGCGGCGCTTCCGGATGCAGCAGATTCCAGCGCTCGCAATCCATGCCCTCGCGTTGCAGCTCGTTGAAGCTGGTCGCGCTCCAGACATCCGCCGACACTGACCACTCGCGCTCCAGCAACTCGGCCGCCGCGATCACCTCGCGCAGGATCGCGCCCGAACCCAGCAACTGCACCCGATGCGGGTGCGTGCCGCCCTCGCGGAACCGGTACAGCCCCTTGATGATGCCGTCACGAACCCCCTCCGGCATGGCCGGGTTGTGGTAGTTCTCGTTCATCGTCGTGACGTAATAGAACACCGACTGCTGCTCCTGGAACATGCGCCGCAGGCCATCCTGGACGATCACAGCGAGCTCGTAGGCAAAGGTCGGGTCATACGAGATGCAGTTCGGAATCGATGCAGCCATCATCAGGCTGTGGCCATCCTGGTGCTGCAAGCCCTCGCCCGCCAGCGTGGTGCGGCCAGCCGTCGCACCGATGAGGAAGCCGCGCGCACGCGAGTCGCCCGCCGCCCAGGCCAGATCGCCGATGCGCTGGAAACCGAACATCGAGTAGAAGATGTAGAACGGGATCATGTTGACCCCGTGGTTGCTGTAAGCGGTGCCCGCCGCGAGCCAGGAGGAAAAGGCACCGGCCTCGTTGATGCCTTCCTCGAGGATCTGACCGGATTTGTCCTCCTTGTAGAACATGACTTGATCCTTGTCCTGCGGCGTGTAGAGCTGGCCTACGGATGAGTAGATGCCGAGCTGGCGGAACATGCCTTCCATACCGAAGGTGCGTGCCTCATCGGGGACGATGGGCACGACGTTCTTGCCGATCTTCTTGTCGCGCGCAAGGATCGTCAGCAGCCGCACGAATGCCATGGTCGTGGACATTTCGCGCTCTCCGCTGTCCTCCAGCAGTGAGCCGAAGGCTTCCAGATCCGGCACCTCGAGAGGCGCGGCGAGCTGCTTGCGCTGCGGCAGATACCCGCCGAGGGCCTTGCGCCGCTCCTGGATGTACCGCACTTCGGGACTGTCATCGGCAGGGCGGCAGAACTTCGCCGCCGCCGCATCAGCGTCCGAAAGCGGGATGTTGAAGCGGTTCTTGAACGCGATCAGTTGCTCCTCATCGAGCTTTTTCTGTGAGTGCGTGCGGTTTTGCGCCTCACCGGCCGACCCCATGCCATAGCCCTTGACCGTTTTAGCCAAAATCACCGTCGGCTGACCCTTGTGGTTCACCGCAGCGTGATAGGCGGCATAGACCTTGTGAGGATCGTGTCCACCGCGATTGAGGCGCCAGATGTCGGCATCGGACATCTTGGCCACCCGCGCCTTGAGCTCAGGGTACTTGCCGAAGAAGTGCTCGCGCACGTAGGCACCGTCCTTCGACTTGTAGTTCTGATAGTCGCCGTCCACGGCCTCCATCATGCGCTGCCTGAGCAACCCGTCGTGATCCATGGCCAGCAGCGGATCCCAGTACGAGCCCCAGATCACCTTGATGACGTTCCAGCCCACACCGCGGAAGACTGCCTCGAGCTCCTGAATGATCTTGCCGTTGCCACGCACTGGGCCATCCAGCCGTTGCAGGTTGCAGTTCACCACCCAGATGAGGTTGTCGAGCTTCTCACGGGCAGCCAGCGAAATGGCGCCGAGCGTTTCGGGCTCGTCCACCTCGCCGTCGCCGATGAAGCACCACACCTTGCGCTCGCGGGTGTCAGCAAGGCCACGGTCCTGCAGGTACTTCATGAAACGCGCCTGGTAGATCGCCTGGATCGGCCCAAGCCCCATCGAGACCGTCGGGAAATTCCAGAAATCCGGCATCAACCACGGGTGCGGGTACGACGACAGGCCGCCGCCGTTGACCTCCTGACGGAATAGTTCGAGCTGCTGCTCCGAGATGCGGCCCTCAAGGAAGGCGCGCGAGTAGGTACCGGGCGCCGCGTGACCCTGGAAGTAGATCAGGTCTCCCCCGTGCTCGTGACTCGGCGCGCGCCAGAAATGGTTGAACCCCACGTCGTAGAGCGTGGCCGCCGAGGCAAAGGTGGCAATGTGCCCACCCAGTTCGCTGCTCTTGCGATTGGCGCGCACTACCATGGCCAGCGCGTTCCAGCGGATCAGGGAGCGGATGCGTCGCTCGATCGCCTGATCACCCGGCAACGGCGCCTCCAGATGCGGCGGAATCGTGTTGACGTAAGCGGTATTGGCCGAGTACGGCAGGTTGGCGCCCGACCGCCGCGCCTGGTCGATCAGCTGTTCGAGCAGATAGTGGGCTCGCTCGATGCCCCCATGCTCGATGACTGCTTGCAGTGCCTCGAGCCATTCCTGGGTTTCCTGCGCGTCCGAATCGTGGGCCTGTATCACCGCGTTCATTGCCTGTCTCGCTTGCCAGTTACCAAAAGCTTTCGCGACTTGGCGGCATAACCGCCGCCAAGTATTAATCTATTCAATGATTGGTATTCAAATTTACAATGATATCAAACTGGGCGGGGCTTGCCACTGCCACGGGCCGTGCCAATCTTAGCGCAATACGCTGACCTAGCCTCAGGTCGTATCCCGTTGACCTGAATTCGTTCCCGGTCGCGATTTTCCCGTAAACTACGTCTTCCCCATCTGATGACTCTGGACTGCTCTTGAACGCCATGCAGGAACGATCGGACTTCTTCCCCATCGGATCGCGCTTTCGCGGCTTCCTGCCGGTCGTGGTCGACGTCGAGACGGGTGGATTCAATCACCAGACAGACGCCCTGCTGCAAATCGCAGCGGTCACGTTGCGCATGGACGCGAAGGGCCACCTCTACCGCGACGAGACCGTCACCACCCACATCAAGCCGTTTCCGGGCGCCAGGCTCGACCCCGCCTCGCTGAAGGTCAACGGCATCGATCCGAATCACCCATTGCGCATCGCGGTTTCCGAAGAGGAGGCGCTCAACCAGGTGTTCCGTGTGGTACGCCGCGAGATCAAGGCACACAACTGCACCCGCGCCATCCTGGTCGGGCACAACGCAGCCTTCGACCTCAACTTCCTCAATGCCGCCGTCAATCGCACCGGCATCAAGCGCAACCCCTTTCACCCGTTCAGCAGCTTCGACACGGTCACCTTGGCGGGTATGGCGTATGGACAGACGGTACTCTCGCGGGCCGCGCAAGCCGCGCAGCTGGGCTGGGATGACGCAGAAGCGCATTCCGCGATCTACGACGCGGAAAAAACCGCCGACCTGTTCTGCGAGATCATGAACCGCTGGCAGAACTACGTGGGCTACGTCGTTTGAGGCTCCACCGAGCGTGCATGGCGGGCGCGAATTCTCGTCGCCTGAGAAACTCTGACTTCGGCCAGTCAACCCGAACGCTTTGTGATGTCCGCGAGCGCCGCGCGCCCGCGGATTCAACATCAGACAGCTCGCCCGCTCAGGCCGCCGACTGACTGGCTGCCTTCTCGAGCATCGGCTTGAGCTCGCCGCGTTGGTGCAACTCCAGGGTAATGTCGCAACCACCAATCAACTCCCCGTTGACGTACACCTGCGGAAACGTCGGCCAGTCCGCGAAACGCGGCAGGTTCTCAAAGATCTCCGGATCAGCCAGCACGTTCACATACGCGAACTCAACGCCGCAATCCTTGAGTGCCTGGGACGCGCGCGCGGAAAAACCACACATCGGAAACTGGGGCGTGCCCTTCATGTAGATGATGATCGGGTTGGACTCGACCTGTTGCTTGATGCGCTCCATGACGTCCATTGCGAATACCTCTCGTTTGATATGCTCAATGTTTCCATGTTATCGCGATTGCGCGCGCAATCCGCAACTACCCTATCCGGCCCGCGAAAAAAAGGCCGCCCCAAAGGGACGGCCAATCAGCCTTCGAAGTCCGCCGCGGACTTCGATCGCCCATGTCTGAGGCTAGCAATCTCCGGTCAGTCGCGTGCGCTTGGGAGCATCACGGGATAGCCGTTGCTGAGCGCCGTGAGGTAGACCTCGATGTCCGTGTAGGCCTGACTACCCACCTTGAGCGGCTGCACGCCCGAGTTCTTATCACACTCGGTGAACCGCACGTGCAGGGATTGCAGCTCATCCTTCATCCGATAGGTCGGCCAGTGGGCGATATCGCCGTAATGCGTGGTGGGCGTCTGCCCGCGCAGGTTGTTGCCGACCATCTGCACATGGCAGCTCGCGCAGGCCAGGTTGTTGCGTCCTGCCTTCAGTTCGAAGGCCTGCTTGCCGCGCTCGAAGGATTCTTTGAGTGGTCCCTTAGACACGTCGATGTTCAGCGGCATACCGTTGCTCAGGCTGGCAATGTAGACGGATACTGCGCTGTTGTCGTAGCTGCCGTTGACCAAGGTCATGCCCTGCTGCTTGGCACAGTGCTCGATCATCGCCTCCATGCCCACCACCTGCTTCAAGGACTCGTCGTAGCGCGGGTACTTCGTGCGCAGCCCCTTGAGATTGCCGTCCTTGGCGCCCATGCAGGCGTCGAACGAGCCGCCAGACTTGAGCTTCTTGTACAGCTCCTCGCCGCGGTCCAACGCAAGGTCGCCACCGTGCAGTCCGTCGTTGATCGGCCGATCGCGGAATTTCCAATTGAGCTTCCACTCGTTCTTTACATCACCGATCCAGGCCTGATTCAGCTTCGCGCGGTCTTTCCAGTATTGATAGGTGTTGGTGTGCTTGACATCACCGGCAACGGAGGGCGGGCTGGGCGGAGAGTCGCGGACGTATTCCCGATAGATTTCTTCGCCGGACAAGGACGTGCTGGCAATCACCGCCACCGCACCAATGACAAAAACGGTTCGTGAGCTATTCATCTCGGGGGTCTCCGCGCTTACTTCAGGGATTGGAGATAGGCGACGATGTCGCGGATTTCCTGGTCGGACAGGGTGCCGAAGGTACCAAACGGCGGCATGGCCGTTGCCGGGTTGATGATGCGGCGGTCGTAGACATACTGGTACACATCCGCATCGGAGTAGCCCCGCGACTTGAAGCCGATCAAGCTGGGGCCACTGTTTCCGGGCTGCGGGTCACCGGGTAACGCGTGGCAGGCCCAGCAGTTTCCACGCGCCGTGTCCATGGCAACTTCTTTACCCTTGGCCGGGTCGCCATTGAGCGGCCCTTCGAGCGTGACCTTCTTGGGTTTGGGGGCACTGCGCGTGTCCAGGTGGCTGCGGGTAAGCCACTTGCCGAGATCGCGCGGGTGCTCACCGGTCTTCAATTCGCCGCTGTTGGATTTGGGTACGGGAAACACTGTGTGGTTTTTCTTCGTACCATCCCAAAGCGCGTCGGCAGGCAACCCCGGGGGTGGAGTCGCGGGCGCAGCGGCGGTGGGTTGGGCGGCGGGGGTAGCGGCAGCCTTCGCAGCCGGGGCCGGGCTTTCCGTGGTGGCGCAGGCTTGCAGGACAAGCGAAGCGGCCACACCGATCAGGTAGGGTCTCATAGTTATCCTCACATCGTTCTTGGGTGGTCTGAAACCGACATTGCGGTTTGCCCCCGGTTACGCTGCAAACAACGTGCCATGCTCTGCGCCCCGGGAAATACGACGTACTACGGCATTCCCCACACAATAATCTGGGGCATTTCACCTTGCCGAAGCTGCGCCGGTATGGCGTTTTGCCATGGCGGTGTGCATGGATGGCGGTAACCTTGGACGCGCGGTCGAGGCGCGAAACCGCGCTGGAAGCTGCCCAGCCTGCGGGCAGAGTGGCGTAGTTGCGGGGGGGCAGACCAGAAATGCGACGGCGCGAGCGTGAGCGCCCCATCAGCCCGCCAGCTTGCGCAACAGCGTCTTGTAGTCGATTCCCAGGATGCGAGCGGCGCGGGATTTGTTGCCCTCGCACTCATCGAGCACGCGATGGATGTGCGCCAGCTCGACGGCTGCCAGCGTCCGGCCTTCCGGCGCTGGCGTGCTCATTGGTCGCATGCCCAGGGGCGCAGGAATTTCGGTGGCCCCGGGCGGACAGAGGATGACCGCTTGCTCGATCCAGTTCTCCAGCTCGCGGATGTTGCCGGGCCAATCCATCGCCATCAGCGCATCGAGTGCCACAGCCGACAGCCGGCGCGCCGAGCACCCGTGGGCCCGGGCATAGCGCTGCACGAATTCCTCGGCGAGTGCGGGGATGTCCTCCCGCCGTTCCCGTAGTGGGGGCAGACGCACACCGAGGACCTTGAGCCGATGATAGAGGTCGCGCCGAAATGCACCACGCTCCACCAGCGGACCGAGGTCCTGATTGGAGGCGGCAATGAAACGCACGTCCACCGAATTGTCCATCGCGTCGCCGAGGCGCCGCACCCGCTTGTCCTCGAGGACACGCAGGAGCTTGGCCTGCAACGCTGGGGGCGCCGCGTTGACCTCGTCGAGGAACAGCACACCGCCACTCGCAGCCTCGATCAGTCCCATACGATCGGACACCGCCCCGGAATAGGCGCCGCGCCGGCAGCCGAAGAGCTCGGCCTCGGCCAGTTCGATGGGCAACGCCGCCAGATTCAGCGGGATGAACGGCCCACACCCTTGGTGCAAGGCGCGCGCGACCAGCTCCTTACCCGTACCGGTTTCACCTTCGATCAGCACGTTGACGCGCACGGCGCGAACGCGGCATATCCAGTCACGCAGCGCCTGCATGGCTGGGCTTTTGCCGAGCAGCGTCGCCAGCGTCGGATCCTGGGCCTGAGCCTGACGGCAAGCCTGCTGCGCCCGGCGCCGCACCTCGAGTTCTCGTCCTACTTTCTCGAGCATCAAATCCACACTTTCGAGTGTGAACGGCTTGGCTAGGAAGTCGAAGGCGCCCAACTTGACGGCCTTGACCGCGTTTTCGAGGCTGGCGTAGGCGCTGACGACGACGACCGGAACATCTTCGTCGTGCTCATGCACCCGCCGAATGACCTCGAAGCCGTCCAGGCCGGGCATCGCCAGATCGGTGAAAACGAGATCGGGGCGCCACTGGCTGAGCGCAAGATCAAGGCACTCGGCGGTGGCACAGAGGGAGACCGGGTAGGCCCCACAGGCGTCGATCACCCGCCTGAGTAGCGCGGCGACATCCGGCTCGTCTTCAACGATGAGGATGCGCGGGGAGGAAACGGCCTCTGCGCTGGATTTATCCGGATCGGCTGGGTAGCGTTGTGCCATGAGTGCCATAAACTCGGAAAGCCATGCACTGACCGCCCCGCTGCGCAGACCACCCGCGGGTGGCTCTCTGCTGACTTCGCTCATCGCTGCGATGGCTGGCATCATCGTTGCGGTCAGCCTGGTAACTTACTTTAGCATCGAGTACTTCGTCAGCGGCCAGTTCCGCGCGCTGCACGAGCAACGGCTGGAGCGGCTGGGCGAGCAGGCTCGCACCGCGCTTGCGCAGGAGCAAAGATACCTCACCAGCCTCGTCTCGCTGCTCGCGCGCGACTCGGATTTACGCAACAGCACGTTTTACCACCTCTACCTCGATGGCGAGCAGCGCTTGCCGCAAGCGGCCATCGACCGCCTGGCGGAGGCGTTTCGCTTGACCGACGTCGCGCTGCGCACGGTGAACGGTGAAGTCGTGGCGCTGCGCGGCGCGCCGCTACCGAGCGATGCACGGCTTGGTTCGCGCATCGTCTGGGCAGGCGACGAACCGTGGCTAGTCGCCGGAGCCGAAGTCGTCCGCGAGGAAGCATCGATCGCGCGGCTGGAAGTGGCGGAACCGATCACACAACCCTTGCGCGCCAGGCTACCGGGGGATGTCGAATCCTTCACGCTTCGCCGCAGGCCAGAGGTCGGCAAGGACAGTCTGCGCATCGCTGATGAGTCCGGCACCCTGCTTTACGTCGATGCCAAGGTATCCGATCCGGTGCAGGACGCCCTCGTGGAAGTGCAACGGCTGCTGCTGATCATCCTGCTGCTGGCCGGAATGTCCCTGGCCACAACCCTCGCACTCGTCCTGCGCCGCCAGTTGCGCCCGCTGCGCGACCTTGCCGCGGCCACCGAACGCGTCGGCCGAGGCGATTTCACACCGGCGCCGGACCCGGGTGGCGACCACGAAATCGCAAAACTGGTACGTGCGTTCAACCAAATGACCCGCCAGCTTGACGAGCTGCGCAACCTGCAAACCCGCCTGCAACAGACCGAACAGCTCTCGGCCATTGGGCGGATGGCCGCCCGCGTCGCCCACGACCTCAACAACCCGCTCACCGTCATCCGCAATGTCGCGCAGCTCCAGGCGCTGGACCAACCCGCAGACACCCCACTCGGAGCGGATTTGCGCCTGATCCTGCACCACTGCGAGCGGTCCACCCGCACGATACAGCAATTGCTCGAATTCGGACGCCCGATCCGGCCACGCACGCGCGCTACGGCGCTAGGCCCTCTCTTGCAAAGTATTGCCAACCGCTGGCTCTCGGCGCGTCCCGCGACCGGACGGCTGGATATCGAGGGGCTCGATCAGGGTCTGATAGCCGAAGTGGACCCTTTCCTGCTCGAACAGGCCCTCGACAACCTGCTCGACAACGCCTTCGCCGCGGGCGCGCCGGTTTGGTTGTCGCTGACGACGGCGGGCAGCAGCGCTGCGATCCACGTGCGCGACAGCGGTCCCGGATTCGACGCCGACGCGATCGCGCACCTGTTCGAACCCTTCTTCACGGCCAAGCGCGGCGGCACCGGACTCGGCCTGGCGAGCTGCCGGGCGATTGCACGCGCGCTCAGTGGCGATGTAACCGTCGTGCTCGGACGCCCAGGCCAAGTGACACTGACCCTGCCCTTGACCCAACCGGTCATACCCCACGAGGGCAGCGGCGGGGCGGCGACAGACTTCTAGCCCCGAGGCACCTAGGCTCGCGGCCACCGAAGCGTACACGGCTGTTTAGACCGCCACGGCTCTCCGGTAATCCGCCTCGTCGGCGCTAACGGGCAGCAATGTCCGCGCGATCACCTCGCGCCCCGAGGGACCATAGACAAAATCAAAAAACGGTCGCATGAGCGGTTCGTTCCAACTCGAAAACACCAGGTTCAGCGGACCGAGCAAGGGATACGCGCGCCCCTCGCCGGGAAGCCGCCCCTCCACTGCCAGCACTCGCAGGGCGCGACGCGCCACCAAAGGTGCCGCAAACACCCAGCTCACCAACCCCACCGCACCCGGATAACGCACCACCGTATCGATGATCTGTTCGTCGGTATCCACAAACAAGGCGTTCTTAGCCCATGCAGAACTCCCATCGAGCAACAGCTCCCGCACTGGCTCGAAGTAATCCGGACAGTGGCGGCGCACCACCAAGGCAATCGATTGCCGCTCACCCCCCAGCTCCCGCCAGTTCACCAAACGGCCACGCGCCAGCACCTTTAGGTCCACGAGCGACAGCGCCGACAAACGGTTGTCGGGATGGGTAACCACGGCCTTGTAATCCTGAGCAATCGCCAGAAAACCCATGCCGTCGGCGCGCGATCCCCCGACCGGGCAACACATTCCGCCCAGTTCGGCCTGACCCTTCTTGACCGCACCAATGCCGTCGTCGCACCCACCTCCTGCCACGATCAGACGGCGCCCGGGCTGGCTAAAGCGCGTGGCGAGCTCGCGCAGAGCACCGTAAGTTAGGATGTGCGTGCCCTGGTAGCGCAAGTCGCCTGCCCCGCGGGGCGGCAATGGCTCGGGTGGCAGGGATCGGCATGGCTCCCCGCCGAGGGCGGTCAGATCCGCCGCCGACACCGGACCGATCGCTCCCGCGGAAAGCACACGCCCTATCGTCCAGCCCACAGCCGCGGCCCCAAAGCCCACCAACCACTGCCGCCGATTCATGACTGACTCAACCCACCGAGAAAGACCCTATCCGGCAAGTCTAGCGCAACACCGGAGGCCGATGGCGGCGCGGCGCTCGATCGAACCCACGCGCCGCAACATGGCTACCTGCACCAGCGTGACTTGGGCGACAATCAACCCATGCAGACTCCTAAACCCAGCCATGTCCTCGTCCGCCCGCGCCTGTACTTGGGCAACGAGCTGTCCTTGGGCCCAGGCAAGATCGACCTGCTGCGCAAGGTGGATGAACGCGGCTCGATCAGTGCCGCGGCCCGTGATCTCGGCATCCCCTACAAGCGCGCCTGGATTCTGATCGACGGCATCAACCGCGGCTTTCCCAGCCCCCTGGTGGACACCGCCATCGGCGGCAAGGCGGGGGGAGGGGCAAGGCTCACGGCACTCGGCAAGGCACTGGTTGCCGCCTACGCCGCGCTCGAGGCGAAGCTCAACACCTGTGCCAGTCACGAGCTGGCCGAGATCGTCCGGCTGGCAACGCCAGCATCCGAGCGTACCCGGGACAGCACAAACCCGTAGATCAAGCCCGACAGAACGCCAGCCGCACGGCGATGGAACCGTTCCAGCAACAGGTTGCGCACCGCAAAAAGGGCGTAGCGGTCGGGCCGACGGGCCAGCCCGCTCAGTCTGCCAAAGTGAACAGGTCACCCGCGGGCAGACCCACCACCCCCCGCGCGCCCGCGGTCAAGCCGTACTTGCGCAAGGTGCGACTGCCGCAACGCACCTCGAGTAATGCACCGGTCTCGGCACGGAACTGCAGGAGGGCGGCTTCGCCTAGATCGAGTACAGCCTCGAAGCGGCCGCGCAGCCGCGTCTCATGCGCGCGCGGCGGGTCGGTCTCAAGGCGCAGGGCAACGTGTTCCGGGCGGATGGCAAGCCACACAGCGCCGCCGACTGAGGAACTGTCAGCCACGACCAGCGGCCCGCCCAGCTGCGCACACTCCACCTGCCCAGGCGCGGTCACGTGCGCCCGGAACAGATTTTTCAAACCCAGGAAGCGCGCCACCGCCACGCTGCCCGGACGGCGGTAAACGGCAACCTTCTCGCCGCTTCGCTCCTGACGCCCGTCGATGAGCACCGTGATGTGGTCAGCCAGCAGATGCGCCTCGGTGAGATCATGGGTGACGATCATGACGGTCAGCCTGCGTTCGCGTTGCAGGTCCTTGACCAACCACCAGAGTTCGCGACGCAGGCTCTCGTTGAGCGCCGTAAAGGGTTCGTCGAGCAGCACAAGCCGCGGGTTGGCAACCAGTGCGCGCACGAGCGCAACGCGCTGGCGTTCCCCCCCGGAGAGCGTGGCGATACGACGGTCGCGAAGCGGACCGATGTCAGTGATCTCCACGAGCCGATCGAGCAGCGACCGATACTCCGCAACCGGCACACGCCGCGCACGCACGCTGTAGAGTAGGTTGTGCTCGACCGACAGGTGCGGAAACAGCCCCAGCTGCTGAGGGACATACCCCAGATGGCGGCGTTCGACCGGTAGGTGCGTGATGTCCTCGCCCGCCAGCCGCACCCGCCCCTCGGTCACGGGCAGCGTACCGAGCACGGCGGCAAGCAGGGTGCTCTTGCCGGAGCCCGATGGACCGAGGACGGCATGGCACTGACCTGCACCGATTGCCAGCCGGATATCCGTGAGCCGGAATCCTCCCGCCTGAGCATAAACGTGCTCGATCTCAAGCATGGGCTGCCTTGGCAAGCAGGCGTCGCGTGACGAACAGCGCCGCGAGCCCGATGGTCACGAGGACCAGGATCAACGCCACTGTCCCCTCGATGTCAGCCGAGGACAGGCGCATGAAGATCGCTATCGGGAGTGTCTCAGTGCGCATGGCCATCGAACCGGCGACCATCAGCGTCGCGCCAAATTCGCCGAGCGCCTTGGCCCAAGTGAGGATGAACGCGGCGACGAGGCCATTCTTCGCCAGCGGCAAGGTCACGGTGAAGAACGCGTGGCGTGGACTCGCGCCAAGGGTACGCGCAACCGTCTCCAGCTCCACCGGCACCTCGTCGAAGGCGGCTTTCAACATGCGCACCGAGAGCCCCAGGACGGTGACGAACTGCGCGAGCACGATGCCCGCGAAGCCAAAGACAAAGTAAACAACGCTCTCCTGAATCCATTCGCCGAGTGGATTGTTGAAGAAGATCAGAATAATGGCGCCCAACGCCGCCGGCGAGACGATGATCGGGAACTCGAGCACCGTCTCCGCCGCCTCCTTGCCCCAGAAACGGTAGCGCGAGAGTGCGTAGGCGGCGGGAATCGCCAGCACCAGGGACAGCAGTGTGGCGATCGTGGCCGCCATCAGCGACAGGCGCACCGAGAACGCGGTGCGCTCGGTCAACAGAGTCTCCCGCAGCGTCGGACCGTCCAGAAACCAAAACAGCGAGACGATCAACCCCGTATACAGGGCGAGCACCGCGAGCGCCGCTGCGACGCTCGCCCGGATCACCTTGCCACGCGCCTTGCCACGCGGCCTCGGACTCACTCCTTCGACTCTTTGGAAATTTTCTTGGGATCGACCGTGGCACGCAGGTTCAGCCACTCCTTGGGCACGACGTACTCGCCACCGACAGGCTTAACCGCACCAATCCACTTGAAGGCCGCCTCGGGCTCAGCGAAGTAGTTGTACTTTGCGTAGATGGCCTGACCTTCCGGCCCGGCCACGAAGTCGATGAACTGCTGCGCGCGCTTGGGATTCTTGCTGAATTTGCTAATGGCGATCGGAATGTAGCCAATGCGAGGAATGACTTCCTGCGGTAACGGGATGGTCTCGATACGCTCTGGATCCCAGTACTGGAACACCCGCCAGCCAATCACGGCGTCGGCGAGTTTGAGCGAGATCGCCGTGGCCGTCTGCTCGCAGGAACCGGTGTAGTTCTTGATGTTCTGCTTGAGTTGCTCGCGCTGCTCTGGCGTGAGCTCCTTCTCAAAGATTTCCACGGCATAGGCGCCGACGCAGACCCCCTCGGGGTTGGCAATGGCCACGCGCAGACCTGGCTTGAGGAGATCCTTCAACCCCTTGATGTCGTGCGGGTTGCCCTTCTGTACGTTGATCGCAGGGACCACGTAGACGATGACTTTCTCCGTCTCCGGCAGCACATCGCCGTCGCGCTTGGCGATCTCCATGTAATCCGACGAGCCCGGGAAATAGAGATCCCCCTGTTTGGCGAGCTTCATCTGCGAGAGCACGTAGCCCGAGCCGCCGAAGACGACTTCGACCTTCGTCCCGGTCTTCTGCTCGAAGGCCTTGGCGGCGTCCGTAGTGGGCGGAACAGTGGCCGCGCCGGCGAAAATCAGGAGTGAATCCGCAGCGTTGGCGCTTGCGGAGAGTAGCAGAAAGGTCACGGCGGCGAGCAACTTTCGAGCGTGCATGGGCAGAGTCCTTGAGGAGAATCAGGAAGAGTGAAAAACCTTTCTCACTATACAGTCTCGATCTTGTTATGTTAAAAAAAACATAGCGCATACTCCCGACCCGGACGATCCTGCGAGCCATCGTCATGAGTTTGGGTGCCGCGGGGCGGGTAGGCCGTCGAACCAGAGGGGCCTCGTCGTGATCTCCCCGCTGCCTGTTTTCGCACGTCCCGGTTTGGACGAAAATCCGGTGCTGCACCAAGCACACCACAGCCTTGCATTGCGCCCGCCGGCGCAGGGCCACGACCTTCGCCCGAAGCGGCCCGGCGGAAGGGAGGAACAGCCATGACTCAAATCTTCTGGCACCACTTCAACGTCTCGGGGGTCACCACCTGGATCTGGCTGCCGCCACTGGCCGCCTTCGTGATCAGCTTTTTCACGAGCATGGTCGGGATTTCGGGGGCCTTCCTGCTGGTGCCTTTTCAGATGAGTGTGCTGGGCTTCGCGAGCCCATCCGCGAGCGCGACCAACCTCGTATTCAACTTACTCTCCATCCCCGGCGGCATGTATCGTTACCGTAAGGAGCGCCGCCTATGCTGGCGGCTTGCACTGCTAATCAACGCTGGCGGCGCCCCCGGCACGCTCGCAGGGGCTTGGCTGCGCACGCACTGGTTGAACGAGCGCGCGGTTTTCGAGCCCTTCGTGGCGACCGTCCTGGCCTACCTTGCCTGGCGAATGCTCAAGGATGTGCGCCGTAGTGGGCGCACGGCTGCACCAGTTGCGGGAACGGTCCAGGCTGGCGCATGGACTCGCGGCAGCTTGCACTTCAACCACGGGGAGACCCGCTATACCGTCGGTGGGCCGTCGCTGCTCGGGTTGTCATTTATCGTAGGCGTGATCGGCACTGCCTACGGTATCGGTGGCGGCTCGTTCATGGTGCCCCTGTGCGTCGCGGTGTACGGCCTGCCGGTCCACGCCGTCGCAGGCGCCACGCTCACCGCAACCTTTCTCACTTCGGCCATCGCGCTTGCCGCCTATTCGTGGATGCCCGCACCGGCAGGCGTGGTCGCCCGGCCAGATTGGGCGCTCGGCCTCGCCTTCGGCCTGGGCGGACTGGCGGGCGTCTACTTGGGCGCGCGCCAACAGAGGCGCATCCCACAGCGGACGCTCAAGATCGGGCTCGCCTTGCTGTTGATCGGGCTCGCGCTGCGCTACGCGTGGCCCGGATAGCTGGTATCATCGCGACTGTTCCACACCGATTCCGGAGTCATCACGCTGGACCCACGCTTCGCCGCCAGGCAGGGCATCGCCCGGATCCAATGCGCCAGGATGCCATTCCGTCGCGAGGAGCCTTGCGATCCATACGACCGGGAGTGGCTCGACCAGGTGACCGCAGCGGTCTACCACGGCCTCGACAGGGTTGATGATGGAATCCTGGGTGCACCCACACCCCAGCGCCACAGACCGTCGACATGAACCGCCTGCCCCTGGAGCGCCAGCAGGTCTGGATCTATCTCGGCGGCATCACGGCTGGGTTGGCAGTGGGTTCGCTGTGGCCGGCGTCTGGTCCGGCGTTGGAAGTACTGCTCTGGCCGGCACTGGGGGCCCTGCTCTACGTCACCTTCGTGCAGGTGCCCCTGCTGCACCTCGCCGAGTCCGTGCGCGATCGCCGGTTTCTGGCTGCCGTGCTCATCGGCAACTTTTGCGTCTTGCCGCTGCTCGTTTGGGGCCTGATTCAGTTCCTGCCCGACGACCCTGTGCTGCGTATCGGGGTTTTCCTAGTGCTGCTCCTGCCGTGCACGGACTGGTTCATCACTTTCAGCCAGCTTGGGGACGGTGACGTGCCGCGCGCCATCGCCGTCACGCCCCTCAACCTGCTGCTGCAACTCGCCCTGCTCCCGGGCTATCTCTGGCTGATGGCCCAGGCGGAGTTCCCGGCGACCCTCGGTCCTGCGCAAGCGTGGCCCGCGCTGCTGATCGTCGGGACACCGCTTGCGCTTGCCGCGTTGTCTGAATGGTGGATCGAGGCGCGGTCCGAGCGTGCCGTCTGGCGTGAGCGGCTGGCCTGGTGGCCGGTGCCGCTGCTTGCCGTGGTCGTGTTTCTGATCGCCGGGGCACAGGCTGGTGCCGTGGTCGAGGCGCTGCACCTCCTGCCGGTGGTAACGCCCGTCTTCCTCATGTTTCTGCTCGCGGCGGCACCGATTGCGTGGGGCATCACCCGCCTGCTGGGCTTGCCATCCGACCAGGGCCGGACACTCGCGTTTTCCCTCGGCACCCGCAACTCGTTCGTCGTGCTGCCCTTCGCACTCACCCTGCCGACGGGCTGGGAAGCCGCTGCCGTGGTGATCGTGCTGCAGTCGCTCGTCGAGCTGTTCGGGATGCTCGGCTACCTCGTGTGGGTGCCGCGGCTGTTCCGACCGACCGGAGCTTCGGCGGATCACTGAACCAGTCAGCGCTGGCTGGACCCGTGCGCCGGCCCGCCCACACCGCGCTTCAGAGCCAGCCCTTGCGTTTGAAGTACCAGTAGGGCGCGACGCCTGCGGCGAGCATCAGCCCCAGGGCCCAGGGGTAGCCGAGCAACCAGTGCAGCTCCGGCATGTGGTCGAAGTTCATCCCGTAGATGCTGGCAACCAGCGTGGGCGGCAGGAACACCACGGCGGCGATGGAGAAGATCTTGATGATCTTGTTCTGCTCGATGTTGATGAAGCCCTGCGCGGCATCCATCAAAAAGTTGATTTTGTCGAACACGAAGGTGTTGTGCGGCAGCAGCGAGTCGATGTCGCCAAGCAGCGCACGGGCGCGCTCGGTCTGATCCGGGCGGGGCTTGCCGCGCCGCAGCAGATAGGTGAGTGCGCGCTGGGTGTCCATCAGACACATGCGCACCTTGCCGTTCGTATCCTCGTGGCGGGCCAGGGCGTCGAGCGCATCCTCCATGTCCGAGTCGTTGACCTCCAGCACCTGGGAACTGACCTCATCGAGGCCGCGATAGACCTCTTCCAGCACGTCGGCCAAGTCATCCATCTTGATCTCGAACAGGCTCAGCACGATGCACATCGGGTCACGCAGCGCATCGGGGTTGTGGCGTGCACGCAAACGCAACAACCGGAACACGGGAATGTCCCGTTCGCGCAGTGTCACCAGCCGCTCGCCGCCGAGTGTGAAGGCGACCGACGTATTGTGGGGCTTACCGTCGACCTGGTGGAGAAACAGCGAGTGGATGCGCATCCCCGTAGCTCCCTCATGAAAGCGGGCGCTGGCCTCGATCTCGTCGACGTCCTCGGTCTCGGGCAACTCCTGCCGCAGCAGGCGTTCGACTCGCTCCCGCTCGTCATCGTGGGGGTCCACCAGATCGATCCAGTGCGCGGACGCCAGGTCCACATCAGTGCCGACATTACTCTGCATGAGACGTCCATCTGCAAATCGGTAAGTCACGATCATGGCATCGGCTCGCTGTCGAGGCGGGGGCGTTTAGGGGAATGCGCTCCGGCGAATCCGCAGCGCTCGGCATTTTCCTCGACTTGCCCTGATCCGTAAATCATCCATAACGCCAGGACACCTCCCCGTGCGGTCGCGCGGAGCCGCGTACTGCACAGACGGGCGCACCCGGTAAGCGTCACGCGAATCTGGCTGTGCGAGCTGGCTCGCAGGGAGAAGTCATCGCGCAAATAGCCTTAAGCCATGCCATAATCCGGCGCGGAGATGGCATTCCTCCCGGCATTCTGAACGCTTGCCAAACCGCCCGGATTCAGGGGCTGATGATGCCTGCATGACCCGCGTACGGGTGGTGTAGGCAGCGCGTCTGATCTCCACCTGTCCGCGATTGACCAACCCGACGAGGACAGTTCATGTGGAAAGCCATACTGGCCATCGCTCTCGGTGCCGCGCTCGGTGCGCTGTTGCGCTGGCAGCTGGGCCTCAAGCTCAACGCCATTTTTCCCACCATCCCGCTCGGCACCCTGGCTGCGAACCTGATCGGCGGCTACATCATCGGCCTGGCCATAGCCGCCTTTGCCGCCCTGCCCGGCCTCGCGCCAGAGTGGCGGTTGTTGGTCATCACCGGCTTCTGCGGCGGGCTGACCACCTTTTCAACCTTCTCGGCGGAGCTGGTCACCCTGTTGCAACAAGGGCGTGCGACCTGGGCGCTGGCCGAGACGTCACTACATGTCGTCGGCTCGGTACTCATGACCTTTGCCGGAATTTTCTCCGTAGCTTGGGCGAGGGGGACGCCATGACGGCGGGGTGTCCTTTTTGCCAGCCAATACCGATCGTGGCCGAGAACGATCTGGCCTTCGCTGTACGCGATCTCCATCCGGTCACGCTCGGCCATTCGCTCATCCTGCCGCGCCGTCACGTCGCGGACTGGTTCGCGACCACCCCCGAGGAGCGTGCAGCGATCTTTGCACTGGCTGACGCGATCAAGGCAGAACTGGATGAGCAATTCCGCCCCGAAGGTTACAACCTTGGTATCAACGTTGGAGAGGTCGCGGGCCAGACGATCTTCCACGTCCACTTGCACCTGATTCCCCGCTACCGCGGCGATGTCGCCCGCGCACGCGGCGGGGTGCGCGGCGTGATCCCCCATCGGCAAAGCTATTGAGAGGAGGCACCATGCAGGGTTGTTTCTTGAGGTTTTATCTCCACGAGAACCAGAGATTCCGGGGCCGCCTGGCCTGGGAGTGGTTGCTCGATCAGGCCAACCGCATTGGAATCCGGGGCGGCACGGCATTCCGCGCGATTGGCGGCTTTGGCCACAGCCACCACTTGCAGGAGCAGCACTTCTTCGAGCTGGCGGGCGCTCTGGCCGTGGAGGTTGAGTTCGTCGTCACCGATGAGGAATCGACCCGGCTGCTGGAAATCATGCGCCAAGCGGGGTTGCGCGCATTCTATGCCCACATCCCGGCTCGCTTTGGCGTGGTGAACCCCGAGTCGGGCGACCCACCGGAAAACGGCTGAGGCGCCGGGTGACCGAGATCTGGACTCAGGCGGCGCTGTGGCTGGGGCTGGCCCTGCTCGCCTCGATGTTGTCGATCTGGCTGCGCGTGGCCACCGCGCTCTCGGAGATCGTCATCGGCACCATCGCCCAACTCGTCATTGGCGCGGCGGTCGGCGGCGCACTACTCACGGGAGACGCCTCGTGGGTCAAGTTTCTGGCTGGCGCGGGGGCGATCCTGCTCACCTTTCTGGCAGGCGCGGAGCTCGACCCCGCGGTGCTCCGCCGGCAGTGGAAGCAGGCCAGCGCCATCGGCCTAACGAGCTTCGCTATGCCATTCCTCGGCTGTGCGGCGCTGGCCCGCTGGGGCCTCGGCTGGAGCGTGGATGCTAGCTGGCTCGCGGGCGTCGCGATGTCCACCACCTCGGTGGCCGTGGTCTACGCTGTGATGCTGGAGTTTGGGCTCAACGCCACAGACTACGGCAAGACGGTGTTGGCCGCGTGCTTTATCACCGATCTGGCCACCGTGGTCGCGCTCGGGCTGATCTTTGCGCCCTTCACCTTCAAGACGCTGATATTCATCGGTGTCGGCCTGGGTGCAGCACTCATCCTGCCGCGTATGATTCCGCCGTTCTTCGTCCGCTTCGGCGGCCGGCCCTCGGAACTCGAGGCCAAGCTGCTGATGTTCTGCCTATTCGCCCTCGGCGCACTCGCCACCTGGGCCGACAGCGAAGCGGTGCTGCCGGCCTATCTGCTCGGCATGGTGCTGGCCGGCTCGGTGGGTAAGGACCACACCCTGATCCGACGACTGCGCACCCTGACTTTCGGGCTGCTCACCCCGTTTTATTTCATTCGGGCTGGAGCGCTGGTGTCGCTGCCGGCGCTCGCCGCAGCGCCGATGGGCTTCCTCGCGTTGCTGCTCGCGAAAATGGCAGCCAAGGTAGCGGGCGTGTACCCCGTCACGCGCGCCTACGGATCGCCCCGGCAGGAAGGCATGTACACCACGCTGCTGATGTCCACCGGGCTGACCTTCGGCACCATCTCTGCCCTGTTTGGCCTGTCGCACCAGATCGTCGACCAAGCGCAGTATTCCGCACTCGTCGCAGCGGTGATCGGCAGCGCAGTAGTGCCCACCCTGATCGCCAATGCCTTCTTTCTTCCCAGGCATCTGCTGCGTTCGGCCACAAAGACGACGCGTTGAGCATGATGTTGGTCGATCGCTTTCCCAAGACTTGGTCAAGCCGACTGACGACCGCGCTGCGGCGCGCGCGCAGCTATGTGCAAAGTCGGCAGTGCGTCAACGGCGGCTACTCGTTCTATCGAAGCGAGTACTTGGAGGAGCCCAACCTGCACGACACCTGGCATGCCTTGGCAGCACTGCGCCTCCTCGGCACATTGCCGCTGCGTGCGCAGGAAACGGCTGACTTCGTCACCGCACAGTCCCTGTGGGGCCCGCCCTATGGGCTCTACTTTCGCGTGCTGAGCCTGAGCCTCCTGGGACACCCGGAACCCGAGCGCGCAACGGTGCGCGCCTCGGTCGCGGCGCTGCCGATCGACCCGCCGGTGGAAGACCCGCCCGAAGCGCTCTTGGCCAGATTGGAGCGGCTGCGGATGACGTTGGAACTCAAGCGCCATTTCTCGCTTGAGGTGCCCAAAACGCACATTGCACAGCGTGTACTCGCCCTGCAACGGCCAGGTGGCGGCTTCGGGGATACTCCAAATCTACACGACACCCGGCTTGCCCTCGCCGTGCTGCAAGCCTGCGATCATCCGACGACGGCCCTAACCGCAACCCGAGACTTCGTCGCCGGCTTGGCAGCGCCGGAATGCGGATTCAAGCTGACCACCGACTCGCTGCTGCCGACACTCCCCACAACCTGTGCGGGCATCCACAGCTGCCGATGGCTTGGACTCGCGGTTCCACACCCGGAGCATAGCGCCAATTACATCCTGGGCTGCCAGAGTGCCGACGGAGGGTTCGCCCGCGCCGCAGCAGGATTACCAAACCTCGACCTGACCCATCAGGCCCTCGCCGGACTCGATGCGCTCGTCGGTCCGCTCTCGCAATGATTCGATGGAGGCATTTCACATGATCAAGAAGCTGCTCATTGCCTATGATGGCTCGGAGTCGGCCGACGCCGCGTTTGAGTTCGCGCTCGACCTCGCGACGAAATACCAGGCGGAACTTTTCGTCGTGGCGGTCGCCCGTCCGCCGGACTTCGGCGAAGAGGTGGAGACCAGCGCGGTTATCGAACAGTCCCGCCAGCACTTCGCGCGGGTGCTGCGACCGTTGCGGGCACGCACGACCGGTCTCGATGCCCACTTCGAGGTCAAGGTCGGCCATCCAGCCGAGACCCTCGTGCTTTACGCCGAGGCGCACAGCATCGACCACATCGTCGTCGGCCACCGCGGCCAGGGCCTGTTCGAGCGCTGGTTGATCGGCGCCGTGGCGCGGCAGGTCATCGCCTACGCGCCGTGCGCGGTAACCGTTGTGAGGCCACGCGCATGATGGGCCGCTTAACGGAACCGGGGGTGCGTCTATCCAACGCTCGCGCCTCGCGGCGTCTGGCCCGGCTCGCCATCGCGTGCGTGCTGCTGTGCTTCGTCGTCGTGGGCGGCGCGTACGCCTACGGGCAGGCAACCGGCAATCTCCACGAGGTCGAAGTCGGCCGGTTCTACCGCTCTGCCGAGCTCGACGCCGCCACACTGGATGCGACCCTCAAACGCTACGGCATTCGCACTGTGCTCAATCTGCGCGGGAAACACGCAGGCGATTCGTGGTACGACGAGGAGGTGGCGGCGACCACCGCCCATGGCGCGACACACCTTGACTACGCCATCTCGGCACGGCGGCGGCTCACCGTCCCGCAGATGCGCGAGCTGATCGCGATCATCGAAGCAGCGCCAAAGCCGATCCTGGTGCATTGCCAACAAGGCGCGGACCGCACGGGCCTGGTCAGCGCGCTGTATCGCCTGTCCCGTGGCGTCGACGCGGCGTCAGCGGCTGAAGAACTGTCCCTGCGCTACGGACACTTTCCGTGGTTCGGGAGCGAGACCCGGGCGATGGACGAGAGCCTGCGTGACTACCTTGCCGCTTCAGCCCCCACGTTACAGCCTGCTTACTAACCTGCCATGCTCACCACCCTGCGCGCCCTGCCCCGGACCGTCTGGCTGATCGGCCTGATCAGCCTGCTCAACGATTCCGCCAGCGAGATGATCTACCCGCTGGTGCCCTTGTACCTCGCTTCGGTGCTCATGGTCGGCCCGCGAGCACTCGGCATCATCGAGGGCATCGTCGAGGCCACCGCCAGCCTGCTCAAGCTCTTCTCCGGTGTGGTCGTCGACCGCACGCGGCGGGCCAAGCCCTGGGTGGTGTCCGGTTACGCGCTGGCAGGTTTCGCGCGACCGCTGATCGCCTTTGCCACAAGCTGGCCTGGCGTGCTTGTACTGCGCTTTGCGGACCGGGTCGGCAAGGGGCTGCGCACCTCCCCGCGGGATGCCCTGCTTGCCGGCAGCGTGGATGCATCGACGCGCGGCCTGGCCTTCGGCCTGCACCGGGCGATGGACAACGCCGGCGCAGTGGTGGGGCCGCTGCTCGCAGCGCTGCTGCTCGGGCTGGGCTGGACACTGCGCGAGGTGATCCTGTTCGCCATTGTGCCGGCGGTCCTGTGTCGTCTCTTCGCGCTGGCCCTGCGCGAGCCCGAGCAGATGGGCCCCCACCCCGCGCGCCCGCCCTTCAGCTGGCGCATGGACGGGATGCCGCCGGCCTTCAAACGCTACCTCGTGGTCGTTGCCCTGTTCACGCTCGGTAACTCGTCGAACATGTTTCTCCTGCTGCGCGCGCAGGAACTCGGCCTGGCCGAGGCCCAGGTGCCGCTCGCCTGGGCGGCGGTCTCGGCGATCGCCGCGCTGTTTTCCACGCCCCTTGCAGCCCTGTCCGACCGGGTGGGGCGTGTGCGGCTGATCGTCGCGGGCTGGCTGGCCTACGGCCTTTTCTACCTGTGCCTGGGGATGATGCCTCCCGGCTCACCGCTGCTGCTGTTTGCCCTGTTTGCCTTTTACGGTGCCTTTATGGCCGCCACGGAAGGGGTGGAAAAGGCCCTCGTGGCCGACCTCGCGCCCCCGGACCGCCGCGGCACGGCCTACGGGTGGTTCAACCTGACCGCAGGCCTGTTGCTGCTGCCGGCCTCCCTGATCTTCGGGGAGCTCTACCAGCAGGCGAGCGCCTTGACCGCGTTTCTGTTTTCCGCCACCTGCGCGCTCGGCGCGGCACTGCTGCTACCCTTGTGGGCCTTGCGCCGTCCGGCCGGGGGTTGAAGATCTGCAGCAAGCCGCCGACGCGTTCTGTTCGTCCGCCACGGCGGCACGCCGACACCGCTAAACCGCAGCGCGTGGGGTAGAGCGCACGGCGCACGAAGCGCAGCCACGGGACGTATCGAGGACAGACACGCACGGCGCTTACATCGCGCCGCACCACGCCCGAGGAACCCTGTGAACAAGGGGTCCCGGCGCGGATTCGTCAGGCAGCGAGGGGCCTCACAGGCCGTTTTGCTGGAACCACAGCTCCAGCGCGGCGAGGTGCCAGAGCTTGTTGCCCTTGATGGCGGTGTGGTGGCGGTCGGGCTCGGCCAGCAGCTTCTCGACGTAAGCACGCTGATACAGCCCGCGCTCGCGGCAACGCTGCGAGTCGAGCAAGTCGCGCATGAACGCGAGAAAGTCGCCGCGCACGTACTTGAGCGCAGGCATCGGGAAGTACCCTTTGGGCCGATCGATGGCCTTGGCCGGCAGCAAGTCGCGCGCGATCTGCTTCAGCACGCCTTTGCCCCCTTCGGCCAGCTTGTATTCCGGGGGCATGCACGCTGCGAGCTCGACCAGCTCATGGTCGAGAAACGGCACGCGCGCCTCCAGCCCCCAGGCCATCGTCATGTTGTCCACGCGCTTGACGGGGTCGTCCACGATCAGGGTGGTGACATCGAGCTGCAGCACAGCGTCGATGAAGGTGTCGGCCTGCGCGTGCGTGAGACGTTCCTCGATTAGCGCAGACGTGGGATCGCCATCGACGTAGGCCGGGGCCACCATCTCGGCAAACTCCGCATGAGACCGGTCGAAGTAGCGGGGCGCAAAGCGTTCGAGCGGCGAACCCGTTGCGGCGTGCATCTCCGGGTACCAGAAATAGCCCGCGAAGACCTCGTCTGCACCCTGCCCGGACTGCACCACCTTGACGTGCTTGGAGACCTGTTCGGAGAGCAGATAGAAGGCCACCGCATCCTGCGCGAACATCGGCTCGGCGAACTGCGCGACCGCCTCCGGCAGGCGCCGGAGCACATCAGCGTTAGGCACGTGGAAGCGGTGATGGTCGGTAGCGTAGCGCTCGGCTACCGGGTCGGAAAACTCGAATTCGCTGCCCTTCTCCTCGGGCTGATCTTCGAAACCGACGGTGAACGTCTTCAGGTCCTTCACGCCCTGTTCGGCCAGCAGCGCGACCAGCAGACTCGAATCCAGCCCACCCGAGAGCAACACGCCCACGGGCACGTCGGCGATGACCAGACGGCGCTTGACCGCGAGCTTGAGCGCCTCGTGAATACGCTCGCGCCAGTCGTGCTCACTCAGTGCCTCGGCCGGGCGACGCGAAACCAGGTCCCAGTAGCGACGCTTGCGCAGCCGCCCATTTCGGTCGAGCGTCAGCGTGTGCGCCGGCTCCAGCTTGCGAATGCCGCGCAGCACCGTGCGGGGTGCAGGCACCACAGCATGCAGCGTGAACAGGTGATGCAAGGCCACGGGGTCGATGCCCGTGTCCACATCGCCGGCCGCGAGCAGGGCCTGGGTGTTGGAGGCAAAACGGAAGTGCGTGCGGTCCTCGGTGTAGTAGAGCGGTTTGATGCCGAGGCGGTCTCGGGCCAGAAACAGGGTCTGGTCACGCAGATTCCAGATCGCGAAGGCGAACATGCCGATCAGCCGCGGCACGGCGTCCTCGCCCCATTCCGCGTAGGCCTTGAGGATGACCTCGGTGTCGCCGTCGGAGTGAAAGCGGTGGCCGCGCGCGATCAGTTCGGCCCGCAACTCCGGGTAGTTGTAGATCGTGCCGTTGAACACGATGACCAACCCCAGCTCGACGTCCACCATCGGCTGGTGCGAGCGTTCGCTCAGGTCGATGATCGCGAGCCGCCGGTGGCCGAACGCCAGCGACCCCTGGGCATAGATACCCTCGTCGTCAGGGCCGCGGCGCTGCAGGCGCTCGAGCATCTGCCGGATGACGGCGAGATCCGGGTGTTGGCCGTCGAATCGAAACTCACCGCAGATGCCGCACACGTCCTGACTCCTCGCGAATACACCCCGTCGATTATCGGCGTCGGGGCCCACAGCGGCAAATTACGGAAGTACGCTTGACCGCCCATCCCCCTTGAGGGGGAACAGGTGAAGAAAAAAGGACACTTGATTCTGCCCATTAACCCCTCACGCTGGCCCCCGCTCGCGGGGGAGATGGAACGACTTAGTCAGAGTTTTCTTGAGGCGCGGGCTGCGCCGCGCCGCACAAGCCGGCTCGAGCGTGTCGCGTGCAATTACGGGTTTGCGTCCGCTGGGCTCGGCGCCACAGGTTCCGGCGAGAAGTGATGCCGGGCGGTAGACACCTTTCCCCGCCCGGCCAGCCGGGCAGGACTTGCCGCCGACCGGCACCCTGCGCTTCAGTTGGTACCGGTTGGATCGACCGGGCGCGAGGCGGGCACGATCTCGATGCGGCGGTTCTTGGCGCGCCCCTCCGGCGTGTCGTTCGACGCACGGGGGCGAGCCCCGCCATAACCGCCATACCGCAGGTTTCGGGCGTCCACGCCGCGGCTCGCGAGATACTGGGCGACGGCCTTGGCCCACTCGGTCGAGCGGGTACGGTTCGTTACCGCATTGCCCTGGTTGTCGGTGTGGCCGACGACGAAATAGGTGACACCGGGGTAATAGCGCATCTCACGCGCCACACGGTCCAGGATGACCGTGGAGGCCGGCGTGAGCGCACCCTTCGCGTCGAACTCCACGCCTTCCAGCGTGCCCAGGAAAACCGGGCAGCCGTACGCGTTGACCGAGGCGCCGGCGGGCGTGTTCAGGCACCGGTCGCGCACGTCGGGGACACCGTCGCGGTCGCTGTCCAGAAGGGTAGCTTGCACCTGGGCCTGCTCGGCACGCGCCGCGGGCAAGGTCGTCGCCTCGGGAGCGGTGCGACCGCCGAGCTTCTTGATGAGGCTCAGCGACACGAGCTGCGCGTCCTTGGCGTAGTGCTCATACTCACCGCGTACCGCTACACCGTTGCGAAACTCGTACTCGACACCGACACCCGCGTAGGGTTGCAGGCTTTCCTCGGTGTCGAGCGGGACGCTCGAATCGACATTCATGCCAATGACCCCACCCTTGACGAAGACGGACAAACCATCGTTGTTGTCCGGCAGCCCATACTGGACGGTCGCCCCGTACACCGTGTAGTCGGCGCTACCGGCGGGCTGCAGGTCCGCAGAACCCAGGCTGCCTAGAAACGCCTCCATTGACCACTGGTCAGACAGTTCCCTGCCCACGGTGACCTTGTACGCCGGCTCGACCGTATCATCCGCGCCGAATCCAGCGATCGGCTCCGGTGCGAGTTGCGCTGCGCCGACGCCGGCGCCGATGTACCACTGCGGCGCATCGGCTAATGCCACCGGCGGCGCCAACGTGCCGCAGGCCAACACCGCGGCTGCACCCCATACCCAGCGTCCTACCGGCAGGATTCCGCCGCGTTGCCCGAATCTCGGTGCGCATACCGCCCGTGCGGCACACCGCCTACAATCGTGGGCCATGAGAGCCTCCCCTGAGTCGTTCTTGTGTAGGTGTTCGCCTGCCAGTCGCGATCGAGCCGCCTGGATCGTAAACCCGCCTTTTTTGGGATCCGACGGAAATTTTCGCATCAGCGGTAGCGTTCAGCCGGCAAGCGGTACGCGTGTAGGTTAGACTTGTTTGGGCGGCGTATTTTGCGAATTGGTTCGCACTTTGTCGGTGATCATTACACCAACGATCACGGTCTTCAGGAAAACATCGATGCTCGTCGAAAATTCCTCGAAGCCAAAGGAACTCGGGAACGCCGCGGCCTCAACATGTGATGCACATTTTGACTGGGCGGGAGCATAGCAGCTGGATGCTGAACTACCCCGCCCAGGCTCTTGAAATCTAGGCGTTTACCGGTAAGACTGCGAGTCCCGTGCGCGAATCGTTCGCTAACCCGGGCGGGCGGGTATCGAATCCTCAGCTCACTAGGCAGTGTCCTTTTTTAGATTTGCCGACACATCAGGGATGGCAGCGACCGACCGAATTTGCTACGAGTACCCGTTCAGCAAGACGGCGCGGCTGTTCATGCGTTTCGAACAGCTGATGTCGCGCTTCGACGTGTTCTCGGCGCAGGTCAACGTATGGGAGGCGGAGTCGGCAATCCAGGTATTGCTGGACCTGTTTGACCTGACCTCGCGTGTCGATCTCAAGGGGGATGTTCTGCGCGAGTTCGACCGGCTGAAGGTCAGCCTCGATAAGCGCATGGCGACCGCGGACGAAGCGCAGCTGGCCCATCTCCAGCAGCAGAAGCAGCGCTTGCAGGAGTTGACGTCGCACGTCAACCGGCTGGGTGGTCAACTCGTCTCCCACCTCGTCAACCACGAATTTTTCAACGCGATCCGGCAGCGCAACTCGATCCCCGGTGGACTCAACTCCTTTGATCTGCCGCTTTACCACTTCTGGCTGAGCCTGCCGCTTGCCCAGCGCCAACAGGAGCTGCAACGCTGGATCGCGCCGTTCGAGCATATCCATCTCGCTGTGGCCACCGTCCTAGCGCTGATCCGCACGAACAACCCGATCGAGTCGCTGCACAGTGAGCACGGCTACTACGAGCGCTCGCTCGATACGCTCAACACCTTGCAGATGATCCGCCTGTGGCTGCCTACGGAGGCCAAATGCTTCCCTGAGGTCAGCGGCGGTAAGCAGCGCCTTTCGATCCGCTTCTTTGAGCCGGAAGACTTCGGAAAACGCCCGCGGCAGACGAACCGCCCGCTCGACTTCGAGCTGATGAGCTGCACCCTTTGATCTGCGGCGGCTGACATTCGGCGGGCCGCGACGCCGTTCTTCGCCCGCCATGCTGGCTGCCAATCACGGCATCGCCTTCGATCAACCGAACCCAGCAACGGCATCACCCCAGAAGCCCGAGATGCCCGCAACACCCTGGCCGCCGTGCTGCCACGCGGTCTCCACGTCACCGGGCCCCACCCCACCCAGGGCATAGACGGGCATTGCGGCGCGCTCCGCGAGGGCCGCGAAGCCGGACCAGTCGAGTACGCGGGCACCGGGGTGGCTCGTCGTCTCGCGCACCGGGGAGATGAGGGCGAGATCGACGGGCAGCACGGCGGCGCGCGCGAGCTCGGCCGCGTCATGGCAAGCCGACGACAACCACAACCCCTGCCGGATCGGGCGATGGTCCAGCGCGGCGAGACGCCGGCTGCTCAAGTGGAGCCCGGCCGCGCCCAGCGCCTCTACCTCTGCGGCGTCGCTGGTCAGCACCGATGAAATCCCCAGCTCGCGCAACGCTGGCACGATGGGCCCAACCCATCGTGTGTAGTCTGCTGGCCCGAGCTGCGGCGCACGCAGCAGCACGTAGTCGCCCACCCGTAGGTGCCGGGCCGCGCGATCCACGATCCACGTGAGCGGCGGAGCGCCGGGTGGCGTGATCGCCCACCGTTCCGGGAGGCGCAGGGCGGCTACGATCGGGCGGTTGGCCTCGGGGAATTCGTACTCATCCAGTGTGGCCATCCGCACCCAACGCAGGGGTTGTCCCTCACGGTGATGCGGCTCACCGCGAAAATCCGTGACCTTCCATACATCGAGCAGGACCTCGCGATCGGGATAGCTGTGGGGGATGCGGATGAGCGGACGCGAGGTGACTGGGGTGAGGCCCAACTCCTCCTGCAGCTCTCGGGCGAGCGCGGCGGTCACCGACTCACCGGGCTCGAGCTTGCCGCCGGGAAACTCCCACTTGCCCCCTTGATGGAGGCGCTTATCGCGCAGGCTGATCAACACCTCGTCGGCGCGCACGATGGCGCCGACCGCGACGTGTAGTCGCCCTCGCGACATGCGATGCTCCCGCCCCGCGCGCGTCAGCTGCGGTAACTGGCGTTCACGCTGACGTATTCGTGGGAGAGGTCCGATGTCCAGACCGTTGCCTTGGCGTCTCCCCGTCCGAGCGAGATGCGGATCTCGATCTCCGGCTCACGCACCACGGCCTGCCCCTTTTCCTCGGTGTAACTCGCTGCGGGCTCCCCCGCGGCGATGAGCGGCTCCTTGCCGAGCCAGATATCGATGTGTTCCAACTGCAGGTCATCGACAGGCGCCCGCCCCACGGCGGCCAGGATGCGGCCCCAGTTAGGGTCGCTCGCGTACAGGGCCGTTTTGACCAAAGGAGAATGAGCCACCGTGTAGGCAACGGACTTGGCCTCTTCGTAGGTCCGTGCGCGCTCGACGTGCAGCGTGATGAATTTGTTGGCGCCCTCGGCATCGCGCACGATCGCCTGCGCCAACCCCAGGAACACCTCCTTCAGAGCCGCCCGAAACGCAGCAGCCTCGGGTGCGGTGACGGGACGGGCGCCGGATGCGCCAGTCGCGATCAGCACGCAGGCGTCATTGGTCGACGTATCGCCATCCACCGTGATGCTGTTAAAGGATTCCTCGACGAGTTCCACGAGCAGCGACTCGATCTGCTGGGAGTCGAGCGCCGCGTCCGTGGCGATGAAAGCGAGCATGGTCGCCATGTTCGGGCAGATCATGCCGGCCCCCTTCGCAATGCCTGTGATCGTGACCGTCTGATCGTGCACACGCAGCGTGCGACTTACCCCTTTGGCCATGGTGTCGGTGGTCATGATGGCGCGGGCGGCGCGCATCCAGTGGTCCTCGCCGAGGCCGTCGAGCAGCCGCGGCAGTGCGGAGACGATCTTGGCCGTGGGCAGGCGCATGCCGATCACGCCCGTGGAGAACGGCAACACGGCCTGGCCATCCACACCGGCAAGCTTGCCGAGCGCCGCGCAGCACGCCTCGGCATCCTCGAGCCCTGCCTGCCCGGTTCCCGCGTTGGCGTTCCCGGCGTTGATCAGCAGGTAGCGCGGAGCGGCCGCATGCAGGTGCGCCCGCGCCACGCTGACAGGCGCGGCGCAGAAGCGGTTGCGGGTTAAGACGGCCGCGGTCTGCGCCCCCTCGGCGATTTCGATGAGCACCATGTCATCGCGGTCACGATAGCGGATGCCGGCGTCGGCAGTGGCCAGTCGCACACCGCGCACGGGCAGGAGTTCGGCAGGGGCGGAGAGTCCAACTGGCATGAGCGTATCCTCGGCAGATGGGTGAGCGGTCGTGGCAAGTTTACAACGCGGAACGCGATCGTGGCCGACTCTGCAGAGTGCCAAAAGATGACGCCCAGTTTTAGGGAACGGCGTTCAACAGCTCAGCGCGTGACGGAGCGAGGGGACGGATCGCACCGATCCTCAGGAGGCGGCCTGCGAAGACACAGGCCTGTTGAGCCTGGCGAGCTCGATATACGCAACGGTCACCGCTCACAGCGCGGAGCGATGCAACGCATCAACGACGGATGCGTACGTCGCGAGGACCGCCCAGCACCGCGCGCTCAACCGCCAGGTGGGCGAAGCGGCGCTGCCTCAGGCGAGTTTGCCGTGGCAGTGCTTGTACTTCTTGCCGGAACCGCAAGGACAGGGGTCGTTGCGCCCGATCTTGTCCGTGTCGCGGCGGAACGGTTGATGCGCGACATCGGCCTGAGCGCCCTCGTCAGCGGCCTCCGCAGGACTGCCCAGGGGGCTTTCCGCCTCGGGGTGCTGGTACTGCATCCGGGCATTGACCTCTGCTTCGCTCGGCCGCTGCGGAACAGGCTCGGGCACGGTCGTCTGCAACCGCAGCAGGAAGGCCACCACGTCGTGCTTGATCCGCTCGAGCAGGGCCTCGAACATCTCGAAGGCCTCGCGCTTGTACTCCTGCTTGGGGTTTTTCGCCGCGTACCCGCGCAACCCGATGCCCTGACGCAGGTAATCCATCGCCGCGAGGTGCTCTTTCCAGTGGTTGTCGAGCACCTGGAGCATGAGGTCCTTCTCAATGCGCCGCATCAGCTCCGGACCGAAGGCCTGCTCCTTCTGCTCGGCGACGGCGTCCGCCGCCGCCTCGATGCGGGCGAGCAGTGTCTCCTCGTGCAACGAGTCGTCCTCCTCCAGCCAGGCGCGCACGGGCACCTCGAGGCCGAACTCGCGTTGCAGGGCCTCTTCCAACCCCGCGATGTTCCACTGCTCCTCCATGCTCCCCGGCGGCACGAATTCCGCAAAAGTGCGGGCAATCACGTCAGCGCGGATGTCGCGGATCGTCGCAGAGATGTCGTCCGCCGAGAGCAGTTCGTCCCGCTGCTGGTAGATGACCTTCCGCTGGTCATTGGCAACGTCGTCGTACTCGAGCAGGTTCTTGCGGATGTCGAAGTTGTACGCTTCAACCTTGCGCTGGGCATTTTCGATGGACTTGGTGACCAGCGAATTCTCGATCGCCTCATCCTCCTGCATCCCGAAGCGCTGCATCAGCGCCCGCATGCGGTCGGAGGCGAAGATGCGCATGAGGTTGTCTTCGAGCGAGAGGTAGAAACGGCTGGAGCCAGGGTCACCCTGTCGCCCGGCGCGGCCACGCAACTGGTTGTCGATGCGCCGTGACTCATGACGCTCGGTGCCAATGATGTGCAGACCACCGGCCTCGACGACGACGTCGTGCCGCTTTTGCCACTCCTCGCGGACGGCTGCTACGGCCTCCTCCGAGGGCGATTCGCCCAGCGCGGCAATGTCCGCCTCGAGGCTGCCACCCAGCACGATGTCCGTGCCCCGACCGGCCATGTTCGTCGCAATCGTCACAGCCCCCGGCCGGCCGGCCTGCGCCACGATGTGCGCCTCGCGCTCGTGCTGCTTGGCGTTTAGCACCTCGTGGGCGATCCTCTCCTTCTTGAGAATCCCCGACAGATACTCCGAGGTCTCGATCGAGGTCGTACCCACCAGCACGGGTTGATTGCGTGCCACGCAGTCCCGGATATCGGCGATGATCGCGTTGAACTTGCCGTTCTTGTTGAGATAGACGAGGTCATTGTGGTCCACACGGATCATCGGGCGGTGAGTGGGGATCACCACGACTTCCAGCCCGTAGATCTGCTGGAACTCATACGCCTCGGTGTCGGCCGTGCCGGTCATGCCGGAGAGCTTTTTGTACAGCCGGAAGTAGTTCTGGAACGTGATCGAGGCGAGCGTGTGGTTTTCAGGCTGGATCGGCACGCGCTCCTTGGCCTCGATGGCCTGGTGCAAGCCATCCGACCAACGCCGGCCAGGCATCGTGCGCCCGGTGAATTCGTCGACGATGATCACCTCGCGGTTGCGCACGATGTACTCCACGTCACGGTGGAACAGGGCATGCGCACGCAACGCGGCATTCAGGTGGTGCAGCAGGGTAAGATTCGATGGGTCGTAGAGACTGTCGCCCTCGCGCAGCAGCCCGGCTTCCTTGAGCAAGGTCTCTACGTGGTCGTTGCCTTCCTCGGTGAGATAGACCTGCTTGGCCTTCTCGTCCACCGAGTAGTCGCCGGGGCCATCCTCCTCTTCCTGCCGCGTGAGTTTTGGCACGATCTGGTCGACGGCCACGTACAGCTCGGAGGTCTCGTTGGTCGGCCCGGAGATGATCAAGGGCGTGCGCGCCTCGTCAATGAGGATGGAGTCCACCTCATCGACAATCGCGAAGTTAAGGCCACGCTGCACACGGCTGTCGAGCGAGAACGCCATGTTGTCACGCAGGTAGTCGAAGCCGAACTCGTTGTTGGTGCCATAAGTGATGTCGGCAGCGTAGGCCTGCTGACGTTCCGCATGGTCCAGGCCGTTGACGATGACACCGACGGACAGTCCGAGATAACCATAAAGCCGCCCCATCCAACCCGCGTCACGCTTGGCCAGATAGTCGTTCACCGTGATGACGTGTACGCCCTTGCCCTCCAGCGCGTTGAGGTAAACCGCGAGCGTGGCCATCAGCGTCTTGCCTTCACCGGTGCGCATCTCGGCGATCTTGCCGTCATGCAGCACCATCGCACCGATCAGCTGGACGTCGAAATGCCGCATTCCAAGCACACGGCGGCTCGCCTCACGCACCGTTGCGAACGCTTCGGGGAGGATGTCGTCGAGTGTCGCGCCCTCGGCAAGCCGCTGTTTCAGGGCACCCGTCTTGGCCTTGAGCTCTGCCTCGGAAAGGCTTTGAAAGGCCGGCTCCAGCTCGTTGATCGCATCGACGACCTTCCGATATTGGCGCAGCAGCCGATCGTTACGGCTTCCAAAAATCAGCTTCGCGACTTTTCCGAGCATGGCATCCTGATGGCCGGGTATGGAAATAGCGCGTAATCATAGCCCATCTCGACGAGGGTTCCTAACGACAGAGCACGGGCGAGCCGCGGAAAACGCGACGAAGACTCAAAGCGTGGTGAAAGGATTGGAGGGATGGGTGGTCGTCACATGGACGACCACCCGAGGAGACTGAGTCTCGCGGTACGGACCTAGCGGTCCTGAGTCTTGAGCAAGGCCAGCGGGTTGATGTAGTCGTCCTCCTTGATCACTTCGAAGTGCAGGTGGACGCCTGTGGACCGGCCGGTCGAACCCATCTTGGCAATCTGCTGACCTTTCTTGACGACATCGCCCGTCTTCACCTGAAGCTCAGAGGCGTGACCGTAGCGGGTGATGTATCCGTTGCCGTGATCGACCTCTACCATCTTGCCGTACTCGGGGTGATGCTCGGCCTTAATGACCTTACCACCTGCTGCGGCGAGGATCGGGCTTCCATACGCACCCGCAAAGTCCACGCCCTTGTGGAACTGCCGCCGGCCCGTGAAGGGATCGCTGCGATAGCCGTAGCCCGATGTGATGTACCCGTCCGACACCGGCATGCTGTGCGGCAGGATGGACCGCTCCACCTTGGCGGTCAGCATCATCTGATCGAGAACGCGGAGCTGCTGCTCCTTCTCCATCAGCGCCAGCTCGAGCTTTTCCAATGCCCGGTTGATCTCGTCGCTTTCGTAACCAACAACAGAGAACTCGTCCGCCGGACCGCCCATGGGCGGACTTTTGACGAAGTTGAATTCCTTGGTGTTGATCTTGTTGACCGAGACCAGCTTGGCACCCAGCGCATCCAGACGCGTAACGTGCGCCTGTAGCAATCCGATGCGTTGTGTTAACGCATCGAGGTTCGCCTGAACCTGCCGCTGCGTATCCTCTAGAAGGAGCCGCTGCTCGTTGACACCTTGCTGCATGCCGCTCAGGTTGATCTTTGGAAAGGTCGCGGTACCCAAGTAGTACCCCGTCCCAAACATGGCGGAACCCACAGCAACCATACCGGCACCGATTGCTGGCATCAGCCACCGACTTGCGCCGTACCCGGTCATCGCCCGGAAGCGGGCAATGGATTTTTGCTTTGCAACAGCCATAAGCACTACACCGTCGTCGCTTTCGGTCGATGATAACCGAGTGATGGTGTAATGCCAACAACAGTTGTGGCAGATTAGCGCCACATGAAATCGATCAAGTCCCTGCTACCCAATCCCCTTGTCCGACGCACACAGGCACTAGAGCAGCTCAACGTCGTCTTGAGGTCATGCGTCCCCGCGAACTTGGTTAATCAACTGAGCGTAGCCAACTATACCGAGAAGGTCCTGACGGTTCAGGCAACCGATCACATTTGGGCGACAAACGCGAGATACCAGCAACGCGAGCTTCTTAGATGCCTCAACGCTCGGTCAGCATCGAACTTCACCGAGCTGCGTATCACCGTCCGGCCGGCACCCGCACCGACACCGCCGAGTCGCGCACCCAACCCGGAGCGCGCCCGCGTGCTGGCTGCGCTTCGGAAAATCGCCCGCAGCCTCGATTAGTAGACCGGCTAAACGCCGACCTCGATACCCTGCGCGTACGAAATGGGAACGGTCTTCGTGTCCCGGAAGGTGACCTCCTCCCAGGCACTCTCGTCCGCGATCAGAGCACGCAGGAGCTTGTTGTTGAGCGCATGACCTGACTTGTAACCACGTAAGGCCCCGATCAGGCTGTGCCCCAGCAGATAGAGGTCGCCGATGGCGTCCAGGATCTTGTGCTTGACAAACTCGTTTTCGTAGCGGAGCCCGTCTTCATTCAGAATCCGGTAATCGTCCAAGACGACGGCATTGTCGAGACTTCCGCCCAGCGCAAGCCGACGGCTTCGCAGTGTCTCGATATCACGCATGAAGCCAAACGTACGCGCCCGGCTGACCTCCTTTACGAAGGCCGTAGTGGAGAAATTGAATTCGGCCATCTGGTTTTGCGGACTGAAGGCCGGGTGGCGAAAATCAATCCCAAACGCCACCTTAAAGCCACTGTAGGGGTCTAACCGCGCCCATTTGTCGCCGTCGCGGACCTCCACACTACGCTTGATGCGTATGAACCGCTTGGGTGCTGGCTGCTCCTGGATGCCAGCGGACTGCAACAGGAACACGAAGGGCCCCGCGCTGCCGTCCATGATCGGCACCTCGGGGGCGGAGACGTCAACGAACAGGTTGTCGACACCCATGCCCGCCAACGCGGAGAGCAGGTGCTCAACAGTCGAGATCCGCGCACCGTCCTTGACCAAGGTCGAGGACATCATCGTGTCGCCCACGTACTCCGCCCGCGCCGGGATGTCGACGGGCTCGGGCAGGTCCACCCGCCGGAACACGATACCCGTATCCACGGGCGCCGGGCGGAGCGTCAAAACGACTTTGTCGCCGGTGTGCAAGCCGATGCCGGTCGCCTTGATGCTGTTCTTGAGCGTGCGCTGTCTAACCATTGCCTCTGTAACTAACCTCAAAAATTGCGAGATTGTCACCCCATGGCGCCGCAAGGGCAACCATGGCTTGAGGATCATTTTACATCATTGTAGCTAAATTGCCACTACCCACTCAGCGCTTTGTTGGCTATTCGCAACACTTAGTCGTTTTGCCGTCTCAGAAAGGTCGGGATATCGAGGATGTCGATGTCCAGTTTTTCCGCCAGATCCGCGCCCCTGGCGATACGCCTGCTGGGCTCGGCGACTGTCGTCTTCGGCGGGACATAGGCGCCATCGCGCATGCCTCTGCCGACGCCCGCTCCGGAGACCAGGCGCATCGGCGGTTGCTCCTGCTGCTGCGGGCTGACCTTGCTTTCAACCGCCTGATTGAGGCCGGTGGCTACGACCGTGACGCGCAGTTCGCCGCTCATGTCCGGGTCGATGACGGTGCCGACCACGATCGTGGCATCGTCCGCTGCGAAGCCGCGAATCACACCGCCCACTTCGTCGAACTCGCCGATCGACATGTCCATGCCCGCGGTGACGTTGACCAGGATGCCGCGCGCGCCGCGAATGTTGATGTCTTCGAGCAGCGGCGAGGAAATCGCTGCTTCGGCTGCCTCGCGGGCACGATCCGAGCCATGCGCGGTGCCCGAGCCCATCATCGCCATGCCCATTTCCGACATGACGGTACGCACGTCCGCAAAGTCCACGTTAATCAGGCCGGGGCGCGTGATCAGTTCGGAGATGCCCTGTACGGCGCCCAGCAGCACGTCGTTGGCAGCGCGGAAGGCATCCAGCAGGGAAATGTTTTTGCCCAGCACGGTCAGCAGCTTTTCGTTCGGGATCGTGATGAGCGAGTCCACGTTGCGCGACAGCTCCAGAATGCCTTTTTCGGCAACGGCGGAGCGCTTGCTGCCTTCGAAGGGGAACGGACGGGTGACAACGGCGACGGTGAGGATGCCCATCTCGCGGGCGATCTCGGCCACGATCGGCGCGGCACCCGTGCCCGTTCCGCCGCCCATGCCCGCGGTGATGAACAACATGTCGGAGCCCTTGATGACCTCCTCGATACGCTCGCGATCGTCGAGCGCGGCCTGCCGACCGATGTCTGGGTTCGCGCCAGCGCCAAGCCCCTTGGTCATGTTGGAGCCCAGCTGAATGGTTGTTTTTGCGTTCGTCTTCTTGAGCGCCTGTGCATCGGTGTTGGCACAGATGAAATCCACGCCCTCCAGGTTGCTCTGCACCATGTGCGACACCGCGTTGCCACCGCCGCCGCCCAGGCCGATTACCTTGATCACCGCGCCGTGTTGATACGTATCGACTAATTCAAACATCGTTCTACCCTCCGGAATCCCAAACTCGTGTTAAAAACCGCTCAACCACCGCTTCAATCGCTCCCACAACCCCTCGCGTGGCAGTCCACTGCCACGCTGTGTCCGGCGGTTCTGCAACCCGTATAGCAGCAGACCTACGCCTGTCGCGTAGATCGGGTTACGCACCACTTCGACCAGACCCTTGACATGCTGGGGGATACCCAGTCGCACCGGCATGTCGAACATCTCCTCGGCCAGCTCGATTGCGCCTTCCATGCGCGCCGAACCACCAGTCAACACCAGCCCGGCCCCGAGCGTCTCGAGGAACCCGCTGTGCTTGAGCTCCTTGTGGACAAACTCGAGCAGTTCCTCGTAGCGGGGCTCGACGACGCTCGCCAGCGCCTGGCGCGACAAGCGTCGCGCCGGGCGGTCACCCACGCTCTGCACTTCGATGCTGTCGTCGGGGTGGGTCAGCTTCCCCAGCGCGCAGGCGTACTTGACCTTCAGCTCCTCGGCGTACTGCGTCGGGGTGCGGAAGGCGTGGGCGATGTCGTTGGTGACCTGGTCCCCCGCAATCGGGATGACCGATGAATGCTTGATCGCGCCGTCAGCGAACACAGCCACGTCCGTTGTCCCGCCGCCGATGTCCACCAGACACACGCCGAGCTCTTTCTCGTCCTCGGTCAGCACGGCGTAGCTCGAGGCCAACTGCTCGAGGATGATGTCATCAACCTCGAGCCCGCACCGACGCACGCATTTCTCGATGTTCTGCACCGCGCTCTCGGCGGCCGTGACGAGGTGGACCTTGGCGTCGAGGCGGATGCCGGACATGCCGACGGGCTCGCGGATCCCCTCCTGCTGATCGATGATGAATTCCTGGGGCAGGATGTGGAGGATCTCTTGCTCGGCCGGAATCGCCACGGCGCGCGCCGCATCGATCACCCGCTCCACGTCGCTGAGCGTCACCTCGCGCTTGTCCTTGATCGCCACCATGCCGTGGGAGTTCAGGCTGCGGATGTGGCTGCCGGCGATGCCTGCGTAAACGCTGTGCACCTGACAATCGGCCATCAGCTCTGCCTCCTCCACGGCGCGCTTGATCGACTCCACCGTGGACTCGATATTGACCACGACGCCTTTTTTGAGTCCTCGTGACGGATGGGTGCCCAGCCCTACGATTTCGATTTCGCCGTCCTGATTGATTTCGCCAACGACTGCGGCCACCTTCGATGTGCCGATGTCGAGGCCGACGATCATCTCGTTCTGGGGTTTTTTAGACATGGCTAGGCGCTCTAGTCTCATGAGCTTTTACTTCCGTTTTCCCGTCCGGCTTGCCGTCGTCCCTCGCTTCCTGCCGCCAGCTGACCGCGAAGCCATTCGCGTAACGTAGGTCCAGGCTTCCGATGCGGCCGATGAACGGCGCGAGCGTCGTGCCGTAGACTTCCGCAAACCGTTGCAAGCGTTGCGCACGGTTACGACGGCCCAGCTCCAGAGTGACACCGCCCCGCAGCACGAGACGCTGGTCGAGTCGCGCGTCCTCATGCAGTTCTACGAGGTTGAGCCCCAGGCCATGCAGCAGCGCGTCGATCTTGATAAAGTCCTGGATCAAGTCGTGCTCGCGGCCCGGCGTACCAGTGATCGTCGGCAGGTTGTCCGGCATCTCCGCGGCGCTCACACGGAACACCTCGCCGTGGCGGTTGAGCAGACCGTTCTCGCCCCAGCGCGCAATCGGCTGCTGCTCCTCGATGTAGACGAAGAGCCGGCTCGGCCACGCGCGGCGCAACGATGCGCGGTGCACCCAGGGCAGTTCCTCGATGCGCTGCTGCAGCGTGCGCAAGTCCTGGCTGAAAAAGCCCCCGGTCACGTTTTCCGCGAGCACCTTGCGCAACCGGTCGGTATCCACCCGCGCGAGCTCGCCACGCACGCTCACGCTCTTGAACGGCAGCGTGCGCGGGTGGGTCGCCCAGTCGTGCACACGCATCGCTGCCAACGCGATCAGCGCAATCACCCCGAGCACCGCAAGCTTCGGCCCGGACTGGCGCACCAGCGTGACCGCCTCGCGCACGTCATAACGCGGGGGCGTGCGGTCGATGCGGCGATTCACGCGACGGCGTGCCCTCATCCTGCCCTCCCCTCGCGCCGGAAGCTGGTCGCCAGAATGCGCAGGACGAGCTCCTCGAACTCGATGCCTGCCGCGCGCGCCGCCTTCGGGACCAGGCTGTGGCTGGTCATGCCGGGGACGGTATTCAGCTCGATCAGCCAGACCTTGCCCTGGCGATCGCGGAAGCAGTCGATGCGCCCCCAGCCCTCGGCCCCGAGGACGCGAAACGCCGCGAGGCTGAGCTTGCGCACGTCCCGTTCGTCCGCCTCGGAGAGACCCGCGGGGCAGAAATATTGGGTGTCATCCGAGACGTATTTCGCGTGGTAGTCGTAGAAGCGCTGGGCCGTAGCGACACGGATCAGCGGGAGCGCCTCATTGTCCAGAATGCCGCAGGTCAACTCGTCACCCTGCACATATTGTTCTGCGAACACCTCACCACCGCCCTCGGCCGCCGCGGCGTAGGCAGCGGCCAGATCAGCGGCGTCCTCCACGATGCTCACACCGATGCTCGAACCCTCTGCCGCCGGCTTGACGACCACGGGCAGCCCGAGGGTGGCAACTACCGCCGCCAAGTCCGAGTCGGGCGTCAGACGCATGAAGTTCGGAGTCGGCAGACCCGCCGAGCGCCAGATCCGCTTGGTTAGCAGTTTGTCCATCGCCAGCGCGGAGGCCGTCACGCCACTGCCAGTGTAGGGGATGCGCAGGACTTCAAGCACTCCCTGCAAAACCCCATCCTCCCCGCCCGTGCCGTGCACGACGTTGAAGGCCCGGTCGTATCGCCCGCCGCGCAGCTGCTCGCAGATGTCACGCCCCACATCCACCCCTTGGGCATCAACCCCCCGCGCGCGCAGAGCATCCAGCACCGCAGCACCGCTCACGAGGGAAACCTCCCGCTCGCCCGACCAGCCGCCCATCAGCACGGCAACCTTCCCGAACGACCGCGGATCCACGCTGCTCATGCGACCTCCTCGCCGGACAGGCGCTGCGCGAGTTGGGCGGCGAGCGCACCGACGTTGCCTGCGCCCTGGGTGAGGATCACATCGCCGTCACGGATCACGTTGTCGAGCGTGTCGAACAGTTCGGTCGGCTTGCCGATGTAGATCGGATCGAGCTTCCCCAGCGCGCGGATGGCGCGCGACAGCGCCCGGCTGTCCACGCCCGGGATGGGCTTTTCGCTGGCTGCGTAAATCTCCATGAGCAGCAGCACATCGGTCTCGGCGAGTACCTTGACGAAGTCCTCGAACAGATCGCGCGTCCGGGTGTAGCGGTGTGGCTGGAACACCATCACGCAGCGCCGGTCCGGCCAGACCTGGCGCAGCGCAGCCAGCGTCGCCGCGACTTCCGTCGGGTGGTGTCCATAATCATCGACGAGCGTCACCCGGCCCTGCGGCAGGGTGAAATCGCCGTACAACTGGAAGCGCCGGCCTACGCCCGCGAACTGGCGCAGCGCGCGCTGGATCACCTGATCGGAGATGCCGACCTGGACCGCGACGGCAATCGCGGCGAGCGCATTGAGCACGTTGTGCCGCCCTGGCACGCTGAGCTCCACGGCGAGCGGTTCCGTGCGCTCCGGCAGCATGACCTCAAACCGCGAGCCGTAGCCCGCAAACTCGATGTTCTGTGCGCGCACGTCGGCCCGCTGCTCGATCCCGTAGGTGAGCACGGGCCTTGTCACCATCGGCAGGATCTTCCGGACGCCGGGGTCGTCGATACACAGCACCGCCAGTCCGTAAAACGGAAGATGATGGAGGAACTCCACGAACACCTGCCGCAGGCGCTCCATGTCGCCGTCGTAGGTCGGCAGGTGGTCGGAGTCGATATTGGTCACGACCGAGAGGATCGGCTGCAGGCGCAGGAACGAAGCGTCGCTCTCGTCGGCCTCGGCAGCCAGATAGCGGCCGTTGCCGAGCCGGGAATGACTGGCCGTGCTGTTCAACCGGCCGCCGATGACGAAGGTTGGGTCCAGGCCGCCCTCGGCCAGGATGCTAGCGATCAGGCTGGTCGTGGTGGTCTTGCCGTGGGTGCCGGCAACGGCGATGCCCTCACGAAAGCGCATCAGCTCCGCCAGCATTTCGGCGCGGGGAATCACCGGGATGCGGTGCGCGCGTGCCGCGCGGATCTCGGGGTTACGTTCATCGATTGCGCTGGAGACGACGACCACGCTGGCGCCCTCTACGTTCTCGGCACTGTGCTCATGGCGAATCAGGGCACCCAGCTCCTGCAGCCGCCGTGTGACGGCGTTATCGGCGATGTCCGAGCCGCTCACCTCGTAGCCCAGGTTGATCAGCACCTCGGCGATGCCGCCCATGCCCGAGCCGCCGATGCCAACGAAGTGCAGGCGCCCCACCCGGCGTGCCAGTCCTAGTTCTGCGTAAGGTTTCATCGCGGCACCTCCATCACCCGCATCGAAGCCCCGGCCTGCTTATCGCCGAGACAAATGTCCGCGACCTGCTCGGCCGCATCAACGCGGGCAAATCCGGCACCCGCCTGCGCCATGTTCGCGAGCACCTCGCGATCGCGGTTGAGATCGAACAGGACCGCCGCGAGCCGCTCCGGCGTAAGTTCCTGATCCGGGATCAGCAGCGCCGCGCCGCGTTCCACGAGCGCGCGCGCGTTAGCCGTCTGGTGATCGTCTACGGCATGGGGATAGGGCACGAGAATCGCCGGCAACCCCGCGTGTGCAAGCTCCGTTACCGTCAGCGCCCCTGCGCGGGCGATCGCCACATCGGCCCACCCGTAGGGCTCGGCCATGTCCGAGATGAATGCATCCACCCGCGCTGCCACTCCCGCTGCTGCGTAGGCTGCGAGCGTGCTCTCGTAGTTCTGGGCACCGCTCTGGTGCCACACCTCGGGCCGTGTCTCGGCTGGCAAGAGCGCGAGCGCGCGGGGTACCGTGTCGTTGAGCTTGCGCGCACCGAGGCTGCCGCCCACCACGAACAGCCGCAGCGCCCCACCGTGGCCGGCGCTTTCTGCGCGGGCGCCGCGAAGCGTCGCAATCTCCGCGCGCACCGGGTTGCCCGTGAACACCGCAGCGTCCCCGAAGCTGCCCGGAAAGCCCTCCATGACGCGGGTCGCGAAGCGTGCAAGCCACCGGTTGGTCATGCCGGGGATGGCGTTTTGCTCGTGGATGTAGAGAGGAATGCGCAGCATCGCTGCGGCGATCCCGCCGGGTCCCGCAGCAAATCCCCCCATGCCGAGCGCTGCGCGGGGCTTGTACTTGCGCAAGGCCCGCAGCGCCTGCGCAACGGCCCGCACGAGGCGCAGCGGGCCCATCAGCGTAGCCAGGCCGCGCTGGCCACGCCAGCCACCGACATCGATCTCAATCAGCTCGAAGCCTTCTGGCGGCACGATGCGGCCTTCCATCTTCCCCTTTGCACCGAGCCAGATCACCGGAATACCGCGCCCACGCAACACGCGCGCCACGGCAAGTGCCGGGAAAATGTGGCCCCCGGTCCCGCCCGCCATGATGAGAATCGGACGCTCGGTCATCATCGGTCTCCTGACTCCGCTCGGCCGGAACGACCACGACCGCGCAGCGCAAGGTCGTGAACTTCGCGGTGCACGCGCAACAGGAACCCGAGCGAGGCACACATCACTACGATCGAACTGCCGCCCGTGCTCATCAGCGGCAGCGTCAACCCCTTCGTGGGCAGCACGCCCATGTTCACACCGATGTTCACGAACGCCTGAATGCCGATCCACAGGCCGATGCCGTAGGCCACGTAGGCCCCGTAGAGATGGCCAGAGCGCTCCGCCGTCGCGCCAATGGCGAAGCTGCGCCACACGGCGTAGGTAAACAGCAGCAGCACAGTCACCACACCGACGAAGCCGAGCTCCTCGGCGAGGATCGCGAAGACGAAGTCGTTGTGGGCTTCCGGCAGGTAGAAGAGCTTCTGGATGCTGGAACCCAGGCCCACGCCGAACCACGAGCCGCTGCCAATGGCAATCAGCGACTGGGTAAGCTGGAATCCGGAGGTGAACTGGTGGGCGAGCGGGTCCAGAAAGACCATCAAGCGCTGCAGTCGATAGGGCGACGTGATGGCGAGCAGCGCGAACACCACAATGGCCACACCCAACAGGATCGCGAAGTGGCTGATGCGCACGCCCCCGAGGAACAGCATCCCCATCACCACGGCGACGATCACCGCCGCCGCGCCATAATCCGGCTGAATCAGCAGGAGCAACGTCGTCAGCGCCACGACCAGCATCGGCTTGAAAAAGCCTATGAAGCTGCGACGCACCTCGGCGCCGTGGCGGACGATGTATCCCGCCATGTAAAGGATGACCAGCAGTTTGGCGGCCTCGGAGACCTGGATGACCACCGGGCCGATGTCGATCCAGCGCGTCGCTCCGTTGACCGTGCGCCCAATACCAGGAATCAGCACGATGACCAGCATCGCCAACGCGACGCCCAGCAGCACCACACCCATGCGCTCCCAAAACGGCAGCGGCAGTTCGTACGCCGCGTAGGCGAAGGCGGTGCCCACCGCGATGTAGACCCCCTGCCGGATCGGGTAATGGTAAGGGTTGTGGAAGTACTGGTCCGAGATGCCGATCGAGGCCGAGCTCACCATGATCAGCCCGAACGCAAGCAGCCCCGCCGCGACCAGGAACAAACCGATGTCCAGGCGCTGACGCAGCTGGATCTGCAGCGCATCGGCGAGTTTGCGTGTCGCCTGCATTAAACCTCTCCCCCCGGCAAGGCGGTGACCTTGGCCATGAATGTCTCGCCCCGATGGGCGTAGCCCTTGAACATGTCGAAACTCGCGCACGCCGGCGAGAGCAGCACGTAGTCCCCGCGCCGCGCGATCGCCCGCGCCGTGGCGATGGCTGCATCAAGATCCGGCACCTCGTGCAGCGCGGTAGCCCCCTCCAGCGCGGCGCGCAGCTTCGGGGCATCCTCACCGAAGAGCACCACCGCCCGCGCGCCCTTGGCCACCGCATCTCGCAGGGGTGAAACGTCCTGCCCCTTGCCTTGGCCACCTGCCAGCAACACCACCGGCCGATCGAGACCCGCCAAAGCAGCCAGGGTCGCGCCGACGTTGGTCGCCTTCGAATCGTTGATCCAGGTGACGCCGTCCAGTTCGCGAATCCACTGGGTGCGGTGGGGAAGACCAGCGTATTCGCGCAATGTCGTCAGCATCGCCGCGCGCGGTAGGCCTACAGCATCGCCCAAGGCGAGTGCGGCGAGTGCGTTGGCCAGGTTGTGGCGACCCAACAGGCGCAGCTCGGCCACCGGCAGCAACACTTGCTCACCTTGGGCGAGCCAGGTACCGCCCGCGTGCTCACGCACCCCGTAGTGGCCCGAAGCGGGCGCATCGAGCCCGAAGGTCACAAACGCCCGGCCTTCCGGCAGGAGGCGCATGACATGCGGGTCGTCGCGGTTGGCGACCAGTACGCGCGCACCGTCGAAGATCCTCGCCTTGGCGCGCGCGTACTCATCGAGGTCGCGGTAGCGGTCCATGTGATCCTCACTGAGGTTGAGGATCGTGGCCGCCACCGGCCGCAGGGAGCGCGTGAACTCGAGCTGGAAGCTCGAAAGCTCGAGCACGTAGAGCGCTGCCTCCGGCTGCCGGAGCAGATCAAGCGCGGGGGTGCCGAAATTGCCGCCGAGCTCGGCGTCCCAACCAGCCTGCCGGGCCATGTTCCACAGCAGGTGCACGACCGTGCTCTTGCCGTTGGAGCCCGTCACCGCCACCACCGGCGCGCGGGCTTCGTGTGCAAACAACTCGATGTCGCCCACCACGTCCAGGCCCGCCGCGATCGCCGCCTGCACGCAAGGCAGGCTGCGCGGCACGCCGGGGCTCAGGATGACGCGCCCGTATTCGGTCCAACGCAGCCCGGCACAGTCCCCCAGCAGCAGGTCAACCCCCGGAAACTCTGCGCGCAAGGCGGGTGCCGCAGCGAGGTCAGTACGCGAGTCGCTCATCGCGAAGGGCAGCCCGCGCGCACAGAGGTAGCGCGCCACCGAGACCCCCGTGCCGCCCATGCCAAGGATCAGGGCCGGCTTGGCGGAGGATGCTTGAGCGACGTCTATCGTCATCTAGCGCACCTTCAGCGTCGCCAGGCCGACAAGCACCAGGATCACGGTGATGATCCAGAAACGGACGATCACACGCGGCTCCGGCCACCCCTTCAGTTCAAAGTGGTGGTGGATCGGCGCCATGCGGAAGATGCGCTTGCCAGTGAGCTTGTAGGAAGCGACCTGGAGCATGACCGAGACGGTCTCCAGCACGAACACCCCACCCATGATCATCAGCACGAATTCCTGGTGCGTCACCACCGCAATCGTGCCGAGTGCGCCACCCAGCGCGAGCGCACCGATGTCGCCCATGAACACTTGCGCAGGGTAGGTGTTGAACCACAGAAACCCGAGGCCCGCCCCAACGAGGGCCGCGCAGAACACGGCAATCTCGCCGACCCCCGCGATGTACGGAATCGAGAGATATTCCGCGAACTTGACGTGTCCGGTGAAGTACGCGATCAGGCCCAGCGCCCCGCCCACCAGGACGGACGGCAGAATGGCAAGGCCATCGAGCCCATCGGTCAGGTTCACGGCGTTGCTCGAACCGACGATGACAAAGTACGCCCACGGGATGAACAGCAGCCCCATTTCCCAGCTGAACTGCTTGAACACCGGGATCAGCAAGCTCGTTTCCGGCGCGGTCTTCGCGGTGGCGAACAGAAACACTGCGGCGGCCAGCGCGATCACCGACTGGCCAGCCATTTTCAGGCGCGGCGCGAGGCCCTTGGAGTTGCCGTAACGCAGCTTGAGGTAGTCGTCGATGCCGCCGACCAGGCCGAAGCCCAGCGTGACCAGCAGCACCACCCACACGAAGCGGTTATCGAGCTCACTCCACAGGAGCGTGGTGATACCTACGGAGAGCAGGATCAGCAAGCCACCCATGGTCGGCGTGCCCGCCTTGCCGAGGTGGGACTGCGGACCGTCCTTGCGCACCACCTGCCCCAGCTTGTACTTGGCGAGCCGGCGGATGACCGCCGGACCCAGCATGAAGGAGATCACGAGCGCCGTCAGCGTCGCCATGATCACCCGCATGGTGATGAATTCGAATGCCCGGAAGGCGCCGAAGTAGCCCGACAGCCAGGCGAACAGCTCAAGCAACATGGGCGTGCCTCCCGTTCGGGCCGGTGCTCTCGGGCGTCGCCTTGAGCGCCTCGACGACCCGCTCCATGCGCATGGAGCGGGACCCCTTGACCAGAATCACTCGCCGCGGGCCCGCGCCCTGCTTCAACGCGTCGATCAGGTCGGTGAGGTCTTCGAAATGCTTGCCACCTGGGCCAAAGGCGTCGCTCGCGTGGCGGCTCAGCGCGCCAAAGGTATAGAGCCAATCGAGTCCGCGCGCCCGGGCGTGAGCGCCCACCTCTGCATGCAACGCCTCGGCGTTCTGGCCGAGCTCACCCATGTCGCCGAGCACCAGCACCCTTTCGCCCGAACGCCCGGCAAGCACATCGACGGCCGCCTTGGCCGAGGCGGGGTTGGCGTTGTAGCTGTCATCAATGAGGTTTAAGCCGTTGTACCCGCGCACCGGTCGCAAACGCCCCTTGAAGGCCGTCATGCGAGCAAGACCCTCGCGAATGGTCTCGCTCGTCAGCCCCAGCCCGTGCGCGACTGCAGCGGCGGCAGCGGCATTCATCGCATTGTGGGCACCCTCGAGCTGCAGTTCGACCTCGATCTCCTCATCGCCGATGCGCAGGCGCAGCGGCCGATCGGACAACAGCCGCACATCGGCGTCTGGATGACGACCAAACAGGATCACGCAGCGCTTCGCGTTGAGACCGAGCCAGTAGTCGCGGAAGGCGTCATCGGCATTCACCACGGCGCAGCCGCCGGCAGTCAGACCCCCGTAGATCTCGCCCTTCGCGCGAGCGACACCCGCCAGGTCTCCGAAACCGTCCAGGTGTGCAGGACCGGCGTTGTTCACGAGTGCTACGTCGGGACGCACGATGCGCGTCAGATAGTCGATCTCGCCGTGATGATTCGCCCCCATCTCGATGACGGCGATCTCATGGCGGGGCCGCAAGCGCAGCAGCGTCAGGGGCACACCGATGTCGTTGTTCAAGTTGCTTTGGGTGTAGAGCACGTCGTGCTCGACGGAGGCAATCGAGGCGATCATCTCCTTGACCGTCGTTTTGCCATTGCTGCCTGTCAGACCCACCACGCGCCCCTCGAAGCGCTTGCGCCACTCGGCGGCCAACCGCCCGAGCGCAAGCCGCGTGTCGTCGACGACGATCTGCGGCGCACGGTTCTTGACCGGGCGCGACACCACGAGGCCGACATAGGCAGGCGCATCGGGCCGCTCCAGCACCTCATGCGCATCAAAGTTGGGTCCGCGCAGCGCGAAGAACACCGCATTGGCAACCGGCTTGCGCGTGTCGGTGGAGACGGCCTCCACCCAGGCATCCTCACCGGCCAGGGGCCGGCCCAACATCGCAGCAATCTCGGCAAGACGCAGCCAGGTCATGTTGCTCGCCCCTCAAGCCATGCGTGAGCGACCTCGCGGTCGGAAAACGGTCGGCGCTCGTGGCCGACGATCTGGTAGTCCTCGTGACCCTTGCCCGCGATGAGCACGCAGTCGCCTGGCCGGGCCAGTTCGAGCGCCTGCACGATGGCCAGCCGACGGTCGTGGACCACGGGCATCCGTTGCGGCTGCATCAGGCCATCCTTGATCGCACGGACGATCTCGGCGGGGTCCTCGGTGCGCGGATTGTCGTCGGTGATGATGCCGAGATTCGCGTGCATCTCCACGCAGCGCCCCATCAACGGCCGCTTGCCCGCGTCGCGGTCGCCGCCGCAGCCAAACACGCAGATCAGCCGGCCATCGGTGTGGGCGCGCAGCGCCTTGAGGGTCTGCTCCAGCGCATCTGGGGTGTGCGCATAGTCGATGACCACCATCGGCCGCTCGCCTCCGCCGAGGCGCTCCATGCGACCCGCCACGGCTGTGACTTTGGCAAGCCGGTCGATGGCCTCGTGCAAAGGCAGGCCGAGCGCCAACAGGGCGCCGAGCGCGGCCAGCAGATTGGCGGCGTTGAACGCGCCGAGCAGCGGGCTCGAGAAGGTGGCACTCCCCCACGGCGACTCGACCTCGATCACCGTGCCGCTCGCGGTCAGATGCAGGCGGCGCGCATACAGCGTGTCGATTCCTGGCACAGCGCCGCGCAGGGAGTAGGCGAGGGGCTTGACGAGCGAGGGCAGGTCTTGCAGCAGCCGCCGCCCCACCGCGTCGTCGGCATTGATCACTGCGTGGCGGGGACTATGCTCCGTAAATAGCCTGCGTTTGGCCGCGGCGTAGCGCCCCATGTCGCCGTGGTAGTCGAGGTGGTCGCGGCTCAGGTTGGTGAAGAGGCCTACGGCAAAACGCACGCCGTTGACACGCCCCTGGTCGAGCGCGTGCGAGGAGACCTCCATCGCGGCGAAGCCTGCGCCTTGCGCGACGAAGCTGGCGAGCAGCCGGTGCACCTGAATGGCGTCGGGCGTGGTGTGCGTGGCGGGCTGCAACTCGCCGAACAGGCCGGCGCCGAGCGTGCCGATCAGCCCGCAGCGCAGCGGGGCGCCATCCAGCGCCTGTGCGATGAAGTGGCTGACGGAGGTCTTGCCGTTCGTGCCCGTCACGCCAAGCACCTGCAAGTGCTTCGACGGGCTGCCGTAAAAGCGGTCGGCGATCAGGCCGGCGCGCCGCCCTAGCTCGGGAACCGCGAACACCGGAACAGCCAGGGCGTCCAGCTCCCCTGCGAGCTCCGGGTCCGGCTCCCAGGCGATTGCCACGGCACCGGCCCGTTCCGCCTGCGCCGCAAACTCGATGCCGTGTCGCTGCGTGCCCGCCGTGGCAAGGAACAGCGCGCCAGGACGCACGTCCCGACTATCGAGCGCCAGCTGGCCGATTTCGCGATCGAAGCTCTCGGGCACCTCCGCAAACCCGCGTAGCAGGTCGCTGACGCTCGGCTGGTTCATGTGGCCCACCCTAGCATTCATGGGGCGGTTCCCTTGGCAGCGACTTGCACACCGTCGAGTCGCTGGCCCGGCAGGTTGTCGGGCGGGATGTTGAACTGGCGCAGCGCCCCGGCCATGACGTTGGCAAACACCGGCGCGGCGACGTCGCCACCGTAGTACTGTCGGCCTTTCGGCTCGTTGATCATGACCACGGCCACCAGGCGGGGTGACTCGGCCGGCACCATGCCGGCGAACACGGCGAGGTACTCGTCGGAGTAACCGCCGCCGGCAGCCTTCTTCGCCGTGCCCGTCTTGCCGGCCACGCGGTAGCCCTCGACCGCCGCGCGGTAGCCCGTGCCCTCGGGCGAGACCACCTTCTGCATCATGCGACGCACGGCACGCGCCGTTTCCGGGCTGACGACACGGCGCTGTTCCGAGGGGGGCATACCTGCGATGAAGGTCACCGGGCGGTACACGCCATCCGCGGCCAGCACGGCGTAAGCCTGCGCGAGCTGCAGGGCGGTCACCGAGAACCCATAGCCGTAGGACAGCGTCGCTTTGTCGGCGGGATACCAGCTCGTGAAGTCGCGCAGGAACCCCCCTTCCTCGTACGGGAAGGTGCTCTGCGTCTTCTCACCGAAACCAACGTTGTGGAAGATGCTCCAGAGCTTCTCGGAGGGCACCTTCATCGCGACCATCGTCGCGCCCACGTTACTCGATTTGGAGATCAGCGTGGTCACATCGATCACGCCGAGGTTGTGTTTGTCCTTGACGAGGAAGCCCGGCACCCAGAATTCGCCGGGGTTGGTATCGAGCTTGGTCTCCGGCTTGACGATGCCCGCCTCGAGCGCCGCAGCCACGGTGAACACCTTGGCGGTCGAACCTGGCTCGAACACGTCCTTCACCGCGCGGTTCAAAAACAGCTCAGGGCGCAGCTCGGCCCGGTTGTTCGGGTTGTAGCCGGGCTGATTGACCATTGCGAGGATTTCACCATTGGACGGATCGAGGACGACGACCGATCCCGAGGCCGCGTTGTGTGCCTTCACCGCCTTGCGCAGCTCGGTGTAGGCGAGGTACTGGACGTAGGCATCGATGCTCAGCTTAAGGTCGCGACCCGGCCGCATCGGGCGGATCAGCTCGACGTCCTCGATGACGCGGCCAAGCCGGTCCTTGATCACGCGCTTGGCACCAGGCTCACCGCTCAGCCAGTCGTTGTAGGCCATCTCCAGCCCCTCCTGGCCCACATCGTCGACGTTGGTAAACCCGACCACATGCGAGACCACATCGAGCATCGGGTAGTAACGGCGGTATTCGCGCTGAACGTTGACGCCCCCGACCTTCAGCTCCTTGATCTGGGCCGCGACCTCCGGGGCGATGTGACGCTTGAGGTAGACGAATTCCTTGTCGCCCCGCTCGCGGATGCGCTCGCCGATCTCGCGCGCCTTCATTTCGAGCAACCGCGCGAGCGCTGCCATCTGCTCCTCGGTGGCCACGAACTCGGACGGGTTGACCCAGATCGAATCGACGGGCGCGGACACGGCGAGCGGCTCACCGTGGCGGTCGGTGATCATGCCGCGCAGCGCGGGGATGGTGAGCACGCGAAGATGCCGCGCATCGCCCATCTCCTGCAGAAAGTCGTGCTTCAACACCTGGAGCTCGAGCGCACGCGCAGCCAGCAGCAGCATCCCGCCGACGAACGCCCCGAGCACCAGGACGCGGCGCATTGGGTAGTTAGGGATGTGACTGGCGAGCTTGCTCATCGCAGCACCATCACGGTGTCGCCCATGCGCGGGATCTTCATGCCGAGCTTGCTGGACGCCTCGGCCTCGATGCGGTCGTGCTTGGCGTGGGTGCGCTGCTCGAGCAGAAGCTGGCGCCACTCCATCTCGAGCTGGTCACGCTCGCGCTCGAGCTGGGCCAGCGCCTGGAATTGCTTGCGGTGCTCGTGCCGGGCCGTCACCACGCCAAAGGCGCTGATCAACACCAAAATACCCAGCGCGATGATGGCGAAAACCTTCCACTTCATGCGATTTTCTCCGCGACCCGCAGGATCGCGCTCCGCGCGCGGGGGTTGCGCCGGACCTCGGCATCGGACGGCTTGACCGCCTTGCCCACGATGCGGAGTGTGGGCTCGGGGAAGCGGCCGGGCAGCGGCGCGCCCAGCGGCGAATACTGCTCGTGCGAACGCGCCGCCTCGCGCATGAAACGCTTGACGATGCGGTCTTCCAGCGAGTGAAAGCTGATGACCACCAATCGACCTCCCAACTTCAAGGCTTCCAGTGCCAATTCAAGTCCCTTTTTCAACTCACCCAACTCATTGTTGATTTCGATGCGCAGCGCCTGAAAGCTGCGCGTCGCCGGATCCTTATGCCGCTCGCGGCGCGGCACCGCATCGTGTATCAGCGCGACCAGGGCCTGCGTCGTGAGGATCGGCCTAGCCTTGCGCGCCTCGACCACGGCGCGCGCGATGCGTCGCGCAAAGCGCTCTTCACCATAGGTGAACAGCACATCGGCAATCTGCTGCTCAGTGGCCGTAGCCAGCCACTCGGCAACGGTGGGGCCCGAGCGCGGGTCCATGCGCATATCGAGGGGACCGTCCGCGCGGAAACTGAAGCCGCGCAGTGGGTCATCCAACTGCGGAGAGGACACACCCAAGTCCATCAACACCCCCGAGAGTGCGCCAAATGCACCCTCATCCCGCATGAACTCATCCAGCCGGGAAAACTCGGCTTGCCGGAAGCGGAATCGCTCATCGCCCGCAAACGACTCGCCCGCTACCCGCGCCGCCTCACCGTCCCGATCCATCGCGTACAACCGCCCACTGCTGCCAAGCCGCGCGAGTAGCGCACCTGCATGGCCACCCCGACCGAAGGTTGCATCGAGGTAGAAGCCGGCCGGGTCTACGCGCAGCGCCTCGATGGCTTCATCGAGCAGGACCGGAATGTGCTCCATCGCGCACCAGCTCAAAGTGCGAGCGAATCCAGCGCTTCGCTCGTCGAACCAGCGCCAGCCCCCACCTGCAACCACGCCTCCGTCTGCGCGTTCCAACGCTCCTCATCCCACAGCTCGAACTTCTTGCCTTGCCCAACGAGCGCGACGTGCTTGTCGAGCCCGGCAAACCGGCGCAGCGCATCCGGAATCGAAATCCGCCCCTGCGGGCTCAGCTCACATTCCGTCGCGTGCCCCACGAGCACGCGCTGCATCATCCGCACCTCGGGGTCGATGTTGGGGCGCGACATCAAGGCCTGCTCGATGCGCTGCCACTCGGGCAGCGGGTAGATCAGCAGGCACTTGTCGCGGTCCACCGTGGTGATGAGTTGGCCGTTGCAGAGCGCATCGATCTCATCGCGGTACTTGGACGGCACCGAGAGACGCCCCTTGTCGTCGAGACTGAGATAGTTGACGCCCCGGAACACCCGTCACACCACCCGACCATTTATCTCCACAATTTTCCACTTCGTCCCACTTTTCTACACTATAGGTAGCGCTCCGTCCCACTGTCAAGGCGAAAGGCGTTTTGGAGGCCAGTTTTTTCTTGATGTCACAATGACTTAGCCGCAAAGCCGGAGGACCACCCCAAACACCGTGAGACATGCTTTGTTTTCAGTGAATTACAGATCCGTATTAATTTAGGATGGGAAAATCGCGCGCCAACTCGCACCAAAGATCGACGCGTAGCCTGTTTCCCTTTCCACGCGACATGCGTCGCGATCGCCCACGACGCGAGCGAACGTCAGATGAAGTGAACTGGCAGTCTTGCGTGACAGGTGCAGGATGCGTTGGGGGCGCCAGCCGAGCCGTGGTGCTCAGCGGGTATCGAGAGATGTCAGACGGCGAGTACCAAAGGCCGAGCGTCTCAGTGGGCGCACTCGGGTTGCGCGCCCGCCCAGCCAATGGCATGAGAGGTTCGTGCGCGGGTCACAAGGCACTGAGGCGAGGCCTAGTGGCGAGCCAGTTTCTGGCCGATCCGGTAAACATGGGGAGTCGGCCGATAAGCCGGGTTCTGTCGTGGGCAATCATTCATCTGCGAGGCCTGTCACCAGACCCCTGTAGCAGCCTACCCGAACGCACGCGCGGGCCGCGCTCGACGCGTTCCTATTTGGCCTTGCTCCGGGTGGGGTTTGCCGAGCCGCGAGACGTTGCCGCCCGCGCGGTGCGCTCTTACCGCACCATTTCACCCTTACCTGTGCCCGAAGGCCATCGGCGGTATGCTTTCTGTTGCACTTTCCGTCGGCTCGCGCCGCCCAGGCGTTACCTGGCACCCTGCCCTATGGAGCCCGGACTTTCCTCGCCCTTGCGGGCGCGATTGCCTGGCCGACTCCCGCCATCACTCATACAGTAATGAGCGCACGCAGCGCAAGCCCCGCGTTTCACGGCGAGGGCTCGTCGCGGGGTGACTGTAGCTCCAGCGCCCGCTTGTAGAGGTCGTTGCGGTTGGCGCCGGTCAGCCGCGCCGCGAGCCGCACGGCCTGCTTGACAGGCAGCTCGTCGAGCAGCGCAGACAGCACCCGATCCGGGTCGAGCGAGCCAGAGGCAGGCGCACCGCCCTCGGCACCCCGCAGCATGACCACGAATTCGCCACGCCTGCGATGCTCGTCCGCCCGCAGCCACTCGAGCAGCTCGCCGAGCGGCGCGCGACGGATCTGCTCGAAGCGCTTGGTCAGCTCGCGTGCGAGCGCGGCCTCCCGCGCCGGCCCCATCACCGCGCACAGGTCGGCGAGGCAGTCCTCGATGCGGTGGGGCGCCTCGTAGAACACCAAGGTCCGCGGTTCAGCCGCGAGGGCCTCAAGCCGCTCCCGCCGGGCGGCTTGGCGTGCGGGGAGGAATCCCTCAAAGGCGAACCGGTCGCAGGGCAGGCCCGCCACGCTCAAAGCTGTGACGACCGCGCTCGGACCCGGCACCGGCACCACCGCAATACCCGCATCCTGCGCCGCGCGAATCAGCGGAAAGCCCGGATCACTGATCAATGGCGTGCCGGCATCGCTGACCAGCGCGATCCGTGCGCCGGCAGCGACCCGCGCGAGCAGCGGCGCGACTTGTGACGCTTCGTTAAATGTATGCAGGCTCAGCAGCTCCTTGCGCACCCCGAGGTGGGCCAGGAGCTTTCCGGTGTGTCGCGTGTCCTCGGCAGCGACGAGGTCCACTCCCCGCAACACCGCGGCTGCGCGTGGGCTCAGATCACCCAGGTTGCCGATCGGCGTGGCAACCACCCACAAGGTAGACGCGGGCAAGGCCGGTTCTTCGGTCGTCAAGACAGCCCCGACCTGCTCCATTACAATCCCCTGCGTGTTCAAAGACCCACTGCCTAACTGGAAAACACCATGAAGCGTATGCAACACCTCGTATGGTGTACAGTGGCGCTGTTGTTGCTCGCTGCGTGCCAGACCTCGCCGATGAAGCGCGAGGCGGCCGCCCTGCAGGGCCAGGCCAAGGAGCTGGAGAGCAAACGCCAGTATGCCAAGGCCGCAGAGGCCTATCTCCAGGCCGCCCAAAAGGACGATCCCGCCGCCGGGCAGGCGCTTCGCGCCAAGGCCGCCGAGATGGCCTGGCTCGGCGGCAACCCGACGCAGGCCGAGCGCATCCTCAAGGATCTCAACGAGGGCCTGCTCGACGCGACGACGCGAGCCCGCGTCCGCTTGCTCAGCGCCCGTATGGCGCGGGCCAAGTCCGACTACCCGCGCGTCGTCAAACTCCTCGACTTTCCGCGCACGGGCCTGCCAACCGCCCTCGACCGCGAAATCGTCGCGTTGCTGACCGAGGCGCAACAAAGAGCCGGCAACGACCGGGCACAGGCCGAACTGTTGATCGAGCGCTTCGGCAACTCCCGCGCGACCAACGACAGCGACCGCGTGTGGGAACAACTGCTGGCGCTCTCCACCCAGGATCTGGCCAAGTGGCTCGGTGATCGGCCTAACCCCTTGGCGCGAGGCTGGATCGAACTCGCCTACATCACGAAGACGACTGCGGCCTCCCAGGACGCGCGCAACGCGGCGCTCGACAAGTGGGAAAACGATTTCGCGAAGCACCCCGCCAAACCGCGCGTCCCCGCGCTGCGCGAGAACTACGGCGCGCCGGTGGAAGGCAACCTCGCCCAGATCGCGATCCTCCTGCCCCGCAGCGGCGCACTGGAGGGCGTCGGCGAGGTCATCCGCGAGGGCATCGAAGCGGCGCGCAACAGTCACCCGGCGCTCGCGGCGACCGAACTGCGTTACTACGACACCGCGGGCGCGAGCATTTTCGATGTGTACAAGCGTGCGGTGAGCGAAGGCGCGAACTGGGTCCTCGGGCCGCTCGACAAATCGCAGGTCGACGCGCTCAACGCGCAGACCCTGAGCGTACCCGTGCTCAGCCTCAACTTCGGCCACGACGCGACCCGCAGCAACGCAAAACTCTATCAGTTCGCCCTGCTGCCGGAGGACGAAGCCTTGCAGGCAGCGCGCCTGATCAAGGCAAGCGGGCGCACGCGCGCCTATCTGCTCACGCCGGAGAACGATTGGGGCGAACGCATCTACAACGCCTTCACCAATGAGTTCCGCAAGCTGGGCGGCACGCTCATCACGCCCAACACCTACAGCCCGGGCACGGATGACTTCTCCGTGTTCTTCCGCGATCTCAGCGCCTCCGCGGACATCGCCCGCGACCCGCCTGCCGTGTTCTTTGCCGCCACACCCAAACAGGCCCGCCTAATCCGCTCGCAGCTCAAGCACTACCCGCTCGGCGCTGGGCCCGTGTTCTCCACGTCGCACATGTACTCTGGCAATCCCGATCCCGGTGCCGACAGCTACCTCGACGGCACCATCTATGCCGAGATTCCGTGGCTGGTGGGCGCCGTTCAGGCCGACGACCCCAACCTGAAACTCCCCATCCCCCATGACCTGAGCGACTTCGCACGCCAACAGCCGCGCCTGTTCGCCTTCGGATTCGACAGTATGCTCCTCGCCCTGCGCCTGCAAGGCCGCGGGAACTCCGCGCGACCGATCGAACACCGCGGCCTGTCCGGAGACATTTTCCTGGATGGCCAGCGTCTGCACCGGCGTGTCAGTTTCGCGCAGTTCCGCGGCGGCACGCCGATCGCGTACGACGCCCCGAGCGCAGCGGACAAGCCATGAGCCGCACCCGCGCGCAGGGCGACGATGCCGAGAAGGACGCGCTTGCACACTTGCGCGAACAGGGCCTCGAGCTGATCGAGACCAACTTTCGCTCGCGTCACGGCGAAATCGACCTGGTCATGCGCGAGCGGGACATGGTGGTCTTCGTTGAAGTCCGCTACCGCAAACACGCCCGCTTTGGCGGCGCGCTCAGCAGCGTGGACGCCACCAAGCAGCGCAAGCTCACGCTCACCGGCCTTGCCTGGCTGCAGGCCCGCCGCACCGACGCCCCCTGCCGCTTCGATGTTGTCGCCATCGGCGCGGACGGCCAGCTGGCTTGGGTACGCAATGCCTTCGACGCGCAGCTCACATGACCGACACCGACCGCATCCGCGAACTCTTTGCAGCGAGCATTCACACCAAGCAGCGCGCGATGGCCGTATTGCCAGACGCCATCGCGCGCGCCGGCTCGCTGCTGGTCGATACGCTGCGCCGGGGCGGCAAGGTTCTGGCCTGCGGCAACGGGGGCTCCGCCGGCGACGCACAGCATTTTTCCTCCGAGTTGATCAACCGCTTCGAGCGCGAACGCCCTGGCCTCCCCGCCATTGCGCTGACCACCGATAGCTCGACACTGACCTCCATCGCCAACGACTACAGCTACACCCAGGTTTTCGCCCGCCAGATCCACGCCCTCGGGCACCCCGGCGACGGCCTGCTTGCCATCAGCACGAGTGGCAACTCGGCGAACGTCAACGCCGCCGTCGCAGCGGCGCAAGACAGGGGCTTGCGGGTGATCGCCCTGACCGGGCGGGATGGCGGGGCGCTTGCGGGACTGTTGCAGCCGGACGACGTCGAGATCCGTGTGCCCGCCGACAGCACCGCCCGGGTGCAGGAGGTGCACCTGCTGGTCATTCACGCCCTGTGCGACCTGATCGAGCGCAGGCTATTTTCCGAGAGCTGAGGACCCGCTTCCGCCCTAACGGCCGCCCCGCGGCTTCGCTGGGCCAGAAACGATCAGACCTCGAACACAGCGGCCCAGTCGAGCGCGAGCTCAGGCACCAGGGCGGGCGTGATGGCGACACCGGCCTCGGGCTTGAGCATCTTGCGATAACCCTCTGCCGAGGGCTCCTGGTAAATCATCAGCTGCCGGGCCGCGAGATCGAACAGCCAGACCTCGGCGATGCCGTGGCGGGCATACAGGGGCACCTTGCGGTCACGGTCGTAGGCGAGCGTGGTATCGCTGACCTCGATGAGCAGCAACACGTCCGCCGGACCGGGATGGGACTTCGAGTAGGGCTCGGCGCGAGGCCTGAGCAGCACGAGGTCGGGTTGGGGCTCGCTCGAGACATCGAGTCGGATCGGATTTTGCGACCGCACCACGATCGTTTCTGGCGTTTGTTTGATCAATAGCCTCGTCAACTCCGTGACTACCGCAGCATGCAGACTCCCAATCGGCGCCATATCGATGATCTCACCCTCGATCAATTCGTCGCGTGACTCGGGCCCGAGCACCCCGACTGCGCCGAGCTGGTGATACTCATCGACCGTGAACCGGTGCGGCGAAGGGGGGCGCGCGGCAGCGTCGAGTCTGCCGAACATCACATCGGTTGCGGTGGCCATCCCGTTTCGACTCCATCAAAACCCAGTCGCCTCCAAGTCTAGCACCGCCACGGCGCGGGCGCGGATGCCGCAGGTTGGCAAATCTGCTAACGTAGCGGCGACTACAAGGACAAGATTTAGAACCCCTCATGGCCCCGCGAAAGATCCTCGTCACCAGCGCGCTGCCTTATGCCAACGGCCCGATCCACCTCGGGCACATGGTCGAGTATCTGCAAACCGACATCTGGGCACGTTTCCAGCGACTGCGCGGCCACGACTGCCTCTACGTGTGCGCCGACGACGCGCACGGCACCCCGATCATGCTGCGCGCGCAGCAGGAGGGCATCACGCCGGAGCAGCTGATCGAGCGCGTCTGGCACGAACATCGCGCCGACTTTGCGGATTTTCACGTCGGTTTCGACAACTATCACAGCACGCACTCGCCAGAAAACCGCTTCTACGCGGAATGGATCTACCGCCACGCGCGCGACAAGGGACACATCGCTCAGCGCACCATCATGCAGGCCTTCGACCCCGAGGCGCAGATGTTCCTCCCGGACCGCTTCATCAAGGGCGAGTGCCCCAAGTGCGGCGCGAAGGACCAATACGGCGACTCCTGCGAGGTGTGCGGCGCGACCTACGCCCCGACCGATCTCAAGCACGCCGTCTCCGTGGTCTCCGGCGCAACCCCGGTGCAGCGGGCCTCCGAACACTATTTCTTCAAGCTCGGCGATTTCGAGCCGATGCTGCGCGACTGGACCCGTGGCGGGCACGTCCAGGCGGAAATCGCCAACAAGCTCGATGAATGGTTCGAGGCTGGCCTGTCGGACTGGGACATCTCGCGTGACGCGCCGTACTGGGGCTTCGAGATCCCGGACGCGCCAGGCAAGTATTTTTACGTCTGGCTCGACGCGCCGATCGGCTACATGGCGAGCTTCCGCCACCTGTGCGACCGCACCGGCCTCGACTTCGACGCCTACTGGAAGCCGGGCAGCGACGCCGAGATCTATCACTTCATCGGCAAGGACATCGCCTACTTCCATACTCTGTTCTGGCCGGCAATGCTGCACGCTGGCGGCTTCCGCACCCCGAGCGCGGTCTATTGTCACGGCTTTCTAACCGTCAATGGGCAGAAGATGTCGAAGTCGCGCGGTACCTTCATCAAGGCGCGTACCTACCTCGACCACCTCGACCCCGAGTACCTGCGCTACTACTTCGCCGCCAAGCTGGGGCCCGGCGTGGACGACATCGACCTAAACCTCGACGACTTCCAGGCGCGGGTGAACGCCGACCTGGTCGGCAAGGTGGTCAACATCGCCTCGCGCTGCGCGGGCTTCATCACCAAGCGTTTCGACGGACGGCTCACCGACGACGTGGCCGAGCCGGCGCTGTACGGCGAGTTCGTCGCGGCGAGCGAATCCATCGCCGAACGTTACGAACGCTGCGAGTTCTCCCAGGCGATGCGCGAGATCATGGCGCTCGCCGACCGCGCCAACCAGTACATCGACGAGAAAAAGCCCTGGGCGCTCGTCAAGGAGGCCGGTCGCGAGGGCGAGGCCCACGCCGTGTGCAGCATGGGGCTGAACCTGTTCCGCGCGCTGCTGATCTACCTCAAGCCGGTGCTGCCGGCGATGGCGGCCAAGGCCGAGCAGTTCCTCGCCCTCGCGCCGCTGGCCTGGGACGACGTGCGCGAGCCGCTGCGCGGCCACGCCATCCAGCCGTTCCAGCCGTTGCTCACGCGCATCGAGCCAGAGCGCGTCGCCGCGATGCTCGAGGCTTCCAAAGACAACCTCGCCGCTGCGCGATCTGCCCCGGCCGTCCCCACCGCCCTGCAGGCCGACCCGATTGCAGCGGAGATCGCCTACGAGGACTTCGCCCGCATCGACCTGCGCGTCGCGCGCATTGCCAAGGCAGAGGCCGTGGAAGGGGCCGACAAGCTCGTGCGCCTCACGCTCGACCTGGGGGGCGAGACGCGCAACGTCTTCGCCGGCATCAAATCCGCCTACGCCCCCGAGCAGCTCGAGGGCCGGCTCACCGTGATGGTCGCCAACCTCGCGCCACGCAAGATGCGCTTCGGCGTCTCTGAAGGGATGGTGCTCGCTGCCGGCCCCGGCGGCAAAGACCTGTTCATCCTGAGCCCCGACAGCGGCGCGCAGCCCGGGATGCGGGTAAAGTAAGCGCAGAGGCAACACGCCAGACCGGCGGAGCACGAAGATGAGTCACCGCGAGTCTGCCCTGGTCCCGACACCCAGCCCCCGATTGCGAGCCGACGCGACGCGGCGTAAGCGCTCCCCCGGCGTCCGCCGGGCCGCGACGCGCGATCGCAACCTCGTGACGAATGGAACGCCGCCATGCTGAGTCGCCTGTTCAAACCCAAGTGGCAGCACAAGGACCCTGCGGTGCGGCTTGCGGCCATCGCCGAGATCGCCGATCCGGCAGTCGTGCACTCTCTGGCGAGCGACGACCCTGACGCGGGCGTGCGCCAGGCGGCGATCCGGCGCATCGGTCGCATCGACGCGCTGCTCAAGCTCCACGCCCATCCCGAGGACGCTGCGGTCGTTGATGCCCGCATCCGCGAACTGCTCGCCAAGCACCCCGAGACCCACTTCCAGCCGGCGCTCGCCGAGCGGCTCGAGCGGCTGGCGGATCCCGCACTCCTCGCCACGCTCGCCGCGCGTGCCCATGACGCCAGGCTGCGGCTGGCCGCCGTCGTGCTGTTGCAGGATCAAGCGCTGCTTGCGCGCGCCGCGGCGGAGGACGACAGCGCCGACGTGCGCTATCACGCCGCGCAGCGGCTGAGCGACGAAAGCCTCATCCGCAGCGCGCTCAAACAGCTCGGCAAGAAAGACAAGCGCACGGCGCAAACCCTGCGCGAACGGCTCGACGCCGTGCAGGCCGAGCGCGAGCGCGCCGCGCAGATCGACGCCCTCATCGCCAAGGCCGGGGAACTCGGCAACGACCTGCACTGGCAGCGCGAGCAGACGCAGCTGTTCACGCTGCAGACCGAGTGGTCGGAGCTGCAACCCCATGCCACGGACGCGCAGCGGGCAACCTTCGCCCAGGCGACCGAGACGGCCCGGCAGCGCATCGACCAGCGCCGCCAGGAGGCAGAGGCCATCGCGCCGGCACGCGAGGCGAAGGAGGATCAATGCCGGCTCGTCGAGGCTTTCAGCGCCGAGCTGGCCAAGCGCCACCGCCTCTCGCCGGATGAAGCCACGGAGATCGAAGCCACGCTCGACGCCTTCGCGCAGGACTGGGCCGAGCTCGCCTTCTTGCCCGAGGCGCAGGAGGCGCCGCTCGCCAACCGCTTCCACGCCGCCCTCGCCGACTGCCGGCGGCAGGTCGAGACGCTGCGCCGCACCGCGCAGCGCGCCGCCAACCTCGAGCGGCTGCTGCATCGCGCCGAGCAACTCCGCAACCACACCGTGATCCATCAGCACGCCGTCGACAAGCTGGAGGCGGAGTGGCGCGCCGAGCCCCAGATCGCGGACCGCGAACTCGCGCACGTCTACCGGGAACAGTTCGGACGGGTGATGGCAGACCTGCGCGCGCGGCTGGCCGACCAGGCCGAGGCCCGCAAACGCGGGGTCGAGCAGATCTACAGCTGGCTCGCCACGATCGAGGGCCATCTCGATAACGACCAACTCGGCGACAGCCTGGAGCTGCAAAAGCGCATCCAGGTGACACTCGAGGAGCTCGTCGATGTCGCGCCCAAGGACCGGCAGCACATCGAGCAGCGCCTGCGTCAGATCGCGCCGCGCCTGCGCGAGCTGTCGGGCTGGCGGCACTGGGGCACCGATCGCGCGCGCGAGGAGCTAATCGAGGAGGCCGAAGCCCTGACGCAGCGCGAGGATCTCGACGTCCCGTCGCGCGCGAAGGCGGTGCGCGAGCTGCGTGAGCGCTGGAAGAAGCTCGGCGCGATCGACCCGGCTGCCGCCCGGCGTTTGTGGGAGCGTTTCGATGCAGCCTGCACCGCGGCCTACGCGCCCTGCCAGGCGCACTATCAGGCGGAAGCCGAGGCGCGTAACCGGCACCGCGAGGCGCGGGCGTTGATCTGTGCCGAGATCGAGGCAATCGCCCGCGACACCGACTGGAACGCCCCGGACTGGCGGGCCACCGACAAATACCTGCACCAGCTTCAGCACCGCTGGAACGAGGCGGGTCCAGTCGGCCGCCGCGACTGGGAGGCCCTGCTCACGCGCTACCACGCCGCGCTCGACGCGGTCAACCGCCACCTCGATGGCGAGCGCCGCGCCGACCGCGCCCGCAGGGAGGCCCTGATCAACCAACTCGAACAGGCGCTTGCCGACATGGACGAGCGCCCCGCCGACGTGTTGCGGCTGGCGCGCGAGGCGCAGCAGGCCTGGCACCCGACGGTCACCGGCAAGCGCAACGAGGAGCAGCGGCTGTGGAAGCGGTTTCGCGCCGCGCTCGACGCGATCTACGCGCGCGATCGCGAACGCCGCGACGCGGCCGAGTCCGCGGTACGCGAGCAGGTCGCGGCCAAAGAGGCCCTGTGCGCCGAGCTCGAGGCCGTCGCCCGCGCGCCGGCCGATGCTGAGCGGCGCCTCGCCGACCTGCGCGCGCGCTGGGAGGCAACGCCACTCCCGTCGGGCAAGCCCGGCGCCCAGCTCGAACGGCGTTACGAACAGGCGCTGCGCGCCGTCACCGAAGTGCAGCGGCGCCAGCGCGGGGCGGCCGCAGCCGAGCGATTCGACCGCCTGGTCGCGCGTCACGGCGCGATCGAGGCCCTGGAGCAAGCCGCACTCAGAGGCGCGCCACCCGGGGAGCGCGAGGCGCTCGCTGAGGCCGCGCGCGCAACCCCGGCTGCAGGTGAATCCAACTGGGACAGCACCTGCGATGCACGACTCGCGAGCGCGCAACAGGCCACCGGCGAGTCGGCTGCGCTCGCAAAGAACGCGCGGACACGGGAACAGCTCCTGCTCGACCTTGAAATCCTGCTCCACCTCGAATCCCCACCCGAGTCCGCCGAAGCGCGTATGCAGCGCCAGGTCGAGCGACTGGCGTCCGTGCTCACCAGCGGCTCGAGCCGGGACTTCCTGGGCGAAGTGCAGGCCCTGGCGAGCCAGTTCTGCGGCGTCGGGCCCGTGGATGCGGAAACCAGCGAGGCCCAGGCCCCGCGTTTTGCGCGCATCGCCCGCCGCATCCGCGAAGAAATCCTGCGCGCAGCGCGCTGACCGGCGCTGCACCGCGCGCCGTGCTTCGCGTTTCCGCGTAGTCGGCGTTGAATCGAGTTCAATTTCACCCGCTGCGCGATTGCAGAGCCGATCGCGCCTTCGTAGTCTCACCGCTGTAGGCCGCGAGCCGTGCTCATGAGCAGCCGGGCTGGCCCAAAAAACCGAGAACTTCAATCGCGTTAAGGATGACTGCGATGGGACGACGCAACGAACACAGCCGCGGCGAAATCCGCGATATGACGATCAACAAGGCCGAGGAGCTGGTACGCAACCAAGGTCGCGCCGTGCTCACCGCGCGGCATCTGATGGCGGAGATCGGCTACACCGCTGGCACGCTCTACCAGGTCTTCGAAGGGCTCGAGGATGTGGTGCAGCACGTCAACTTTCTCACCCTGCGACGCCTGCAGCGTGAGCTGGAAGATGCCGTGCGCGGCGCTGCCACACCGTCCGACCGCCTGCTCGCCTTCAGCATCGCCTACGCTGCGTTCGCGCAGCGGGACTACCACCTCTGGCAGCTCGCATTCGAAAACCCGCCGGTGACCAACACCGCGATCGGCGCCGATATTCAGGCCTGTCTCACAGCGATCGAGGGCCTGCTCGCCGAGACGCTACGCGAAGCGACTCACCTCTCCGAGGCGGAGGTCATGCGCTCGGCGGCCGCATTCCTCGGCGGCGTCCACGGCGCCTGCGCATTCACGCTGAATTTTCATCAGGACAGCGCCGACATCACCCTCGTACGAACGACGGTCGAGCGGCTGGCCCGGCCGTTTGCCAAAGGCCTGGAAGTCCTCAGTCACACCAACGCCTGAGGCGCGAGCGCTCGCCGATTGGCCCGATGTGCATGAGCGGTTAGGCTACCGCTCATGCAGGTCTATCTGGTTGGCGGTGCGGTACGCGATGGGTTGCTCGGGCGCGAGGCGCGCGAGCGCGACTGGGTGGTCGTCGGTGCCACGCCGGCGCAGATGCTCGCGCTCGGGTACCGCCAAGTGGGCAAGGACTTCCCGGTGTTTCTGCACCCCGAGACGCACGAGGAGTACGCGCTCGCCCGCACCGAGCGCAAGACCGCGCCGGGCTACCGCGGCTTTGTGGTGCACGCCGCGCCGGACGTCACCCTGGAGGAAGATCTCAAGCGGCGCGACCTGACGATCAACGCCCTGGCGCAGGACGCCGACGGACGGATCATCGACCCCTTTGGCGGCCGGACCGATCTGGAACGCCGCCTGTTACGCCACACTTCTCCCGCCTTCACCGAAGACCCCGTGCGCATCCTGCGCGTGGCCCGCTTCGCCGCCCGCTTCGCGCCCCTGGGCTTTCGTGTCGCGGTCGAGACCCGCGAGCTGATGGCGGAGATGGTGCGCTGCGGCGAGGTCGACGCCCTCGTGCCCGAGCGCGTCTGGGCGGAAACACACAAGGCGCTCTCTGAACCCGCGCCTGCGGAATACTTCCGGGTGCTGCGCGACTGCGGCGCGCTCGGTGTGATCTTCCCGGAAATCGAGGCCCTGTTCGGGGTACCGCAGCCGCCGAAGTACCACCCGGAGATCGACACCGGCGTGCATACCCTGATGGTGCTGGAACAGGCGGCCCGACTCAGCCCGTTGGCGACCGTGCGTCTTGCGGCACTGCTGCATGACCTCGGCAAGGCCACCACGCCGCCCGCTGTGTGGCCCTCGCACCACGGCCACGAGGCGCGCGGCGTGCCGATTATCGAGGCGCTGTGCGCCCGCCTGCGCATCCCCAACGCCTATCGCGACCTCGCCACCCTAACCGCGCGCTGGCACATGCACCTGCACCGGGCGCTCGAGCTCACCCCGCAGACGCTGCTGAAGCTCATCGAAGGCACCGATGCCCTGCGCCGCCCCGATCGCTTCCGCGAGTTCCTGCTCGCCTGCGAGGCCGACAGCCGCGGGCGCACCGGGCTCGAGGACCGGCCCTACCCGCAGCGCGCCTACGTGGAGGGTGTGCTCGCGGCTGTCATGGCGGTGGACGTGGCGGGCATCGCCCGCGCGGGCCTTAACGGCGAGGCGCTCAAGGAAGCCATCCATCGCGCGCGCATCGCCGCGATCAAGCAGACGCTGGACGCCGCACGACGTCAATCCTCGATGCCCTGACTGGCCAGGTATTCCTCGTAGGTGCCGCGGTAGTCGATGATCTTGCCGTCGCCGCGGATCTCGACGATGCGGTTGGCGAGCGAGGAGACGAACTCGCGGTCGTGGGAGACGAAGATCAGCGTGCCGGGGAATTTCTCCAGCGCGGTGTTGAGCGACTCGATCGACTCCATGTCAAGGTGGTTGGTCGGCTCGTCCATGAGCAACACGTTGGCGCGTTGCAGCATCAACTTGCCGAACAGCATCCGGCCCTGCTCGCCACCGGAGATCACGCGCACGGGCTTTTTCACCTCGTCGCCCGAGAACAGCAAGCGCCCCAGCGTGCCGCGGATCAGTTGCTCGACGTCGCCGCCGTCGTAGCCGCCCGCACGCACGTGCTCCGAGATCCAGTCGGTCAGGCTGCGGTCGCTCGCGAACTCGGCGGCATGATCTTGGGCGTAGTAACCGAGCCTTGCCTTCTCCGCCCACTTCACGCTGCCTTGGGTCGGCGCGAGTTCGCCCACCAGCAGGCGCATGAGGGTGGTCTTGCCCGCACCGTTTTCACCGATGATGGCAACCTTTTCGCCCGCCTCGATGCCGATCGAAAAGCGCTCGATCAAGGGCTTGTCCATGCCGGGGTAGGCAAAGCTCAGGCCCTCCACTTCGCAGGCCATGCGGTGCAGCTTGTCCTTGTCGTCGTACTCGAAGCGGATCCACGGGTATTGCCGGCTCGAAGGCTTCACATCCTCCGGCTTGAGCTTCTCGATGAGCTTCTGGCGGCTGGTGGCCTGGCGGGCCTTGGACTTGTTCGCCGAGAAACGGCGCACGAATTCCTGCAGCTCGGCGATCTTTTCCTTCGCGCGCGCATTCGCCGCGGCCTGCCGCTGGCGGGCGAGCGTGGAGGCCTCCATGTAGTCATCGTAATTACCGGGGTAGACCTGGATCTTGCCGTAATCGAGGTCGGCCATGTGCGTGCAGACCTGATTCAGGAAGTGCCGGTCGTGCGAGATGATGACCATCGTGGACGCCCGCTCGTTGAGCGTGTGCTCGAGCCAGCGGATGGTGTTGATGTCGAGGTTGTTGGTCGGCTCGTCGAGCAGCAGGATGTCCGGGTCGGCGAACAGCGCCTGCGCAAGCAGCACACGCAGCTTCCAGCCGGGCGCCACCTCGCGCATCGGCCCGTTGTGCTGCGCGGTAGGGATGCCCACGCCGAGCAGCAGCTCGCCGGCGTGCGCCTCGGCCGTGTAGCCGTCGAACTCGGCGAACTTCGCCTCCAACTCGGCGGCGTGCATGTACTCATCCTCGGTCGCCTCGGGGTTGGCGTAGATCGCGTCCTTCTCGGCCATGATGCGCCACATCTCCTCGTGGCCCATCATCACCACATCCAGCACCCGCACATCCTCGAAGGCAAACTGGTCTTGCCGCAGATAGGCCATGCGCTCCATCGGGTCCTTCGAAACGTTGCCCGCCGTCGGCTCGAGCAGCCCGCAAAGGATCTTCATGAACGTCGACTTCCCCGCCCCGTTCGCGCCGATCAGGCCATATCGATTGCCCTCGCCAAACTTGACAGAGACATTCTCGAACAGGGGCTTGGCCCCGAACTGCATGGTGATGTTGGAAGCGACGAGCACGGCGGTGACCTGAAAGGACGGCTGGAAAAGGCCGCGATGATACCGCACTTCGCCGTGGGCGTATGGACTGCGCTTGCGGCTCGACACCTTCAACCCGTTGCGCACTGCGCATGCCGGCCAGAGGACTCCACCACCTACGCGTTGCAAAACGTAGCGAGGGGCGCACAGGCACTGTGCGGTTCGCCGACCCTTCGCCGGGCGCGAGCTGGCCGAGCCAAAGGGCTGGTCCGAGTAAAGCGCGCAGCTCTCGCGGCAACTCTACGCGTTTTGTGGCGATTTGTGACGCCGCATCAGCACCCCGCCGGTGCTTTTCAACACCCTGCTACACTCGGGCAAAGCCCCAACCGGAGACAGCCCATGAATGCCCGAGCCCTCGGCCTGATCGCCGCCGCCCTGTTGCCCCTCGCCTCCGCCCACGCAGGCCCCGGCGTCAGTGTCAGCTCATCGCAGTCGCCGTTCTTCTACGGCGGCGGCATCGGCTTCAGCAGCGGCGGCGACGTCAGCTACTTCGAGATCGCACCGATGGTCGGCATGCACCTCGACGCGCGTACCTCGGTCGGCGTGAGCCTGCTCTACCGCAACCGCGACGACAAACGTATCAACCCCAACCTCTCGACCAACGACTACGGCGCCACCCTCTTCGGCCGCTACCACCTCACCCCGAACCTGTTTCTCGAAGCCGACTACGAATACCTCGACTACGAATACCGCACTGGCCTGACCACCACCGAACGCAGCACCTTCTCCAGCATCCTCGCCGGCGGCGGCATCCGCACCCCAATCGGCCCCAACGCCTCGATGTACGTCGCCGCGCTCTACAACTTCTCCTACGACCAGGCCGACAGCCCCTACACCGACCCGTGGAACGTCAGGTTTGGGGTGGGGTTAGGGTTTTGAAGATCTGCTCCCGGCTGGTAATGAGGTAGGCTGGAAAAAATGGAGTCCGACGGATCGTGTAATTTGACGATTTGGAGGAAGGAAATGGAACGGACACCGAAGGGAATCCACACGCCCGAGTTTCGGGCGGAGGCGGTCAAGCTGGTGGAGACGACGGGCATGTCGGTAGCGCGGGCGGCGAAGCGGCTATCGATGCCGAAGAGCAGTCTGGACAACTGGGTACGGGCAGCGCGGGAAGGCAAGCTGGCAGAAGTTGGCAAGGGGCAGCGGCTGCCGAGCGAGTTGGAGCTTGAATTGGCACGCACCCGCAAGGAACTGGCTGACGTCAAGATGGAGCGGGACCTGCTAAAAAAGTTTGCGACGTATTTCGCGAAGGAGTCGCGGTGAAATACGGTCGGATCGAAGAACTGCGACAGGCCTACCCTATTGCTGCCATGTGCCGTGTGCTGGATGTCTGGGAAAGCGGCTATCACGCCTGGCGCAAGCGCCCGCCGTCGTTGCGTGCCCAGACCAATGCGCGGCTGGAAGTCGAGATCAAGGCGGCACACGAGCGGACGCGGCAGACCTATGGTCCCGAGCGCCTGCAAGCCGATCTTGCCGACAACGGCATCCAGGTCGGGGTTCACCGGATCAAGCGGATTCGCCGGGCACTGGGACTACGTTGCCGGCAGAAACGGAAATTCAAGGCGACCACGGATTCGAGCCACAACTTGCCGGTGGCGCCGAACCTGCTGGACCGGCAGTTTGCCGTCAGTGCGCCGAACGAGGCCTGGGTGACGGACATCACCTATATCGCCACCGACGAGGGCTGGCTTTACCTTGCCGGCATCAAGGATCTGTTCAACGGCGAGTTGGTGGGCTATGCCCTCGATGCCCGCATGACGCAACAACTGGTCATGCAGGCGCTATTCCGGGCCGTTGCTGCCAAGCGGCCGGGAAAAGGCTTGATCCATCACTCGGACCGCGGCAGCCAGTATTGCGCCCATGCCTATCAGAAACTGCTGCGGCAGTTCGGCATGCAGGCCTCCATGAGCCGCAAGGGCAATTGCTGGGATAACGCGCCGATGGAAAGTTGCTGGGGTTCCCTGAAGACCGAACTGGTGCATCATCGCCGCTTCGCTACCCGCGAGCAGACCAGGCGCGAGATCACGGAATATATCGAGATCTTCTACAACCGGATTCGAAAGCAGGCACGACTCG
>CAYSFW010000075.1:0-34085 GCA_964430355.1 uncultured Thiotrichales bacterium
CGGAGAAATGAGGCGCGGGTTGCGCGGATTCCATCAGGGCCAGCAGGCATCCGCCTGCACTACAGGCCGGATATAAAACTGCAGCCTATCTGTCCCAGCACACCCAAACCGATCTTGGCAAACGGGAGGCGTCCATATAAAATCCATCATGACGAGCAACGGCAAGCCTGAGGTCTTCGACGGCGTCGGATTGGGACGGGCGATCGTGGCTGACGCATTCGCTGCGGCCAAAGCAAGCGCCGCCGGTGTCCGCATCGTGACGCCGCACGCCAGGCCAGAGATCGACGCCTCCACGAATGTCACCGTCAATCCCGGACTTGCTTGGGTCGCCCGGCAAATGCAGCGCTGGCGCGAACGTTCCCGGCCAGCAGCGAAACGCGGCCATGACGAATGGCACAGCGCCGAGGAAATCGCCAGCGCATTGGCTTTTGGCGTCCGGCCGGTCATCCGCCATCTGGCGCAGTCGCTGGTGGTGCTGCTGGAGGCCGCCAATAGCGCGGCCTCGGAAGACGATCCGGCGCTCGTGCGCGCCGCCACCTCCACCGAAACCCTGCTTGCGCTGTGGGACGAACTGCATGCAGCGTTGCTGGCGCGACGCTTCCCCGTCCGCCAATGGAGCGGAGAAAGCCTCTTTCGCGGCATTCCGCGTCGGCTCGACGCGCGTCTCGATGCGCTCTTCGCCACCGTGGTCGATCTCGCCGACCATCCAATGCAAGCCGCGATGCGATACGCCGACGCTTCCGGCATCGTGACGCTCTCCGTGTCTTTCGATTGCCAAAGTGAAGTACGCCGTTTCACCGACTGGGCCAGATGGTATTGGCAGCCCAGATCCGGCTGCGACTGGACATGGCTTTTGCTCGCCTTCGCCGCCGGCTGGTGGTTCGGGCACGATTAGCCCGAACCAGGCTCATTCCATGAGCCACCCCGCGCGGCATCATCACGGCATGGAAACCATCTTTCATCATGCCGTCTTGCCAGCGCCGATTTTTGCCACTGCGCCCGAGCCGCGGCTGCCCGCCGGCTGCCGCGCCCGGCTGTGGCTGCCCGGGCAAGTGTTCGGGCCGAACGATGACGACCCGCGCTTGTGGCTTGCATTGGCCGATGGCCGGGTGCTGGCTTTCCGCTTGCCCGAAGTCGCGCTGGGTGACGATGAAGTGATCGCGCCGCTCATCGATGCGGTGGCGCGCGATGTGCGCGGCAAGCGCTGGCAGCTCGAACATTCCGCCTTTGGCATGGCGCAGATCCTCTACGCCGCGCCGGTGCTGCCGCTGGCCGACAAGCGCCATGCAGGTTTTTGTTTCGATGCCGATTTCCAGCGCTTTGCCGCCTGTCTGGATGCCGAGGTGATGCGCCTTTTGTCGTCGCTCGAGCGCGAGCCGCACCCGAGCGCCATCACCCGGCGCGACCGGCAAGCCCCACAGCCGCTGCCGCGCCGCTTCTTTGCCTCGGTGCGCAACTACAACCGGCTCGTGATGCTCCCGCCGGAACTGCGCTTGCGGCGCCTGCAGGCGCTTGCCCGCTTTCCGCTGCTGGTGGCGCCGATCCTGCTCACCGCGCATCACGCGCCCAACGTGTGTAGCGGCAAGCGCCATGCCTGGCGCAAGTAGAATGAGACGGTCGAGGCGGCTATCGACCAAGGGCGCGATCTTACTGGCACGCTGGCGCAACATTACCGCATCAGCAAGGGGCTGGTGCGCTCGCCGCTTTGCGCGGCGATGTGGCCGCTGGGGGATGAAGCCGACCGCCGTGGCTGGCTCGCCCTGCTCGATGCCCTGCCCGCCAACCAGCGCCCTGGCTTGGCCGAATTCGAGCGCTGGCAGGTTTATCTCGCCAACTATTTCGCGCTGCTGGGCGAAACCGATCAGGGCCATCCGCTGCCGCAGCCGGCCGCGGTGCACCGGGGCGCGTTCCGGCTGGGCTGGTCGCTCACCTGGCAGGCAGCCGCACAGCGGCATGGCGACCTGCACCACGCGCTGGCCGACTGCCGCGATTTCCTGCAGGCGGCGCGCGAGCTGGCCGCGCTCTGGCTGCGCCGCCGCTACGGCCCTTCGACCGCAAAGCTCGCGGCGGCATGGCTGGCCTGCCATGGCCTCTTGGGACTGCTCGATGCCTCGGACCGCTGGCACGGGCTGCGGCTCCCTACAGCCGAATGGGATGTGCCGGAAGATTTCGCGCTGCCCGCCATCGTCGGCCATTGGGAAGACCAGCAGCGGCTGGCCAACGAGCTCTTGACGCCGCAGGCGCTCGCGGCCGAGGGCGAGGCGATGCACCATTGCGTCGGCAGCTACTGGCCGCAGTGCGTGGCAGGGGATCGCATCTTCGCGCTTCGGCTGCCCGATGGCGAGCGGGCTACCGCGCAATACCGGCCAACCATCCGGGAGGATGTCGACTACGACTCCGAATACCGGCTTGCGCAATTGCGCGGGCCGTTCAACCGCGAGGTAAGCGATGCGATGGTCGCCTGGGCGCAGATCGTCGCCGTCCGGCTGAATGAGCCTTCACGCCAGGAGGCGCGCTGGGCGGCGCTGGAAGCGCGCGGCCGGCTGGAAGTCGCACGCCTGGAAATGAAGCGGCGCGCAACCCGGCTCGACGCCAAGAGCGAGCGGCAACTGCGCAAGGCGCTCGCCTGGCTTGATCTGCAGCCGCCGGCGCCGGAAGTGCTGCTCTCAGCCCACATCGCCGGCTACACCTATCACGCCGGGCCGCGCCTCGAACATCGGTTCGCGCCCGGCCAGCGGCTCACCCTGGTGCGCGAACCGGCTAACCCGCACGATCCGCTGGCGGTGCGCATCGACTGGCAGAATGAAAAGCTCGGCTACGTGCCGCGGCCGGACAATGCCGAAATCGCCGTAAGGCTCGATGCCGGCGAGACCTTGCGCGCGCGCATCACGGACATCGACTTCGAGGCCGAACCCTGGCGGCGGGTGGGGTTCGTGGTGGAAAAGGCGTCAGGTGTTCAGACGTGAGGAGGTCGTCCCATGGGCAAACGCGACACGCTGGAAAAGGTCAAGAAACGCTGGCTCAAATGGCGCGGGGCGGTTTTCAATACCCGCCGCAGTTTTTTTTCGACCTTCATCCAGACCATAGCAGGCGGCTGTGCACCTGCCCGGCTTGCGGTTACCCAATGCTCGCCAGTCGCGCAGGCTATGACTATTGCAGCCTGTGCCATTGGGAGGACGATGGCCAGGACGACCCCTATGCCGATGAGGAATGGGGCGGGCCGAACGACCACAGCCTGGCCCAGGCGCGGGCCAATTTCGAGAAGACCTGCTGCGTCTGGTCGTTCGACGAAAGGGACGATTTCTCCCGCTGGAACCAGGCGACGCTGTTTGATGCGCGGATGATCGCTTCCAAGCGACGGCTGCGCGCGGCCTACGAGGCGCTGATGAGCTGCGATACGCCCGCCCGGATTTACGATCAGTGGCAAGCGATCGATGCCTTGTGGCAGGCGCACTTCGAGCTGCGTGATGCGGTCAAAGCCGAGGTAGATGAAATGATGGGAAAGGTCTTGAGCATCCGGGACGAGTAGCGCAAGGGACGAACGATGCGCATTTTTTGCCTCCTTGCCGGGGGCATCTCACCCTTGCGTGGCTACCTGAAAAACCCTATCAAGATTTTGATCGCCATCCTCTCCGTCTATCTCGCCCTCTGCGCCGTGCTGCCTGCCATCATTGGCTGGCGGCGAGGATTGTCGCGGAGCCAGATTGCCGTCATCTCGATCACGGGAGCCACGCTCGGCTGGACAGGATATGGTGCGTTGCTGGCCTGGATGCTGGCGTTACTGGACGACCCGCCGGATCAAGGCATCAAGTTTTCTGTCACGGTGTATTGCAATGCCGTTTAGTTTAGGCCACAGGCTTGTAAGCAAAGGAGAACCCCCGTTGCATCCTGGGCTTGTTGCGTGGATAGGCGCGTGCTGGTCGGATGGCCTCCGGGGCGCTGGCGAGTCTGTGCAAGATCTCGCGCACCAAGGCCAATGTCGGGCGCAACAGCCAGCGCGGCAGGAAGTGGCGAACCTGTGCCAAGGCCCAAGCACGGTTGGTTTGGTGCGCGTGGCGTCGCCCCCTTTCGTGGTCTGCCTTGCGGATACGCCGATCCGACGCCAAGGCAAACAGTTGGGTGAGGTTGGCCAGCAACACCCGGGCATGGAAGTCTTGTTGCACGGCAAGTTCATTGCGGCCCGTGAAGTTTTCCACCAGCACGCGCCGCTTGAGGAATTTGAGCGCCTCCTCCACCGCCCAGCGGCGGGCGTAGAGGTCCGCGAAGAGGTGCTGCGGATAGCGCTCGGCATCCAACAGCGAGGTCACCAGATACTCGTATTGCCCATTGGGCAGGCGCACCCGAAGCTTGATCTCGGTCAGCCCCACCCCGTGCGCTGCACACAGCGCCTGTGCGCGCTCAGTCAGCCGCGCCACATAACACAGCTCGCTGCCGCCGTGCTGGGCCAAAAGCGTAGTGGCCGCCCACAACCCGTAGTCCAGGCGTGCGCAGAACTGCACCCCACGAGATTGCAGCAGCGCAAACAACCAAAGTGCCGGATAGCCCCGATCCATGAGCACCAGGTCATCGGCCCTGAGACTGCCAAGCAGCTGACCGAACAGTGCCCGCTCACCCTGCCGCCAAGACGCCAGCGCCGCGCCGACGATCAGGCGGTTGAGCACATCGAACACCACACCCACACGCGCCAGGGGCCGCACACCCCGGCGATGCCGCTGCCCACCAAAACTCGGCACAAGCTGCGGGTCGTTCAATCGCAGGCTGCTGCCATCGACCGCCAGCAGTCGATGGCCCATCCAGCGCGCGTTGTCACCGGCTGGCTTAGCCTCAGCCACGACCAGATCGTTCAAGGCCACCAGCGCCGAGGCCTTGACCTTCTGACGCGCTTGCGAGATCGCACCTTTGGTGACCGCCAAGGCGGTCTCGCCGGCCTCATCGAGCAGGCGTTGCAGGGCCTGCCGCATGGAGGATTGGAAGTTGAGCAGCAGCCACATCACCACGGTGGCGAAGGGCAGGGCACGCCGTCGGGTGAAGTCTTGCGGCCGGTTGCGGTGCGCGGCGATGAAGTCTGGGCAGTGCAGGCACTCGCGCAGGCGAGCGCCCAGGTTGGCATAGAACTTGCAAGGAGGTCATGATGAGTTTCTCCTTGCCAATCAATGAGTTACAGGCTTCATGCTATCACAACAGGCGACCCGCAGCAAGTTTCGGCTTAACTAAACGGCATTGCGGTGTATTGGGATGTTTCGCACCCCCGTCGGCGGTGACCTTGATTGCCATGGTAAGGAGCACAGGTGCGTTTCGCTGGCGCCAAACTGCGTATGCCTGCCTCGAAATCGGCATCGCGTTAAACGGAGAAAACGAAAATTGAGATCAGCGCATTACCTGCCAAACGGGTATTCCCTGCTCATGATCGCTTTCGCGGTCATCCTCGTGTTCGGCTTTGCCGACATGTGGCCGGAATGGCTGACCATGCCGCTGCGTGCGGCGACTGGCGCATTGATGGTCATCGTCATGGGCTTTGCCATCTTTCTCGGCCTCATCCTCGCCTTCCTTCTCGTCGTCGGCCCACGTCGCTAACGCACCTCCGCTTCCGCGGGCATGGTGCGCGCCATCATGCAGCGGCCTGGCCCACCTCGACCTTCCGCCGCAACACCGTCACGTCACAGATCGCAGTCGTCCCCGCCGCCGAAGAGCGAGAACAACGCCGAGATGCCCAAGGCCATCAATGCCAGTTTCAGCAGCCGCTCGAAAACGGCCGATCGGGTCGGATGAGCAGGGCGGCAAGAACGATGAGAATCAGGAATACGATGAAGCTTTCCGCGACGATGCCGGCTAGCGCGGCGAGAATGAAGTCGATGATCACGGCCAGTCTCCGTTCAGAGGGGACAAGTCTAAGGACTAAGTGGCTCAAATACTGCGCCTCATGAACTGATCAAATGGCAACCGTGGTAGGTCGCCGCCAGCGCCGCCACCTCCTCGGCCACACGCCGCCGTAGTGATTGTGGCGCTTCGACCTCCACGTGTCGCCCGTGGCGCAGGATGTCCATCAGCAACTCACGCTCATCCGCGTAGGGTACCCGCAGACGATAACCGCCGTCGGGTAGCCACTCCGCTTGCTGCCGGGAATGCCACCGTTCATGGGCCACCCAGCGGGCCCGGTCCGGCGAGAAACGCAGCACGGCCCAGCCCTTGGGCCGGCCCGCGAAAATGCCATAGGCGCTGGCATAGTGGGCGTCGAGCGTCTTGTCGGAAACATTGCGCGCCCTCTCACGCAGCACCTTCACCCGCTGGATCGCATCCACCGAGAAGCTGCGCAGGCCGTTGCGCCAGTGACAGAAGGCATCCAGATACCAGTTGTCGCGGTAATGGACGAGGCGTTGCGGGGAGACCGTGCGGGTGTTGATTTCGTTCCGCCCCCGGTTCCAGGCATCGATCTCGATGCGCTTCCGCTCCAGCAACGCCATTGCGATGTCGGTGAAGAAGCGCGGCTCGACCGTGCGCCGGGCTATCGACAGCAGACGCACCCGCCGGGTGATCTCGCTGGCCGTGTGGCCCGAAGCCTCCAGCAGCGCAGCCAGGCGCGCCTGCAACGGCGCGATGTGGGAGGCCAAAATGCCCGGCTCGATGTCAGCCAGCAGCTTTTGCGCAGCCAACAATGCATACAGCTCGCCGGCCGAAAACCATAGCCCAGGCAGCCCATAGGCAGGGCCGGTGGTTTTGACGTTCTCGAAGCGATAGCCGCCTGCCTCGCGATCCCAGACGATGGGCGCATGGAGCCGGTCGCGCAGGTATTCCATGTCGCGCTTGAACGTGGCGCGGGATATGCCAAGCTCTTCCAGAAACACCTCGATCGGCACGACACGTCGTTCGTGCAGTAGTTGATCGATCTTGTAGAAGCGTTCGGTGCGGTTCATGGCTGTGCCTCGGGCAATGATGGCTCAGTCTATGAGCCACGACGTCAGCATTATCCACGTTTTGGTGCTTTTCCTTCTCGGTCGCCACCGCTACAGGAGTTGCCAACCACAACCGACCGCCCCGAAACCCGCATGGTTACGAGGGGTTGCCTCGCGCACGCTCGCGAGGCAACCAGATAAAAACGGAGAACGGAGAGGCCGGAAGGAGCCAAAAACGCGCGAAGGTGAGGGACGACGCTCGCGAGACCAACCCGCGAAGCCCCGCCAGAACTGGCGCCACGGGCAGACGGGAAAAAGCCCGAAACGGGTTCGGGCTTTTGAATATGGTCGAGCGGAAGGGGATCGAACCCTCGACCTTCGCATTGCGAACGCGACGCTCTCCCAGCTGAGCTACCGCCCCGATCGCGTGATTCTCGAACGACTGGCGGGAGCTGACAAGGGGTGCGCGGCCAGGATCACGGCTGCGGCGTGCGGAATGTCAGGATCAGGGGTTCGCTGCCCAGCTGGAGTTGGCCGTCTAGGGGGTTGCGGGGGTCGCCGACGCCGTTGGTGATCTCGACCGGTTCTCCGTCGCGGTGTTCCGGGGCGATGGCTGCGAGCGGGATGGTCGCCGTGCCGTGTGCGCTCCACCCGACGAGGGTACGGGTGGCGCCATCAGTGAATTCATAGAACCGTGCGCCGGGCGCGGGTTGCAGCAGCCGCCCGGGGCGCTTGCCGTCGAGGTGGCGGCGCAGCAGGTGGTGCGCGACGTAGGTGGGCTTTGGAAACCCAGCGGCGTCACGCAGGCCGAAGTAGTCCTCGGGGTCGTCGCTCGTCGCGCCGCGGTCCTGGTAGTGGTACCAGAAGATGCGCTCGACGCCGGCATGCAGGGCGATGGCGTGCAGCTTCACGAGGTAGCCGACGGCTGCCGCGCGGTCGAGGCCCAAAACCGGCTGACGGGAGTCGGCGGTGACGAGGCGCGGAGCCGGCTGCTGCCCACGCACCGGCGCGCCGACCTCGGTGAACCAGATCGGCAGCTCCCGCCCGGTGCGCTCCATCTCCCCCCGCACTGCGCTTAGGAATCCATCAAGCCACAACGTCGGATCGGGAAAGTCGGGCCAAGCGTAGGGATGCAACGCCAGAATGTCGAACAGCGCGGCGGCCTCGCTTTCGAGAAACCGGCGGACGTCAGCTGGCGCGATGCCGGCGATCTGGTAGGCAAAGCGGATCGAAGGATCAATGCGCTGCGCGGCGGCCCGCAGCGCTTCGACCTTCCTGCGCAGGTTTGGCCAGTAATGGGATTGCCGGTAGTGAGGGCTCAAGTTTTCCTCTAGCCCCAGCTCCCACACACTGCCCGCCGGGGTAGCCGCGAAGTAGCGCTCCGCACGCGCTCTCAGGGCGTCGAGTTGCGCGCGGCCGACCGGCCTCGCATCGTTCGACGTCCACTCGTGCCCGAGCACCAGCGGCAACTCGCGCTGGCCTGCGCCTTCGATGCGGCGCAGGCGCTCCCGCCACGCCGGCGGGTCGAGCGTTTGCCAGGTCAGCGTCTTGTTCCAGGCGGGAATGAAAGGATCCTGCGGGTCGCCGTGCACGAGCCCGAAGTACGAATCGGAGCGCCGCGACGACGCACCGTCCGCGACGAACCGCGCGAAGCCGAACACCTGCCCGACGGGAACGGCCTCGCCGTGCGCGCGAACCTCAAGCTGCACGTACGCCCCGAGATCCGCTGGTGCGGTCAACCTGATGTCTCCGTCCCTGCTCACCTTGGTCGGCGGGGCGATCCGCCGTCCCCGGTAATCCTGCCATTCGGCATCGAGCGGATGGCGAAGGTCACGTACCCGGAGGACTACCTCGAGTGGCTCACCCACCGCGTGGACGTGGAATTCCGCGCCTTCCTGCACCGATATTCGAGGCGTACCGGCCGCGACACCCGGCGACCACGCGATCACGCCGACCAGGGTCGCAGCGAGCAGCGAGCTCACGGGCGCGCAGTGCAAAGCCATTCGCAGCGGAGCGGTCGGACCGAATCTGACTTTCACGCACGGTTCGACCAACCGGGTGGCCGGCTGGTTCCAGGCCGTCCGGATGCGGCAATTTGCCACATTCCGCACTCAGTCAACCCTACCTAGAATTCGACACAGATCCCAATTTGATATTTCGCAAACGGCGCATGTGGAGCGACCTGCGCGCCGCCAGCACCAAAGAGAGCGAGGAGTAATCAAAAATATGGCAAACCTCACCCTGGTTCCGCGGTTGATGACCGCAGCGCTGGTAGCCCTTTTACTCACCGGCTGCGACAGCGACGGTGGCAGTTCGAACACCCCACGCAATGTGACGCTGGACTTCAAGGCCGCCGTCGGCAACGAGACCGCAGAATGCGGCAAGACCTACTCGAACGTCGGTATCGGGGCGCGCAACACGCTCAAACTCACCGACTTTCGGGTCTACATCTCGGACATCGAACTGCAAAAGGCTGACGGGACCAAGGTACCGCTCACACTCAACCAGGACGGCAAATGGCAATACCAGAACGTCGCCATGCTGGACTTCGAGAACGGTTGCGCGAAGGGCACTCCGGAGACGAATACCTCGGTAAAGGGCGCAGCGGCGTCGGGGGATTACACGGGCGTTTGCTTCAATATCGGGATTCCGTTTTCACTCAATCACCTGAATGACGCGACGGCTCCGTCGCCCTTGAACGCATCAGGCATGATTTGGGCCTGGTCGAGCGGGCGCAAGTTCATCCGCTTGGACGGCGTGGCCGATCCCAACGGCATCGCCGCTGGCTTCAATCTCCACTTGGGGTCAACCGGCTGCGTCTCGACGAACGCGCAGACACCGCCAGCCAGCGCCTGCGCCAATCCAAACCTGCCCAAGGTTTGCGTGAACCTCAAGCTGCATGAAGGCATGCATGACGGTGTGCTGCTGATTCACAACGAGAAGAAGATCGTTTTCGATATCAAGGATGTGCTGGCGGCCACCGATATCTCCGTCAACACGCCAAGCACCGCGGCCGGCTGCATGTCCGGCACCAACGACCCTGAGTGCATCGAGATCATGCCGCGCCTCGGCCTGGACTTCCCCTATAAGAGTGGGACCGGCGTACAGAACCTCTACCCGGCGCAGACTCAGAAACTGGTTCGCGTAGAGTGAGGCCCCGGGTTTCGCCCCTGAGTGGTCAGAGGCAGTACAGGACGCACAGTCGTCAGACATTCGCCCGCGCTTGCGCGGGCGCTTTCTTGGCGGCCACCCTCCTCACCGGCTGCGGCGGAGGCTCCCCAACCCCGCAGGCCACTTCCGCCGCCGAACCCGCTGCAGAAACCAGTGCGTCGTTCACTTGGAATCTGCCTCCCGGGTTCCCGACACCGCGCATCGCACCGGAAAATCCGATTTCCGAAGCCAAGGTCGCCTTGGGCCGGTTCCTGTTTTATGACCGGCGCATGTCGGTTAACGAGACCACATCCTGCGCCACCTGCCACCTCCCGGCCAGAGCGTTCACGGATGGGCTCGCCACCTCGGTAGGAGCTCTCGGCGAGCGGCATCCGCGCAACGCTATGACGCTCACCAACGTTGTCTACAACGCCAGCCAGAACTGGGCGAACCCGGCGACGATCACGCTGCACCAGCAGGCGCTCGTACCGCTGTTCAACGAATTCCCCGTGGAACTCGGCTGGAGCGGTCACGAAGAGGCCATCCTCGAGCGCTTCCGCAAGGATGCGCATTACCCTGCCCGATTTGCCGCCGCCTACCCCGGTGAGGCCCAGCCGATCACCATGCCCAACGTGGTCAAGGCGGTGTCCTCGTTCGTCGCCACGATGATCTCAGGCAACTCCCTGTATGACCAAGCCAACCGCCCGGGCGCGACCGTCAAGCTCAGCGACTCCGCGCGGCGCGGGGAAGCGCTGTTCTTCTCCGAACGCATGGAGTGCTTCCACTGCCACGGTGGCTTCAACTTCGCCAACGCGGTCGATCACTCGGGGTTGGTCTTCACCCAGATCGAATTCCACAACAACGGGCTTTATAACATCGACGGCAAGGGTGCCTACCCCGCCGACAATCGGGGGTTGTGGGAGGTCACGGGCAAAGATGAGGACATGGGCAAGTTCAAGGCGCCCACACTGCGCAATATCGAGCTCACGGCCCCGTACATGCACGACGGCTCCATTGCCACGCTCGATGAGGTGCTCGATCACTACGCGCGCGGCGGGCGGCTGATTACGAGCGGCCCTAACGCCGGCGACGGTGCGAAGAACCCGCACAAGAGCGAGCTTCTGGTGGGCTTTGAGCTCAGCGCGCAAGAGAAGCAGGACGTCATCGCCTTCTTCCAAAGCCTCACGGACTGGGACTTCATCTGCGACCCGCGTTTCGCCGACCCGTTTGGTGAGATCCCGCCACACCCGCGGTGCGCCACCCGGTGATGCACAGGAAGAAACTGGTCGGCGCTGCGCTGCTGCTGGCGAGTGGCAGCGCCCTGCCCTGTTCGACCTGCCTGTGCGGGGACCCCACGCTCACGCTGATGGGCGCGGAGAAACCCTACGCCGGACGTAAACGGGTAGCGCTGGAGTGGCTCGAGCGCAGCGAAACGATCGGACTCGCCGGCTTCAATGAGGTGACCATCGACGAGCGGCGTTGGACACTCGGGCTATCCTGGACACCGACCGACCGACTCAGCATCGGCCTGCGCCTGCCGTGGCTCGACAAGCAGCGCGAGGACGCGAGCCTCGCCCGCGTGAACACGCAGGACTTTGGCGATGTCGAGCTCACCGCGAAACTGCATCTCGAACCGAAAGTCCATGGCGCGCGCGACGCCTACGGGCTGATCGCCGGCCTGCGGCTGCCTGCGGCGGAGGAGAAGCGCCGCGCCAACGGTGAACCCTTCGACATTGACGTGCAGCCCGGGACCAGCGCGGTCACACCCCAGCTCGGCGGCTGGTACGCGCGCTACGCCTACCCGTGGTTCGCGCAAGTGACCTCCGCACTGCAGGTGTCGACCGAGGGCTTTCAGGGTTTCCGCGCCGGCAACGCGCTTCTGAGCTCTCTGACCGGCCAGCGCGCCCTCTCGCACGGCTTCGCCCTGCAACTCGCGCTCGACACCCGCTGGAGCGCCAAGGATGAGCACGCCGGCCGGCCCGACCCGGACTCCGGCGGCTTCATCGCCTTTCTGAGTCCGGGTTTCGTATACAACCTGAGCGCAGACCTGCTGGTTCACGCACGCGTCCAACTGCCCATAAGCGACGCTCTCCACGGCGACCACGATGAATCGACGACCTTCAGTGTGGGAATGGTGTATGACTTTTAGCCGCATCGCACGCGCCGGCGTGATTGCCCTGATCCTCCTGAGCGTTGGCTGCGGCGGTGGAGGCAGTGGCAGCACAGAAACCGCTGGTACCACACTGGAGCTCAGCGCCCGCGTGGCCACCCCTGCGCAGGCCACCTTCGACACGAGCGAGGGCGTTAGAATCGTCCTGCGGAACGCCTACTTCACGCTGTGGAGCGTGGAGGTTCATTCGATTTGCACCGACCCGGCGTTCGCCTTCGCACCTTCGCAGGTCCTGGACTGGCTCGTCCCTGCCGCACAGGCCCACGGCGAGTCCACGCCGACCAAGATCGGCGTGCCGCACGTGCTGAATCTGCTGGATGCCAACCTTGCGACCCAACCGCTCTGGACGCTCCGTCCCGCGGTCGGGACCTACTGCGGCCTGACTATCGAGCTGATCCGGGCCGACGCGGATGCCCTCGGCCTGCCGAAGGATGTGGACATGGTGGACAAGCTCGTCCACCTGGCCGGCACGTGGCAGCGCGGCAGCGCGCCCGCTGTACCGTTCGAGATCGTCATCCGGAAATCCGGCGCGTCGGCGCGCCTGCTGCTGAGACCTCCCGTCACCCTGTCTCGGCAGAACCTTCGGGCCCAGGTGGGTGTGGCCATTGACCCTTCCCGCTGGTTCAACGGGCTGGACTTCACCCAGCTCGATACGACCACGCAGCAGGACCTGCTGCTTGCCAACATCCGAGCCTCCATGACGACCTTCTAAACGATCGTCGCCGGCCAACGGATCGGGGTCACCCCGGCAGCAGACCCACCTCGCCGAGTTGCGGTAGCGCCTCCTGGGCGATGGCCTGCAGCTCGCCGCTGATGCCCATGACGTTTTGCGTCACGCGCTCGAGCTGCATCTCGCGCTTTTTCCACAGCCGTGCCATCGCCGCCTTCTCGTCATCAAGATCCTTCTTCATCGCCGCGTAGCTCTCGGCCACGGCTTTGAGCTTCTGTGCGAACTGCGGGCTGCACAGGTAGTCGTAGAGCGCGGCCATCTTTTCCTGGCGTCCCTGATTGAAAGCCCTCTGCTGCTGCGCGGAGATCAGGACAGTGCGCAGTAGCTCCGCAACAGGCCGGACCGCGGGCACGGTGACCACCCACACGTCGTCCTGCATCAGGAACGGTTCGCGCGACTGCTTGGGCAGCACGGTGCTCACCAGCACGGCGATCTCCGCGCCGATCTCCCGCTGGTCGTCCTTGAGCTTGGGCAGCCAGGCGTTCGACCAGTTTTCCGCGCGCTTGGCTTCCCAGACGATCCGCCCGCAGGTCTGGCCCGCGCGGGTGACGACGGTCTGCACCACGTCGGCACCGCGCCGGCCCTTGCTGACCGGTTCGATCTGGTCGAGCGGGAACGCCTGGCGGAGCAGCGTCTCCAGCTCCAGTTCCAGCACCTCGCCCTGCAGCTGCTGGGAGCCTTGTTCGAGCTTGCGCTTCAACTCCTCGTTGGCGCGCTGGGCGTCCGCAATCTTCTTCTGCCACTCGGCCTCGCGCAGCCGGAATTGCTCCTCGATGCGCCCGGTGAGCTGCGCTTCCATCTGGCGGCGCTCTTCGTCGAGGCGACGCTGAACCTGGAGCTCGAGCTCCGCGCGCGCCGCTTCCAGCCCCTTCTTCTCCTGGCGCAGGGCCAGCTCCTGCGCGCGAAAGGCTTCAAGCTTCGCGGCCTGCTCGGCGAGCTCGCGCTCCAGCGTCTGGCGCTCCTGCGCAAAATCGGCGAGCGCCTTCGCACGGGCGGCCTCCTGCGCCTGCTGGATGCGCGCCCGCAGCTCGGCCACCTCGCCCTGGCGTTCGGAGAGCTGCTCCTGCAGCTTCGCGAGTTCGCCCTGGTGCTGGCGGGCGAGCCGGCGCTCGGCCTCACGGGCGAGTTCCTCGCGCAGCGCCCGCTCGCGCTCGGCGAGCCGCGCGTCGTAGGCGTGTTCGTAACGTTCGATGGTCTGGCTGGCTATGCCCTCGCGTAGAGGGAAGGCGTGTCCGCAGCTCGGACAGGTAATCGGCTCATCGGCGGAGAGGATGATTTCGTGAGACATGCGCTTGGCTTCCTGTTTGGCGCGGGTCGGGTGGGCAAGCGTAACCGCCGTTGCCGCTGCGCGTCGAGCGGCGCCGGTGGCGACGGGAATCCCGCTTCGCACGCGCGCGGTTTGGGCATGGGCGGTTGCATCGCCTATCATGTCGGCACCAACAGCAAACACGCGACTACCATGGGCCAATCCGTCATCAAGCGCGACAAGCTGGTCGAGTTTACCTATCGCATCAGCGATCCCGACGGGCGCGTGGTGGAGGAAATCAACCGGCCCGTCCACTACATCCACGGCCGCCGCAGCGGCATGCACGAGAAGATCGAGCGCGAACTCGCCGGCCGCCGCGCGGGCGATGTCGTAACCGTGTCGTTGAGCCCCGAGGAGGGCTTCGGTCACGCTGACCCCAGCCTGATCATCACCGACGACATCAAAAACGTGCCCGAGGAGTACCGCCGGATCGGTGCGACGGTGCAGTTTCACAACGACGCGGGCGAATTCAAGACCTTTCGCGTCATCGCAATCCATGACGGCCGGCTGACTTTCGACGGCAACCATCCCCTCGCCGGCCAGACGCTCACCTTCACGTTGAAGGTCCTCAACGTACGCGATGCCACACCGGAGGAACTCGCCGAGGAGTCCGAAGATAGCGAGTCTGGCAGCGAGGCAGCCACCGCGCCGCGCACCTTGAATTGACACCCCGACACGGAGCCCCGACCCGCCATGTGCGATCCGAACACCCTGAACGAAAAATTCGGCATACCCGGCACGGTAGCCTTCCTCACAGCCGAACACGGCGCCTTGGTGGCGCAAGTCACGAATCCCCACGCCTCCGCGAGCATCGCCCGGCAGGGTGCCCAGGTGCTGACCTGGGCCCCGGCCGGGCAAGCGCCCGTGGTGTGGCTCTCGCCCGCTGCGCGCTTCGCGGTTGGCAAATCGCTGCGCGGTGGCGTGCCCGTGTGCTGGCCGTGGTTCGGCGCGCACCCGGATGACGCGAGCAAGCCGGCGCACGGGTTTGCCCGCAACAACGACTGGCAGGTGCAGGAAACGGCGCGGCTGGCCGATGCCACGCGCGTGGTGCTGCGCTACCTGCCGGGGGATGCCCAGCGCGCGCTGTGGCCCTTCGATGCGGAACTCAGCCTCGCCGTGACCGTTGGCGAGAGGCTCCGGCTCGAACTCACCACCCGCAACACGGGCACCGAAGCCTTCACCCTGACCCAGGCCCTGCACACCTATTTCCATGTCGGCGACATCGGAGCCGCACGCATCGAGGGGCTGGAGGGAAAACCCTACATCGACCGGCTGGCCGGGGACGCGCGGGTGGTGCAGGACGGCCCCGTCACCATCGCGGGCGAGGTCGACCGCATCTATCTCGACTGCCCCGACGACGTCGCCATCATCGATCCGTCGCTCGGTCGTCGCATCCGCATCAGCAAGCAAGGCAGCCGCAGCTACGTGGTGTGGAACCCGTGGATCGAGAAAGGCACCAAGTTTGGCGACATGGGCGAGGACGGCTACCGGGCGATGCTGTGCGTGGAAACGACCAACGCCTGGGATGACCGGGTGCGTGTCGCGCCCGGTGAGCAATTCACGCTCTCCACCGAGTACGCAGTCGAGGCACTCTAGCCGCACTCAGCGATCCCGCCACCGCCATACTCGACCTATCCGCCCTGCAAATGGCTGTGCACTCGTTGCGCGAGGCGCTTCAAGTCACCGAGGATACCCAGTGGTTCGGCGCGCAGACTCCTGCCGTACAGCGTACGTGGACGGCGGGTGTCATCCAGAATTTCGAGTTCACCTAGGAACTCTGCATCAAGTTTCTGCGGCGACAGCTCGAGGCAGAGAGCGCGAGCCCCACCGAGGTCGATGTGCTCAACTACCGCGACTTGATCCGCATCGCAGCGGAGCTGCGGGCTGCTCGCGAACCCGGCCGATTGGTTTCAGTTCCGCGAGATGCGACACATCACCGCGCGCGTCTACGACGCCGCCAAGGCAGCCCGGGTGTTCGCAGGCGCCGCGCGTTTCCTGCCCGCTGCCGCTAAACTGCTTGCTCGTCTGGAAGGCCGGAATGCTTGACTTGAGCCTCGAGCAGGTGAAAGTCGTTGCGGGCATTCTCGAGGCGATCGTACCGGGGCGGATGGTGCGCGTCTTCGGCTCGCGCGCCACCGGGGTCGCCAAACCCTGGTCGGACCTCGACCTCGCAATCCTGGGGAATCAACCGTTGTCGTTTACCGACATGGCGGCGCTGCGCATGGCCTTCGCGGAGTCCGACCTGCCGTTTCGGGTGGATCTTGTGGACTGGTCCGACGTGTCCGACGCCTTCCGCCAGGCCGTCAGCGACGAACTGACGGATCTCGGGGGCCAACGTGCTCCGCTGCGGTCCGCAACCCGCCACGACTGATCTGCGGTGACGGTCTGCTAAGGGCTGTGAACGCCGCAGCGCGTATCGCCTGACCTAGCGGGTTTGCGGTGAGCGACCGCAGCACTGCCGGCGCGTTGCGGCTGGCTGGCGGCGCGCCGTTCACCGTTCGTTGGTACCCGCTAGACCCGCTCCACGAACACCTGTGCCAGCTTCTCCACATTGCGCGCGAGGTCGTAGTGCTCCATCACGCGCTGACGGCCGTTGCGGCCCATCTTCTCGCGCAGCTCCGGGTAGTCCATCAGGCCCGATAGCGCCTGCACGAGGCCCTCGGCGTCCGACGGCGCCACCAGGAAGCCATCGACGCCGTTGCGGATGAGTTCCGGAATGCCGGTGATATGGGTCGTCACACAGGGGATTTCCATCGCCATCGCCTCCATCAGCACGACGGGGATGCCCTCGGCGAAGCTCGGGATGCAGAAGCAGTCGGCCTGCGCGTAGAGGTCGCGGATGCGGTCCTGGTTGACGGCGCCCTCGAAGACGACGTGCCGTTGCAGGCCGAGGTCCTTCACCTGCGCTTCCAGCGAGGGGCGATCGACACCATCACCGACGAGGCGCAACCGCACGGGCCGTCCCTCGCGCACCATCGCGGCCACGGCATCGACGAGCAGGTGCTGGCCCTTGGCGGGGGCCAGCCGCCCCACGCAGATGATCTCGAACACCTCGGGATGCGGGTTATGCGGGCGCGGGGTGAACACCGCCGGGTCGATGCCTAGGCGGGAAACTACGAGCTTGTGCCAGTGCGCATAGGGCGAGAGCTTCATCAACTGGCTGCGCGCGAAGTGGCTAATGCACACCACGAAATCCGCGGCAATCACCTTTTGCGTGAGGTACTGACCGGGCGCATCGTAGAACTCATCCGGGCCATGCACGGTGATCGAGAAGCCGTGGCCGAAGATGTGCTTTACGTACATCCCCACCGTCGCGGACTGCGCGCCGAGGTGCGCGTGCAGGTGGTGGTGCCCTTTCTCCGCCATCCACACGCCAACCATGAGTGCCTCGGTGAAGTACATCAGGTTGTAGAAGATGCGTTTGAGATCGGTGCCGCCCAGCGCAAACAGGAGCTTCAGCCCGCGCAGGTAACCCGCCGGGTTGCCAAGCAGCGTCCGCCCATGCGCCGCGAGCGCACCCTTCAGCCCGTGCGGCTTGACGTAGTAGGTCAGGTTGGCCTCGTTGGCCTCGTCGGCGGTCAGTCCGTCGGCTCCACGATCTGGTGCGTTGATCGAGGCCACGTCGATGCGAAAGCCCAGGCGCTTGAGCTGCAGCACCTCCCGGATGATGAAGATCATCGACAGCATGGGGTACTGGCTGACGAGGTAGGCAATCGAGGGTGAAGCAGAGGTCCTGGAGTCGGTCATCAGAAGGGTCCATCTGGATTCGTGAGAACGTGGGCCATGCCCGCGCCGCGCGCAAGGTTAGAGGCTCCGGGCGGAGATATCAAAACACCGGCGGCAGTTCTGTGACCGGGAGAGGAAAAGTGGGCGATCCCCTCCGGTGGCGCACCGGTGAGTGCCGACCGCCCGACCGGGCCGGGTGAGGCGCTCACGCGTGCTCACGCGCGAGGGTGTTTTTGGCTTACGATGTGGCGCACTCAAGAAGCAGCCAGCCCACCCGTGTCATCCGTCGCCTTCAGTCTACCCACCCAACAGGATGTCCAGACGCGCGCGCTGCTGCTGGGTGCACGCATCGACATGAAGCCATTGCGCGCCGAACACCCGCTTGCGCTCAATCCGCTCACGCTAGCCTGCCCGGGCGGTGGCTGTGCGGTGCTGTTTCGCTACGGCGCCATCGTGTTCTTCGGTGTCGAGCCGGACGACCAGCGGGTGCTGCTGCAGCAGCTCACACCGCTGGTCACGCAGCCGCTCGAGCGGCCCGAGGAGGAGGCGCTCACGCTGCACATCGACCCGACCGGGCGAGAAGGCATCGATGGCCAGGGCCGGCTCTGGGTTGCCGACGGCACGGTCTCCCGGCTCCAGCTAATTGCCGAGGTGCTCGCCAAGAGCGTCCTGCTAGCCGAGAACGAAAGCCGGCTGGCTGATACTTTCGACCGCATCGAGCCGCTGGCCGAGCGACTGCGGGCCGGTCAGGGCGGTGTTCGGCAGCAGCGCGACCTGCTGCGCTACATCGGCGATTCGTTGGTGAGCCTGCAACGCATGGTCGGCCGCGCCGCGGTTGGCGAGAAGCCGGACCTACTCTGGGAGCATCCGAATCTCGAAAGGTTCTACCTGCGTCTTGAGGATGAGTACGAGGTGCGCGAACGGCAGATTGCGCTGGAGCGCAAGCTCGAGGTGATTTCCTCCACGGCGGAGACACTGCTCGATCTCCTGCAGGCCCAGCGCAGCCTGCGCGTCGAGTGGTACATTGTCGCGCTCATCCTGGTTGAAATCTGCCTGACGCTCTATGAACTCTTCATCCGTGGCCACTGACACGCAACCCGCCATCGAGGTGCGCCCGGCGAGCCTCGATGATCTCGATACCCTGGTTGCCATCGAGGAGCGCTGCTTCACCACCGACCGGCTCACACGCCGCAGCTTCCGCTACATGCTGACCAAAGCGCACGCCGTCACCCTCATCGCCGAGCGCAACGGCGTCACGGTGGGCTACGCGCTGGTGCTCTACAGCCGCGGCACGTCGATGGCGCGCATCTATTCGATTGCCGTGCTGCAGGAATACCGGCGCGACGGCATCGCACGGCGGCTCGTGGAAGCGGCCGAGGAGGCCGCCCGCGCCGAAGACCGCGTCCAGATGCGGCTGGAGATCCGCCGCGACAATCCGGCGTCCATCGGCCTGTTCACCCAACTCGGCTACGAGGAATTCGGCGAACTGGCCGACTACTACGAGGACCACATGGACGCCGTACGCTTTCAGAAGTCGCTCGCGCCGGAACTACGGCTCGACATGGTGCGCGTGCCCTACTACGCGCAGACTGCCGATTTCACTTGCGGACCGGCAACGTTGATGATGGCGATGGCAGCGCACCGTCCCGGCATAACGCTCGACCGCAAGCTGGAACTGCGCCTGTGGCGAGAGGCGACCACGGTGTTCATGACCTCCGGGCATGGTGGCTGTGGCCCTTACGGATTGGCGCTCGCGGCCTGGCACCGCGGATTCGGTGTGGAGGTGTTCGTCAACGCCGAGGGTGCACTGTTCCTCGACTCGGTGCGCAACCCCGCGAAAAAAGAGGTCATGCGCCTCGTGCAGGACGATATGCTCGAGGAGATGCGTGACCACGGCATCCCGCTGCTGCAACAGGCCGTCGGGCCGGACCGGCTGGAACAGCTCTTCAGCCGTGGCGGCATTCCACTCGTGCTGATCAGTTCGTACCGCATTTACAAGGAAAAATTCCCCCACTGGGTGGTCGTGACCGGCTTCGATCAGCGCTTCGTCTACGTCCACGATCCCTACATCGATACCGCAGCCGGCGAAACCATCGCCGACTGCATTAACATGCCCATTCTCAAGCGCGACTTTGCCGCCATGGCGCGCTACGGCCGCTCCAACCTCAAGGCCGTCGTCGTCGTCTACCCGGAGCGCGAAACCCCTGCCGCCCTCGCATGACCGAGCTTACCATCCTGGTCGACGATCTCGACGACTGGCACCCGGAATACCCGGCACTGAAGGTCATCACCGCCCATACGTATCTCACCTCGCCCGACATCGCCAAGGAACGGCGGATGATGGTCATCAACCTGTGCCGCAATCAGCGATATCAGGGACTCGGCTACTACTGCTCGCTGCTGGCCGAGGCGCGCGGCCACCGCGTGATACCCTCGGTGCGCACCGCGCTCGACCTTGCCCGCCCGCCGGTGTTCAACCCGCGCGGCGGCTTCAACACCACACTGCGGCGCTACCTCAATGCGCTGACGCTGCGGCGGTTCACCTTTGACATCTATTTTGGGCACACCGCAGAGCGGCCGCTCGCGACGCTAGCACGCGAGATCTTCGACACATTCCGCGCCCCTCTGTTGCGGGTGGAGATGCGCCGCAACGGACAATGGCGCATCCATGCCGTGCGCGCGCTCGCGCTCGACCGCCTGCGCAAAGACCAGCACACGCAGTTTGCCTCGGCGTTGAGCGAGTACCTTACCCGCCGCTGGCGCGAACCCGAGGAGGAGGATAGCTTCCGCTACGACGTGGCGATCCTGCACGACCCGCTGGACCCGATGCCGCCGTCGAACGCGCGCGCCCTGCACAAGTTCATCCAGGCGGGTCGCAAGATCGGGCTCGACGTGGAACTGATCACGCCCAAGCACTATGCCCGCCTCGCCGAGTTCGACGCGCTGTTCATCCGCGCCACCACCCAGGTCAATCACTACACGTACCGCTTCGCCCGCCGCGCCGAGCGCGAGGGCATGGTAGTCATCGACGATCCGCTGTCGATCCTGCGCTGCTCGAACAAGGTCTACCTCACCGAGCTGCTGCAGCGCCATCGTATCCCGATCCCCTCCACCGTCATCCTCACCGCGACCAACCTCGACTTGGCCGAGGCACGCTGCGGGTATCCGATGGTGCTGAAAACGCCAGACGGCTCGTTCTCGCGAGGCGTCTCCAAGGTGAAGAACCGCGCCGAGCTGGAAAAGGTCGCAGCAGAGTGGTTTCGGGAGTCCGCTTTGATTCTCGCCCAGGAATTCATTCCCACCGAATTCGATTGGCGCGTGGGCGTGCTCAACCGCAAGGCCCTGTTCGCCTGCCGCTACTACATGGCCAAACGCCACTGGCAGATCGTCAAGCACGGTCCGCGAGGCGGCTCCGACGAAGGCGACTCCGACACGCTGCCGGTAGAGGCCGCGCCGCCCGAGGTCATCGAAACCGCGCTGAAGGCCGCCAACCTCATGGGCAACGGCCTCTACGGAGTCGACCTCAAGCAAACACCGAACGGCATCCGCATCATCGAGGTCAATGACAATCCCAATCTCGACGCAGGGATCGAAGATGAGGTCCTCAAGGAGGCGCTCTACGATCAGATCATGGCCGAGTTCCTGCGCCGTCTCGAGATGCGGGGCAAGGCGACGACCAGCAACGGCGAGGAGCCGCCGTCAGGCAGGCGCTGAGCCCGCGCCGGGTGGGACCGCCCTCGGCCCGGCCATGCAAAGAGCGAGCATCCGCAAGCGAATTGCGGACTGACTCCCGGCGCCTGTCCCACGCGGCGGCGGGTCTACACCGACAGCACAGAACTTTGCCGCTCGATCAGGATCTCGTAGCTGCCATCATCCAGCAGCGTGGCTGAATAGCGAAAGCCCTCCCGCTGCAACACGCGGTAGAGCGGATGCGGCTCCCGATCGACGAAGAAACGCACGCGCTGCCCCGCCCTCAGCCCCTCGAGCGCGCCAATGACGAGCTGAAACGGCTCCGGCGGTTCCAGGCCGCGCGCTTCCACGATGACATCCTCAAGCATCTCGACCATACGAACCGTCTCCTGTTGTTGGGGTGCCGGGGCCGGCTGCGCGTGTTGCGTCTCGGCGCGCACAAGGGTCGAGGCAGCCGTGCTTTGGCCACCGACCGCCGGAATCCGCAACCAGGGCGGAGCGGGGTCAGCACCATTTGCCCCTCTCCTGACCATCGCCGGGCCCAGTTGGATCTTCAGGCCAGCGTCGAGCGCCCGATCCGGGCGGCGCGCCGCATCCTTTCAGCAGCGCGCGGGACCCCGTCACCCCCCAAGCGGGCGCCCGGCGCACGATCTGCGAAATATCCAAATAGACTCGACTGCTCATACACTTCCACGCCCCGCGCTTCATTGACCGAAATTAAGAAACCGAGGAACGACGACCACGCAACGGCGCAGGCCTTTGGTTTGTGGCATGGCCGATGGGTCTCGCTTATAGTGTCGGGCATGTTCAAGCTCCCCCTGAATGCCGCGTTGTGTGCGATGGCGATCGCCACGGTCGCACCTGCCCACGCGGATCTCTACCGCTACAAGGGCAACATGCCGATGGCCAAGGTCATGCTCGACATGATGGAGGCGCTCGGCTACATCCAGCGCGTGCCGGATGTCTATGGCGGGGGCGCATGGGGATCGCCGTGGTCGTCGAGCCTGCCGCTCGCGCTGTGGGGGCTGCCCTCGATATACGGGCTGTCGGGGCTGCCGTGGGGTTCGGGACTCGGTGGGCTATCGGGGCTGCCCGGCATTTCGGGTCTGTCGGGCCTGTCTGGCATACCGTGGGGTACCGGGCTGTCGGGCCTGCCCGGTCTCACCAACCCTACCGCGCTGACCTGGCCCTACGCCCCGGGCGCTACAAACCCAGCCCAGTGGATGAACAACCCGTACAACCCGGCTGCGACCTGGAGCTATCCCGGCACGGCGGGTGCCTACCCCCAAGGCAACCTCCCCGCCCCCACCGCGCAGGCCAGGCGTTCCGAAGACAAGGCGCCCCGTGAGGACAAGATCGAGATCAGCATGAAGGATCTGCAGGCGCTGATCGAGACCGCCCGACGCTCGAATCCGCCGGTCATCCTCAACACGCCGACGATGGTGGCACCAGGCGCGCCCGCGATGGCGGCCCCGCAGGCTACACAGCCAGCCCCCGCCACCGCGCCCGAAGTCCCGCACGCGAGCATGGCAGCCCCTGAGCCCACAGCGGGCACCCACAGCACCCACAACCCGCCACCGACCTCGATCATGCCTCCGCCCGCGCCCAACGCGCCCACTGCCACGGCACGGCCCATCGACTCGCTGGATGGCCTCTGGAAGGGCGCCAACAACGACCTGCTCAACGTCGACGGGATGTATTTCACCTGGACCGACCCCAACGGGCAGACCACCTCGGGCACGTTCATGCTTCAAGGCGATCTCCTGTTCGCCCGCACGCCGTTTTCAGACCAGCCCGTGGTCTACCGCGTGACACCGATCGAGGACGGCTTTGTCGCCACCAACGAACAGGCCAACTACCGCTACGAGTTCAAGCGCGTGCGCTGAAGCAAGCACGCGCCCTCACGACGGCCCATCGGCCCATCTCAGGCCTCGGCGGCCACCGCTTCCTGCAGGGCATCCTGCGCGCTGCCGTGCTGCATGTCGGCAGCGGCGTGTGCGAACTCATGGGCGAGCAGCGCCTGGAAGGTGTCTGCGCTGCCGGGCGCGATGTTGTTGAGGTTCATGAATACGCTGCCGCCTCCGCCCCAGCTGATGTTGTCGCTGCGCCGACCGACAGCCACTTCGAGCGCCTGATGGGGCGAGTCGTCGATCAACTGCCGGAACGTCGGGCTCCGCTGGTAAAGCTGCTCGATCGCCTGCGCGGTCTGCTCGACCTCCGCTGGGCTTGCTGAGTCCGTACCATCCCCGCCGATGGTCAGCGTCTTCGCGCCGAGCTGCAGCGTGCGCAGGTTGTCCACCGGCGGCGGGATGTTGGCGTTGCCGAGCTCCGACCGCACGGGCGTGCCCTCACCGCGGGAGACCCCGCCCCGCCCCGTGCCCGGCTCATGGCCACCGCCACAACCCGTGTCGTCCGTACCGGCCGGGGCTTGGCCGCTTCCACCGAGCTGCGCCTGAAGCGCCCGCAGCAAGGCGAGTAGCTGGCTGAGCAGACCTTCCAGCCCTTCGGTGTCCAGAGGCGCATCGCTTCCCGCCCCCCGCTCGATGCGGGCGGGCTCGCAGCCGCCGCCCCCACTTAACCGTTCGAAGCGCCGCGTGGACTGTGCCACGCCGATTTCTGAACCTTGCATCTTGCCTCGTGTGAGGGCGGTTTCCGGCGTCTGAGCGACGCGCAAAGCGGAATTAATATGCATGACAAACCTCTCGATGATTGGGAGGACGAAACCTCCAGCCCAGTCACCGGCCAAAGAGAGGTCGGCCTTGCCGGAAATAAATCTATGTTTAGGTTGTGAGACCCCGTCCGACGCTCCGGGTTCAGATTATTTTTACAACAAAAAATTGCGCCCTCCTCGCGCCTCCCGCACAACCGAGCCGGTCGAGCCTCCAGGGCTTCCCTCACGGCAGGCCATGACAGGCTGCGGGGAGACAACGACTTGCTAAAATCCTCAGACGTTCCAGAATCAGCCGTCACCACCGAGACTCGCCCTCCCATGTTGAACGCCGTCCTGCCGATGAACCTGCTCCGCCCTTGGCAACGCGCGCTGCTGCGGCAGCGCAAGTGCTGGCTCACCCTGCTGGCGATGCTCTGCGCATGGAGCACCGTGCCTGCGCCGGCCGCGACGGAAACCGGGCTAGACTTCAATGACTCGCCGCTCGGCCAGGAGGTCAAGCACCCGGACTGGTTCACCGACACCTTTCTCAACCTGCGCGAAGACCTCGCCGAGGCACGCAAGGAGGGCAAGAAGGGCATCGCCATCTACTTCGGCCAAAAATACTGCGCCTACTGTCAGATTCTGATGGATGTGAATTTCGGCAAGGAAAAGGACATCGTCGAGTACACGCGGAAGTACTTCAATGTCATCCCCATCGACATCTGGGGCGCACGCGAAGTCACCGACATGCGCGGCAAGACGCTCACCGAGAGCGCCTTCGCCGAGCGCGAGAAAACGAACTTCACCCCCGCGCTGATCTTCTACGTGGACGACGGCAAAGAGGCGCTGCGCCTCGTCGGCTACTACCCGCCGTACAAATTCCGCGCCGCGCTGCAGTACGTCGTCGATGACTACTACACGAAAGAGTCGCTGCGCGACTATCTAGCGCGCGCCGATCCACCGCCCAAGTTCGACCTGAGCGACCTGAATCCGCAGGATTTCTTCGAAAAACCGCCGTACATGCTCGACCGCACCAAGATCCCCGGCCAGCGTCCCTTGGCGGTGTTCTTCGAGCAGGGGGATTGCCACGCGTGCGACATCCTGCACACCGGGCCACTGCTCGATCCGAAGATCCTCCAACAGATCGACGGCTTCGACGCTGTGCAGCTCGACATGTGGTCGAAGACGCCGGTGATCACCACGGACGGTCAGCGACTGACTGCCGTGGACTGGGCCAAGCAGCTCGGCCTGTTTTTCTCACCCTCCATCGTGATCTTTGACGAGCGCGGCAAGGAGATCATCCGGATCGACTCGGTGGCCCGCATCTATCGTCTGTCGGGCGTGCTCGACTACGTACTGTCAAAAGGCTACGAGAAAACCCCGAACTTCATGCGCTGGCGCGACGTCCAAGGCAAGTCCGAACGGCAACCCACGGCCGCCCGGCCGTAAACAAGAGGTCAGGCCCGGACGAAAGCCCGATCGTGGTAGTGCGGGTCGGTCCAGCAACGCGGCAGGCGTTCACCGGACGGAAAGATCAGGTCCGTTTTCGCAAACCGCTCTTCATCCGGCGGTGGGTCCTCGCCGACGTGCAACCGCCCGCCGACCGTGCTGGCGAATGGATCGAACAAGGCCTGAATGTCCACCACCTCGACGAGGTGGCCGTTTTTTTCAAGCTTGAGGAACATGGCCGGTCTCCGCTCAGTAGGATAGCTTTGTTCAAATTATAGTCCACGCCGTGGACCGGCTCGTTGACGCCCCTTGTCGCCCGCGGGCCGTCCACGCTCAACCCGGCCCGCCGAGGCGGATTGGTTTGCGAAACCGCAGAAAATACTGCGTGCTCAAGAGGTCCAGCTCGTCTACGAGCTGAAATCCCGCGTCGAGAATTTCCCGGATGAAATCGGCCTTGCCCCCGCGCACGTGGCTCATCACCCAAGGGCTCACCCGACCCGGCTCGCGTCGGTAATCGATGACGATGACCTCCCCACCCGGCTTCATTGCCCGGTAGAGCGAGCGCATCGTCGAGCGCGGGTATTCGAAGTGGTGGTAGGTGTCGCAAATCAAGGCGAGATCGATCCGTTCATCCGGCAACATCACGTCGTGCGGGGTGTTCACGACACCGACGACATTGGTCAGGCCCTCGCGCGCTGCGCGTTCGCGGATGGCCGCAATGAAGCGTGGCGCGATATCCACGGCGTATACGCGACCCGCCTGGCCCACAGCGGAGGCCATCGGTATCGTAAACAACCCCGTGCCCGCGCCGATGTCCGCCACCGTCATGCCGGGTCGCAGCCCCAAGGCTTTCACGATGTCCGCCCGCCGGTCGTAAATCTCCCGCCCCGGCTGCTCGAACACGGCAAGCCACTGCACCACGTCGGCGTTTTCGTAGATCCGGTTGATCCCTGGGGCAACGTTCGGCTCATCCAGCGCCCAGGCGCCCGGCGCACAGCCCAGTGTGAACGCGCAAACCGCAAAATACGCCCCGCCCCTGAACTGCCGCATCACAAACTCCTCCGCTCACCCAACTGGTAGACCAATCCGCACGCCCCGGCAAGCGCGACACGCATCCCCCGGCAAAAGCTGCTATGAATCGAAAGAGCCCGTACCGCGAACCGATCTACTACATACATCGCCGATGCCGCCATGGGCCAGGAGATTGACCACACCCGCTTCAGCGCCGCGGAATTCAAGGAGTTCCGCCGGCGGCTGCGCGCGGAAACCGACGCCTTGATCGAGTTCATCGAGCAGGCCGGGCAAGACGACGAGGATTTTGTCGCAGGTCTGGAACTCGAGACCTGCCTCGTCGAGGCCGAAGGATGCCGGCCTGCGATGCGCAATCAGGAACTCCTCCACCGGCTCGCTTCCGCGGACGCCTCAGCCGAACTCGCGCTGCACAACGTGGAGTTCAATACCGCGCCCTGCCCGCTCACCGGTGATGCGCTCGGACGCATGCATGCTGAGCTGCGTGCCCTCGTGATCGGAGCACAAGCCGTCGCCGCAACACTGGATGCACGGTTCGTGCTGTGCGGCATCCTCCCAACGCTCCGCGAGTCGGACCTGACGCTGGCCAACATGTCGCCACTCAAGCGCTACACCGCACTCAACGAGCAGACGCTACGCGCGCGCCGCCGGGCACCCATTCACCTCGACATCGCCGGCCGCGAGCGTCTCGTGCTCGATCATGGCGACGTCATGCTCGAAGCCGCGACCACTTCTCTGCAGGTCCACCTGCGCGCGCCGCGCCATCACCTGCGGCGTGTCTACAACGCCTCTCTGCTCGTATCGGCCGCCGTGCTCGGGGTCGCGGCCAACTCGCCGTTCCTGTTCGGCCGCGACCTCTGGGATGAAACCCGCATCCCGCTATTCGAACAGGCGATCGCCCTGCCGGGTCGCGGCGGTGTCGGTGGCGAGCCGCTGCGGCGGGTCTCTTTCGGGTCGGGCTTCGCAAGGCGCAGCGTGCTGGAGTGTTTTGTCGAGAACCTAGAGCACTTTCCGGTCCTGTTGCCCGTGCTGGACGAGCGCGGTCACCCCTACGCGCACCTGCGCCTGCACAATGGCACGATCTGGCGCTGGAACCGGCCCATCGTGGGCTTCGACACCAACGGCGAGCCACATATCCGCCTCGAGCACCGCAGCCTGCCGGCGGGTCCCAGCCTGATCGACGGCATCGCTAACATCGCCTTCTATCTCGGGCTCGTCCGTCACTACCAGGATGCGCCTGTCGAAGACCTCGAGTTCGCACGTGTGCGGGACAATTTCTACGCCGCGGCCCGCCTCGGCCTAAACGCCGGCATCGACTGGATCGATGGCGAACGGCACAATCTGCGCGACCTGGCGATGACGCGGCTGCTTGGCGAGGCGCGGCACGGGCTCGAAGCACTCGGCCTCGACGCCACCGGTAGTACGGACTACCTCGACGTGATCGCGCAGCGGCTTGCCCGGCGTCAGACCGGCGCAGACTGGCAACGGCGCTACCTGCAAGCCCGGCCGGGAGACTTTGCCGGACTCACCGCCTTGAGCATCGAATACCAGCGCGAAGACCTGCCCGTTCACCTGTGGGAGTTGCCTTGACCTCGCCCGATCTGCACGAACTGACCGAAATCCCGAGCGGCCTGCTCGACGTTCCGGCGACCGAGCTGCACCGCATCCTGCCCGGCCCGAGCCTGCTGCACCTGCCGGGGCGCCAGCCCGCGCCCCTGTTCGTCTCCGTGCTGCTGCACGGCAACGAGACGACCGGGCTGCTCGCGCTCCAGCAGCTCCTGCGCGATTACCGGGACCGCCCGCTACCGCGCGCGCTCAGCGTGTTCTTTGGCAACGTTGAGGCCGCCCGGCACGGCGTGCGCCGCCTGGAGGGCCAGCCGGACTACAACCGCGTGTGGCACGGAACGACCTTGCCGGATTGCGCGGAAACCCGCCTGGCCGCGCGCGTGGTTGACATCATGCGCACCCGCGGCGTGTTTGCCAGTGTCGACCTGCACAACAACACCGGCCTCAACCCGCATTACGCCTGCGTCAACTCGCTGGATACCCCCCATCTGCAACTCGCGAGCCTGTTCAGCCGCACTGTGGTCTTCTTCGAGACCCCGCGCGGCACGCAAAGCGCCGCCCTCACCCCGCTTTGCCCCGCCGTGACGCTCGAATGCGGCAGGCCGGGCGAAGCGCATGGCGTGGCCCACGCCCGCGAATTCGTCGAGGCCTGCCTGCACCTCGCGGAAGTTCCGAAACACCCGGTCGCCGCCTCCGACATCCACCTCTTCCACACCGTCGCGCAGGTGCGCGTGCCGGACGGCGTGAGCTTCGGATTTGAGCCGGACACCGCCGACCTCGTCTTCGTCGAAGACCTTGAACGGATGAATTTCCAGGAGATGCCCGAGGGCACGGTGCTCGCCACCTGCCGGCCAGGCAGCGCGGCGCGCCTGCAGGTGACCGACGCCGCGGGGCGCGACGTGACCGCACATTGGTTGACTCAGGACGGCCACACCCTAACGTTGCGCCGCGAGGTGATGCCGTCCATGCTGACCAGCAACCTCACCATCATCCGGCAAGACTGCCTGTGCTACCTCATGGAGCGGCTGCCCCTGCCAGCTCAGGCCGCACGGCGCTGAACCAGGCCCGCAGCGCATACCACCCCTCGCCGATCTGCTCGTGCAAGGCAAGGCGCACGCGGCGCATCCCGTTTTCCAGTTGCGGCACCCACCGCCAGAATCCGCGCGCAAAACTGCCCGGCTTGAGCTCGACCGTCGGCGCAGCGATCGCCTGCACCCCCAGCCGCTCGAAACTACGCATCGCGCGCAGCATGTGCCAGTAGTTGGTCACCACCAGCGGGCGGCGCCAGCCGTTCGCCTGCATGATCTCAAGCGCATAGACCGCGTTCTCATGCGTCGTGGTGCTCTTCGTCTCGGCATACACCCGTTCCACACCGAACTCACCCTGCAACACCTCGCGGGCCAACGCGCCCTCGGCCGGCTCGCGCCCGCCGAAATCCCCGCCCGTGGTGATCACCGGCAACCCTGCCTTGCGTGCGAGGAAAGCCGCGTAGCGCGCCCGCTCCAAACCCTGCTCCGCCAGTGTGCCTTCGGTGCCGAACTCCGTCGGCCCGCTCGTCGTCCCACCGCCCAACACCACGATGACATCGGCCTCCGGCGGCACAGAGCGCACCGCCGGATAGCGCGCCTGCAGGGGCTCCAGCAGCCGCTGCGCCAGCCACGGCGTGCTCGCGAGGTACAAGTACCCCAAGCCGGCAACGAGCAGCAGCCACCCTGACCGCCGCGCGCGCAGAGCGAGCAGCACCGCCCCGAGTACAGCCAGCAGCAGCGGACCGCCCGGCGGCAGCAGCAGGAATTCGATGAAACGCGTGAAATAGACGTCAGGCATGATCGCCTCGAAGGCTCTTTCTCATCTGGGTTACTGAATGGACCGGCAGGCGTGATCACCGGGGAAACGCCTGTTTGATGGCCGCGCGGACAGATCAGTGCGTAGCGCGCTCGCCCCCAACCTGTCTACTGAACAGGGCTCGACACGGTCCGGGTGCGTTGTGATCGACGCCGACCGCTCACGCGATCAGCGCATCCCAGCAGGGTGTTCAAAAACGTAGCGAGGGGTGCGCAGGCAAGGCCCAAGTCGCCGAAAAAGCGCGGTTTACATGGCGTAAACGAGCATTTTGACGCGATTTGCAACGCAGCATCAGCACCCCGCAGTAAATTTTAGACACCCTGCTAAAGCGCGCCCATCGCCTGCCGGTCCGCATGGTAGGACGACCGGACGAGCGGCCCACTCGCCACGTGCCGGAAGCCCATCGCTTTGCCAATCTCGGCCAGGCGCGCGAACTCGTCCGGGTGGACGAAGCGCGACACGGGCAGATGATGACGCGTCGGCTGCAAATACTGGCCCAACGTGAGCATGTCGCAACCGTGCGCGCGCAAATCTGCCATCACGCCCTCGACTTCCGCGATCTCCTCGCCGAGCCCCAGCATCAGGCCGGACTTGGTCGGGACCTCCGGGTGGCGCGCCTTGAACGCCTGCAGCAACGCGAGCGAGTGTTGGTAATCTGCCCCGGGCCGCACCGCGCGGTAGAGCCTCGGCACGGTTTCCAGGTTGTGGTTGAAGACGTCGGGCGGGGCGCGTTCAAATAGCGCGATGGCCACATCCATGCGCCCGCGGAAATCCGGCACCAGCACCTCGATGCGCGTATCCGGGTTGAGCGCACGGGTGCGCTCGATACAGGCAACGAAATGCCCCGACCCACCATCACGCAGGTCATCGCGGTCCACCGACGTGATTACGACGTACTTCAGTCGCATGTCTCGGATCGCCTGCGCGAGATGCTCAGGCTCGGCCGCATCGAGCGGCTGCGGACGACCATGCGCCACATCGCAGAACGGGCAGCGCCGCGTACACACGTCACCCATGATCATGAACGTCGCCGTGCCGTGACTGAAGCACTCGCCCAGGTTCGGGCAAGAGGCCTCCTCACAGACCGTGTGCAGCCCCCCCGCCCGCAACTTCTGCTTGACCGCCGCGACACCGGGGCCCGCCGGGGCCTTCACCCGGATCCAGTCCGGCTTACGCGGCGCCACCGTGGTCGGCTCCACCTTCACCGGAATACGCGCCATCTTCTCCGCGCCGCGCTGCTTCGGCGCAAGCCCAAACGGCCTGTCCTCGGGTTGCGTCATGAACGTGTCACGCCAGTTTGATTCTCACCCGGTGACTCTGACACGTCGCCGAGGTCATGGGCAAGTTCACGGCTGGAACAGACGGCGGCATCTTCCTCCACATCAATACCGCACGCGAACCGCGCTGTCTCCGGCGAGTTTGCGCAGCCGCTCCAGGCATTCGTCGGTGGGGAACACGCGCCACTCGTCGCCGAGCCGTAGGTCGGCCTGGGCCAGGCCGTTGTCGTAGTGCAGCAGGACCGGGCAACGGCCGTTGCGGTAGGGGGCGAGCAGCTCGCAGAGTTGTGCCGCGGGGTTGCCGTTGAGGCCGGGCGAGCGGCGTGACAGGGTGATTTCCAGCCCGCGCGCGTAGCGGGCGCGGGCCTGTTCGATGTCGAACAATTCCTTGGTGCGCAACCGGAATTGGTTGGAAAAGTCGTCGAAGCTTAGCGAACCGCTGGCGACCAGAATACGGTCCTTCACGAGGAGTTCGCGGTAGCGCTCGGCGTCTTCGCCGAACAGCGAGAGCTCGATGCGGCCGGAGCGGTCGTCGAGTGTCACGAAGGCCATGCGGCCGCGCTGTCCGGTGCGCACGCGCAGTGCGACGACGAGCCCGGCGACGACGACCTCCTTCTCCGGGCCACGACGGCCCGGTGCGGAGTCTTGCGGCGCATCCAGATCGAGTTCGCTGATGCGCGCGGTGGTGAACGCCTGCAGCTCCGACAGGTAGCGGTCGATCGGGTGTCCGGTGAGGTACAGCCCGAGCGTTTCCTTCTCCTCCTGCAGCCGGTGGTCGTCGTCCCATTCCGGTTGCAGCTCGAGCGCGGCATCCTGGACCTCGACGGCCATCGCGCCGCCAAACAGGTCCACCTGGCCGACGGAAACGTCGCGGTGGTACTGCTCGGCGCGTTGCAGCGCACCGCTCAAGCCGGCCATCAGGGTGGCGCGGTTGGGGCCGATGGAGTCGAGCGCCCCGGCCTTGATCAGCGCCTCCAGCACCCGGCGGTTGGTCTTTTGCGTGTCGGCGCGGCGGCAGAGGTCGTCCAGCGACTTGAACGGGCCGTTGCGCTCGCGCTCGGCGAGCAGGGTCTCGATGGCGCCCTCGCCCACGCCCTTGATCGCGCCGAGCCCGTAGAGAATGCTGCGCGCGTCGACCGCGCCGAAACGGAACGCCGAGCGGTTGATGTCCGGCGGCAGCACGGCGAGGCCCATGTCGCGGCATTCCTCGATGAAGGTCACGACCTTGTCGGTCTTGTCCATGTCCGAGGACAGCACGGAGGCCATGAACGGCGCCGGATGGTGCGCCTTCAGCCAGGCGGTCTGGTAGGAGAGCAGCGCGTAGGCGGCGGAGTGCGACTTGTTGAAGCCGTACCCGGCGAACTTCTCCATCAGGTCGAAGATGTAATTCGCCACATCTGCGTCCACCCCGCGCTCGGCGGAGCCCTTGAGGAAGATGTCGCGCTGCTTGGCCATTTCCTCGGGCTTCTTCTTGCCCATGGCGCGGCGCAGCAGGTCGGCGCCGCCCAGCGAGTAGTTCGCCAGCACCTGCGCGATCTGCATCACCTGCTCCTGGTAGAGGATGATGCCGTAGGTGGGCTTGAGGATCGGCGCGAGGTCGGGGTGCGGGTAGATGATCTCGGCGCGGCCGTGCTTGCGGTCGATGAAGTCGTCCACCATGCCGGACTGCAGCGGACCCGGGCGGAACAGCGCCACCAGCGCGATGATGTCCTCGAACACGTCCGGCTGGAGGCGGCGGATCAAGTCCTTCATGCCGCGCGATTCGAGCTGGAACACCGCGGTGGTCTTCTGCGCCTTGAGCAGGTCGAAGGTGGCCGGATCGTCGAGCGGGATGAGCGAGATGTCGAGCGGCGGCGCGCCGGCGGGCCGGTTCGCGTTGATCGCCCTGACCGCCCAGTCGATGATGGTCAACGTGCGCAGGCCGAGGAAGTCGAACTTCACGAGGCCCACGGCCTCGACGTCATCCTTGTCGAACTGGGTGACCAGGTTCGCCCCGCCCGGTTCGCAGTACAGCGGCGCGAAGTCGGTGAGCTTGGTCGGTGCGATCACCACGCCCCCGGCGTGCTTGCCGGCGTTGCGCGACAGGCCCTCGAGCTTCTTCGCGAGGTCGATGATCGCGGCGACTTCCTCATCGCTTTGGTAAAGCTTCTGCAGCTCCTCGGCCTCGGCGAGCGCCTTGTCCAGCGTGATGCCGAGCTCGAAGGGGATGAGCTTCGCGATCTTGTCGACGAAGCCGTAGCCGTGCCCGAGCACGCGGCCCACGTCGCGCACCACCGCCTTGGCGGCCATCGAGCCGTAGGTGATGATCTGCGAAACCTTGTCGCGGCCGTACTTGCGCGCGACGTAATCGATGACCCGGTCGCGGTTCTCCATGCAGAAGTCGACGTCGAAGTCCGGCATCGACACGCGCTCGGGGTTGAGGAAGCGCTCGAACAGCAGGTCGTAGGCGAGCGGGTCGAGGTCGGTGATCTTCAGCGCGTAGGCAACCAGCGAGCCAGCACCGGAACCGCGACCGGGCCCCACCGGGATGTCGTTGTCCTTGGCCCAGCGGATGAAGTCGGCCACGATCAGGAAGTAACCCGGAAAGCCCATCTGGTTGATGACGCC
>CAYSFW010000076.1:0-5594 GCA_964430355.1 uncultured Thiotrichales bacterium
CGCGGGCCTGCTCCCGGGTGCGCTCGCTGTATTCGCGACACCCGGGGGCGCGCGGAAAGTACAGATCAAGGTAACGCTGGGCCTAGACGCGCGCCAGGCCGATCTGGCGCGGGAGACCGAAGGCGGACATGCCGGAGATCAGCCCGGAGTTGATCGCCTTGGCCGCGCGACGCTGCTCGGGCGTGACCGAATCCGGCGTCGCGCCGAAGACCTCCGCCGCCGTCGCGCGATGGATGTCGAGCCCCTCGGCGAAGGCGCGCAGCAAACCCGCATCACCGGACAGGTGCGCCATGATGCGCAGCTCGATCTGCGAATAATCGAGCGCGACGAGCTTGTAACCCGGCGGCGCCACGAAGGCCTGACGGATGCGCCGCCCCTCGTCGGTGCGGATGGGTATGTTCTGGAGATTGGGGTCGGAGGAGGACAGCCGCCCGGTGGAGGCAACGGCCTGGTGGTAGGAGGTGTGCACGCGGCCGGTCTTGGGATTGATCTGCTCGGGCAGCCGGTCGGTGTAGGTGGATTTGAGCTTGCTGAAGCTGCGGTGCTCCAGCACGATGCGCGGCAGGGCATAGTTTGCGGCCAGCTCCTGAAGCGCGTCCTCCGCGGTGGACGGCTGCCCGGTGGGGGTGCGCGAGAGCACGGGCAACTGGAGCCTGTCGAAGAGGATCTCCTGCAACTGCTTGGGAGAGCCCAGGTTGAACGGCCCGCCCGCCTCACGGTAGGCCGCCTCCTCGAGCTCGCGCATGCGCGCGGCCAATTCGCGACTCTGGCGCGCGAGCGCCGCCGCATCCACGCACACGCCGCGCCGCTCCATGCGCGAGAGCACGCCGATCAGCGGCACCTCGATGGTTTCATACAGCGCGCGTAACCGAGGCAAGGCCTCGAGCTGCGGCCAGAAATGCGCATGCAGGCGCAGGGTGACATCGACGTCCTCCGCGGCGTACACCGCCGCCTCGGCCACGGGCACCTGATTGAACGTTTTCTGCTTGCTGCCCTTGCCCGCCACGTCCTCGAAGTGGATCGTGCGGTGGTGCAGGTGCTTCTCGCTGAGCGTGTCCATGTCGTGCCGGTTGGCCGTGGAGTTCAGCACATAGGACTCGAGCATCGAGTCGTGGCGAACGCCCGCAAGGTCGATGCCGTGGTTGGCGAGCACGCTCTGGTCGTACTTGAGGTTGTGGCCCAGTTTGGGCCGCGCTGGGTCCTCGAGCAGCGGCTTCAGACGCGCGAGGGTGCGATCCCGGTCGAGCTGCGCCGGCGCGCCCAGATAGTCGTGGGCGAGTGGCACGTACGCCGCCTCGCCCACCTCAACCGCGAACGACACACCCACCACCCGCGCGTCGATGTAGTTGAGGCTCGTGGTTTCGGTATCCAGCGAGATGAGGGGCGCCTTGCGCAGACGCTCGATCCAGGCGTCGAGCTGCGCCTCGGTCAAAATGACTTCGTACCTGCCGAGCGCCTGGGGCGCAGCGGCCGGTGGCGGCGGATCGGCGCTCGTCGGCGGCGATTCCAGTTCCCGCAGCCAGGTGCGGAATTCGAGCTCGCTGTAGAGGCGGCGCAATTCATCGACGTTAGGTGGCGCGACGCGCAGGGCGTCGAGGGTTTCGTGCAGGGGCACGTCCTGCGCCACCGTGACGAGCCGGCGCGACAGCGGCAGGTGCCCGAGCGCCGCGCGCAGGTTCTCGCCTGCCTTGCCCTTGAACTCATCGGCGTTGTCCATGATCCCTTGGAGCGAACCATAGGCCGCCAGCCATTTGACGGCGGTCTTCGGGCCCACGCCGTCGACGCCGGGGACGTTGTCGATCTTGTCCCCCATCAGCGCGAGGTAGTCGACGATCAGCTCCGGTGGCACGCCAAACTTTTCGATCACACCCTGGCGGTCGAGCACTGTGTCGGTCATCGTGTTGACCAGCGTGATGTGGTCGTTGACCAGTTGCGCGAGATCCTTGTCGCCCGTCGAGATCAGGACGCGCTGGCCCTGCTGCACGGCGCGACGAGCCAGCGTTGCGATGACGTCATCGGCCTCCACACCCGGCTCCACCACAAGCGGCAGGCCGAGCGCGCGCACGAGCGCGTGCAGCGGCTCCACCTGTGCGGCGAGGTCCTCGGGCATGGGTGGCCGGTTGGCCTTGTACTGGGGATAGATGTCTTCGCGAAATGTCTTGCCCTTGGCATCGAAAACGACCGCCATGCGCGTGGGCTGATGCTCGCGCAGCAGCTTCTTGAGCATGTTCACCACACCGTAGACCGCGCCGGTGGGGCGCCCCGCGGAGGTCGTCAGGGGTGGCAACGCGTGATAGGCGCGATAGAGGTACGAGGAACCATCAACGAGGATGAGGGGCGATTCGGGATTCACGGGCATGGGCGGGACTCTGCACGGTGATGCCGGTGACCGGCAGCGCACCGTTTCACCGACTGGAGGAAATGCCTTCGGACTGGCGCTTATGGTACAACGAAACGCAGCAAGACCCTGGAGATAAGGACGATGAACCACGAGACTCGGGGCACCCACCCCGTGATGATCCCGGCGGAAGACACCCAGATGAACCGCGAGAGCTGGAAGATCTTCCAGATCATGGGTGAGTTCGTCGAGGGTTTCGAGCGCCTGGCACGCATCAAGCCGTCGGTGAGCATTTTCGGCTCGGCGCGCACGCCGCCCGAGGACCCGGTCTACCAGCTTGCCGAGGAGATCGCATTCCAGCTCTCCAACGCCGGCTTTGCCGTCGTCAGTGGTGGTGGCCCCGGCATCATGGAGGCGGCCAACAAGGGTGCCTGGCGCGGCAAGTCGCCGAGTGTCGGGCTGAACATCCAGCTCCCGCACGAACAACGCACCAACGCCTATCAAGACATCCCGCTTGGCTTCCGGCACTTCTTTTCGCGCAAGGTGATGTTCGTCAAGTACGCATCGGCCTACGTCGTCCTGCCCGGTGGCTTCGGCACGCTCGATGAGCTCGCCGAGATCCTCACGCTGGTGCAGACCGGCAAGTCGCGGCGCATCCCCATCATCCTGGTCCATTCGCCGTTCTGGCGCGGGCTGATCGACTGGTTTGAGCAGACGCTCGCGCGCGAGGGCAAGATTTCCCCCGAGGACCTCAACCTGTTTCGCGTGATCGACGACCCACAGGCCGTTGTCGCCGCGATCTTCGAATACTACGAGAGCCGCGGGTTCGAGCCCACTGCCAAAGAACGCGAGAAGCTCCTCGAACTCTAGCAGCGTGACGCATCCACGCCCGTCGCAGGCCCGCTCCTACCAGATGCCGCCTGGTTCAGGCCCGGGTCGCTCGTTCGAACCCGGGTCGCTGGGTCGAACACGCGCAGCCCAACCCAGGGGTCCACGAACCGGAGCGACGCGGTTCGTCGGCGGCTAGGGCCGAAGGGGGCAGCCCGCAACGTCATCGACCCTCTAGGACGCTGCTGTGAACGGGTGCCCGTTCGCGGTGCGTTCGGGTGATCCGCGGTCGCGTCGAGACGGTTGCCCGGGCAAATTGCGTTCAGGCATGATTACGGCGTTTTTTCGCAAGGTACCCGGTCAGGCAACAGCTTCGTGTCAGGGATGCAAAATTCGAACTCTTGGCCGGTATCGCACTGTTTTAGTGCAAAACCCCCAGCAAGCGCCCCCTTTTGGTGCTCGAAACCGCTGACTCCTGACGCACCAGCACGAAACATCGGCAGCCTGATCGGTGGCATGAATCATGCTTCACCGGAAGCCGAATCGTGCTTATGCGTGTCGCCTGACTGTGCGTCCGACGCCAGCCCGAGCGTTATCCGTTTTTGTCATCCCAACCCGGAGGAACCCGATGTCACCCAGTGACGTTTTGAAGCTGATGCAGGAAAAACAGGTCAAGTATGTGGACCTGCGTTTCACCGACACCCGTGGTAAAGAGCAGCACGTGACCCTGCCCGCCAGCCAGGTCGACGATTCGTTCTTTGAAGACGGCAAGATGTTCGATGGCTCCTCGATCGCGGGCTGGAAGGGCATCAACGAGTCCGACATGATCCTCATGCCCGAGGCCGCCTCGGCCGTGATGGATCCGTTTTTCCAGGATCCCACGCTGATCATCCGCTGCGACATCATCGAGCCGACCACCATGCAGGGCTACGAGCGCGACCCGCGTTCCGTCGCCAAGCGCGCCGAGGAGTATCTGAAGTCGACCGGCATCGCCGACACCGCGTTTTTCGGTCCGGAGCCTGAATTTTTCGTCTTCGATGACGTGCGCTGGGGCTCGACCATGAAGGGCTCGTTTTGCGAAATCGATTCCGACGAGGCCGGCTGGAACTCCGAAAAGGTCTTCGAGGGTGGCAACATCGGCCACCGTCCGAGCGTGAAGGGTGGTTACTTCCCGGTGCCGCCGGTCGATTCGTTGCAGGACCTGCGCTCGGCGATGTGCGATACGCTCGAGGAGATGGGCGTGCCTGTCGAGGTGCACCACCACGAGGTCGCCACGGCCGGTCAGTGTGAGATCGGTACCAAGTTCTCCACACTCGTGCAGCGTGCCGACTGGGTCCAGATCCAGAAGTACGTGATACAGAACGTCGCCCACCAGTGGGGCAAGACCGTGACGTTCATGCCGAAGCCGATGGTCGGCGACAACGGCAGCGGCATGCACGTGCACCAGTCGCTCTCCAAGGGCGGCCAGAACCTGTTCGCGGGTGACCTCTACGGCGGCCTGTCTGAGCTGGCTCTGTACTACATCGGCGGCATCATCAAGCACGCGCGCGCGCTCAACGCGTTCTGCAACGCCTCCACCAACAGCTACAAGCGCCTCGTGCCGGGCTTTGAAGCCCCCGTGATGCTCGCCTACTCCGCGCGCAACCGCTCGGCCTCCATTCGGATTCCGTGGGTATCGAGCCCCAAGGGACGGCGCATCGAGGTGCGCTTCCCCGACGCGACCGCGAACCCCTACCTCGCGTTCTCGGCCATGATGATGGCAGGTCTCGATGGCATCATGAACAAGATTCACCCAGGCCCGGCGATGGACAAGGATCTCTACGACCTCGAGCCCGAGGAAGAGAAGCAGATCCCGAAAGTCTGTCACTCGCTGGACATGGCGCTCGAGCACCTCGACAAGGATCGCGACTTCCTCAAGGCTGGCGGCGTGTTCACCGACGACATGATCGACGCCTACATCGCACTGAAGATGGAGGAAGTCACGCGCCTGCGCATGACGACGCATCCGGTCGAGTTCGACATGTAGTACAGCCTCTGATCCGGTCGACCAGACCGTGGGTCACGCCACCGCCTCGGCGGGGGGTTTTGTTTTTGCCAAGGCGAGATCGAGTCGATACATTGACGGCATGCGTCGCGCCCTCGTCATTGGTCTCATGATCCTGCCGCTGGGATCGGCGGCTGATCGCAAACGACGAAGTTTCACTCTTTTGCCTTCCAGCGATAGACCGCATGCTACGAGACCAGTGGCTGCATCAGGAGACCATTGCCGAGTGCACGACGCATGCCCTCAATGTAACGACTCGCTCTCGTCATGTAACCAACAACAACCGCCGACGACAGGGGCCCGAGACGCACGTGCTGGCCGACAAGATCAGCTGCGAGGGTGCATGGAGAACGCGACCGATGTGGCTGTAAGGCACCGGTGCTT
>CAYSFW010000077.1:0-42702 GCA_964430355.1 uncultured Thiotrichales bacterium
AACCATCAATGGCTTGTACAAAACCGAGCTTATTCATCGCCGGGGACCCTGGAAGACCAGGGAGGCCGTGGAACTGGCCACCCTGCAATGGCTGCACTGGTTCAACCACATCCGACTGCTGGAGCCGATTGGATATATTCCACCGGCCGAAGCTGAGGCAAACTACTTCCGGCAGCTTGCCGAGAAGACCGAGACTACCGTCTCAACTTAAACCAACCAGCCTCCTCGATTCCCGGGGCGATTCAGTTCTGTCTATCGGCGGCGCGCCCCTGAACACAGATGTTGGGCATTCACATGAGTGCACTTTGTCATTCGCTAACAGCACTACTGATTCCGACAATCTTTTTATTAGGCGGTTGCGCCTCTACGACCACCTCTAAGGTAGTGCCCTCGCCACAGCCCCCCGTGTGCCAGAGTTCAGCCAAAGCTCTCGTCCTGTGGGCGCCGGAGTGGCGATCTGATCAAAAAGATGTTCCTGCACGCGAAACCGCCGCTGCTGAAGGCATCGCCCAATTTTTTGCCACGTCTGGTTGTTTTTCGTCGACTGTGGTTCGACGAATCGCGCAGCCATCAGCAACATGTGTAGCTGCTTCAGTTGCCGAAGCACAATCGCGCTATGACAGACTTGTCATTCTCACGGTTCGTGAGCTTGGGCCAATAGTCAAAATCGGATCGTCTATCGCCCTTGTCGAAGGTGGAAGCGAAGTTGTGCTGGATATTGCTGAATACCTACCTCCCGAGTCTAGGCCACAGCGTGTTTTCGCCGTGCAGTGGCGCGATGGCGGCCCCGGAGTCATCAAAGGTGTGGCAAGCCTGTCACAAGACATCCAATCTGCGCTGGCCGCAGGTATGCAACCCGCAAGACGATGATGCCTAACACTGCATTCCACCCGACCGGCTACTGCGGGCTTCACCCGCTTCCGCCGTCGGCTGAGCTTGAAAGATGGAGAGCTTCCGGGGCACGTTGAAGAACGATCTGGTCTACCACAACCGCTGTGACACGCGCGTGGCGGCCCCGGCCGAGATCACCGAGTACATCGAGATCTACCGCAACGGTCAACGGCGGCGCTCGAAACTCGGCAACCTACCACCAGCGCCCTTTGCTCAACAGGCAAGGATGCAGACGACGATAGCCTAACTAGTGGCGTCTACCTTTGACGACCTGCTCAGTACACGCTGGGCTATGTCGTGACGACGTTGCTCTTGGGCTACGGGGCGCTCGTCGCTGGGGTTTTCGTTCACCGTGTGGCCGCGCTGCGGGCTGCTGGTGGCGTACTGGCCGTGCTCGGCGCGCTGTGGGCGTGGGGTTGATGCAAGGCTTGTGCGTGGCAAAGGACCTGCCGCGGTCCTCCCGAAATGCAATCACGAAGCCCGGCTGCTTCGTTATTCAGGATTAGCTCTGAGTCCCCAGCCGACCCCTCTCCGCTCGGGTTGAGGGGTCTTCAACTGACGTCAGTCTCGGCCAATTCGATAGGCGAAGGCCGCGACCGCTCTAACAGGATTGGAAGGCGCGGGTGGCTTTATGGTTTGATCATCACGTAGCCCATCTGCTGCAAGCGTGCGACTTCGGCCACACCACTCGGCACGATGTCGGCATCCTGCACGTCGAAAAGCTGGGTCTTGTAGTCGATCTTGCGGCCGACCAATGTGTTGTTGCAGACCTGGAACTTGACGTTCTGGTCCTTAAGGTTGACGACCTTGCTTTCCATGTTGGCGTCTTCCTTGGCCTTTTTCAGGAGGTTCACACCGTCGCCGTTCATGACCACGATCAAGTCGATGTTGTCCTTGCCGACGGCCTTGACGTGGTTATTGATGTTGCCCAGTGCCGCATTCAGCGTTTTATCGTCATCGACGTTGATGTGGTAGACGACCTTCTGCTTGCCGTAACGGTCGTCTGCGTGCGCGCCGCCCCCGATGCCGAGTGCAAGGAACAGCGCCGCTGCAAAGGCGGCGAACATTTTTGTGCTCATTTGAGTAGTCTCCGATGGTGGTGAGTAACGCGCGGAGCGCAACGCACCCCGCTGACGGGGAGACGTGATGCCGCGTGAAGTTATTCCATCGGCACGCGCTGCCGCGGGTTAACCCCGGGCGTGTAGCTGCGCGCCGGGGAAGCCCAAGTTGAGGAAGAAGGCGCGGGTGGCTCGCACGAAGGCGGCGGGCCCAGCCACATAGAGGTCGTGTCGTTCAAGATCAGGGTGCGCGGCGTTGATGGCCTTGAGCAGCGCCTCCAGGCGCGGCACGAATTCCTGGTCGTCGCCGGCATCGATGCGCAGCGGTGTGTAAGTGAAACCGTCCAGGGAATCCGTCCACGCGCGGCAGAGGTTGCCGAGATAGTGCGAGCCGAGTGCGTGGGCAAACCAGTAGAGGTGCGTCTGCTCGGCGTTCTCCAGCGCCATGGCATGTTCGATCAAGCTCTTGGCCGGCGCGAACCCGTCGTCCGCGACGAGGAATATCAGCGGACGCTGCGAGGTTTCATCCAGAACGAATTCGCCCTTCGGACCTTCCACCATGATGTCATCCAACTTGCGGAGCCGGTCGCGGACGTAGGTGAAAAAGGCCTCGGAGTCGCGGCGCGTGATGTGAAAGTCCAGATTCATCTCGTCGCAGGGGCAGCTCGCGATGGCGAAGTCGCCGGCGAGGTTGTCGGTGGGCGCGAGCGTTGCGGATTGACCGGCAAAGAAGCGCAGGCGTTTCGTGCGCGGCGTGCGGACCTGCAGCAGCAATACGTCCTCGGCCAGCGGCTCGACCTTGTGGACCTTGGCCTTGATGCGTTGCACGGGTAGCTCAGCCGGGCCGTGAGCCAGTTGTGCCTCGATCGTGACATCGCTGACGGGCGTGTAAGAGCACATCAGGCAGTAGCCCTGGCCCTTTTCGGCCTCACTCAGCACGTAATCGTGATGCCGGAGCCTGCGCACCTCGCCGCTGACCACACGCGCCCGGCACAGGCCGCAGGAGCCGTTGTTGCACCCGTATTCGAGCTGGAGGCCCGCCTGCAGCCCCGCTTCGAGCAGCGAGCGCGCGCCTTCCACGGGGAATTCGCGACCGCTTGGAATCAGATGGACGACGGCTGACATGGTGCGCAAGAAGTGCTCCCTGACCTGCAGTTGATCGGTGGTGCTGCCCAGACCCTCGGGGCGGCTGCCCAGGCGCTCGACGAACCAGTCGCGCAGCGCCGCCACCGTCGCCGGGCAATCGCGTTCCAGCTCTGCAAACCGCTTCCCGAGTTCATCGACGAAGCCGGCGTACCAGCGTACCTGATTTTTGGTCGAGACCAATTCCTCGGCCAGGCTGGTGACGCGCGCGGCGAGCACCTCGGCCGGCGGCAGCTCGTGCTGGGTACGGTGCAGCTTGCCGAGTGACTGCTCGACGATCGTCTGCACCCGCTCCAGCATGGTGTTGTTGTGCATCTGCGCCTGTGGGTAGATGCGCAGCAGGTCGCTGAGTTCGACGGTGCCCTCGAAGGCCGGTATGTGGCCGTCCTGGATCTGCTTCTGTAGTTCGCGGCGCTTCACGCCGACGAGTTGGGCGGCGCGGGACAGCGGGATTCTCCGTGGCATGCTTATGGCCTGTCTTGTCGTGGCATCGATGCGAGTTTCACGTTCAGACTATAGAGCAAGGGATGCACGCAGCCGTCAACACCCTGAGCGCCCTCCCAGATTCAGCCCAACGCCGTCTTGTCTGAGACCGGGGCGGGCTTTGCGCTGTTGCGCCTGCGCAGGACCTCGCGCGCTTCGAGGAACTCTTCCAGTATCTTTTCTTGCTGCTCGAGCGCCTTGAGCAGCTCCTCCTCCAGCCTGCGCAGGGACTGCGGCGAGACAGCTGGTGTCACGTAGGGCAACGGTTGGCTCCCGCGCGGGGGCCCATCCATCACGGGCAAGTACGGGCGTGGGTACAACTGCCAGCCGACTGCGGCGCCAGAGAGCGCCATAAGCCAGATCGCCACGAGTGGAGAGAGGATTCTGTGCACCGCTTGCGCCGCCTCCATCGAGTCTGTGGAAACACGCACTGCGCGGAAATCGCCGCTCGCCCCTGCCTGGCACCGGCGACAGTTCCGTGCCCCCGATGATCCTAAAGATAGTGCCACTCTCCTGCTTTGCGCTAGGGAGAAGCCTGATGAAATGCCGAAGGGGCATCAACTAAGTTGCGGCGGCGACCGTGGCGCGGCGGACTCATCCAAAGGTCCATGGTCCGCGTATCTCCACACACCACCAACCTGGAGATCGCCAATATGACCCGCGCCATTGCGCTAAACCCCAGCGAGGGCCGTCAACTCCACGTCTTGCACGACGAGGTTCGCGTCCTCGCCTCCGGCGACGAGACGGCGGGAGAGTACGAAGTGTTTGTCGTCGAGGGTGTGGAGGGAAGCGGGCCGCCGCCGCATTTTCACCCTTGGGACGAGGCCGTCTACATTCTCGAGGGCGAGATCGAGCAGACCAGCCAGGGCGACTCACGCCGGCTCTCTGAAGGTTGCTTCGCGCTGACGCCCGGTGGCACCGTTCACAGTTACCGCGTGGCCACGGCTCGTGCGCGGTTCCTGGTGTTGACCGCCAAGGCCGGCGCCGCGCGGTTTTTCGCGGACATGGACCGCGAGATCGGCGGTGAGCCGGATTTTGGCAAGGTTGTCGAGGTCGCGCGGCGCAACCAGGTCGAGGTGGCAGTCCCGGGAGGTTGAAGGCGGGTTGGCAACGGGTATCCGCCCGAAACAGGGCGTGCGCCGGCTCCGCGATCAACCGCCGTCATCAGCGCGCGCACTCGGTGGCGCGATTACGCCCCCGCGGCGTCGCGCAGGTCCGGCAGCAGCTCGCGCAGGTCGTGCAAGGCCGCGAAGCCCGGGAGCTCCTGCCGTGGGCGCGTGGAATCCGGCTGCGCCAGGCCGTAGAGGTAGCGGATGCCGAACCTCTCGGCGTTGCAGAGCACGCTGTGGTTGTCATCGACGAGCAGGCTCGCCGAAGGGTCGAAGGGTTCGTAGTCCTGCAAGCGCTCCCAGAAGCCTGCGGACTCCTTAGGCATGTGCAGGTCATGCGTGCTGATGATGCGGTCGAAGTGCCGCTCCAGCCCGGTGTGCTCCATTTTCAGGCGGATGCTGTGCGGGTGGGCGTTGGTCAGCAGCACGATCCGCTTGTCGAGTCGGCGCAGGTCCTCGAGGAACTCGCGCACGTTGGGCAGCAGGCGGATGCGGTCGGCCACCTCGCGTTTCATGTTCGCGATATCGAGCTTGAGCGTGCGGGTCCAGTAATCGATGCAGTACCAGTTGAGCGTGCCCTTCACCTGCTGGTAGAGGCCGTACACCCGGTTGCGCGAGGTCTCGTGGGTCAGGCCGTGGACTTCCGCGTAGCGTCGTGGGACGTGTTCGAGCCAGAAGTGGTTGTCGAAGTGCAGATCGAGCAGTGTGCCGTCCATGTCGAGAAACACGGTGCGGATGTCTTGCCAGTTGACCATGATGCGCCGCGTGCGGGAGAAATCAGGCGGCGGAGTCTAGCACAACGCCTGCGCCGACCCGTGAAATCGCCACCCCAGCCGCGGGAGGCTAAGCTCACGGAAACGTCCGGATCGCGAGGCACCCCATGAACCACCGAGTCACACTCGTTGCTGGCCTGCTCGCAGCCCTGACCGCGCCGGTCTCGGCAGCGCCCGACGACGTGGATTTTCCCGAGGAGGTCGATACCTCGAAAGTCAACACTGGGACACTCACCTTCCTCGACAAGCCACCCGAGAAGCCCGTCCATCACCACCACAACGCGATTCGCATCGAGCCAGGCAGCCTCCGCGACGGGTGGGTGCGGATGGACCAGTGCCACGAACACCTCGACGCCGTGCCGCGCGCGCAGATTCTCTATCGCGAAGGGCACATCCGCGCGCTGCGCATCGAAAGCGCAACGGGCATCGACGAGGCGCGCGTGGAGGGGCCGAGTGTGCAGCTACGCGGGGTCGGCAAACCGGCGCGCCTGTGCGTAAGCGCCGAGACGCGGGCGCTGCGCGACAACGGCGATGGAAGCTGGACGCTCGCGAGCGGCCCGTTCATGCGCCGCTTCCTCGACGGCTACTACCCGATGCGCGTGAGCATGTCGGTGGCCTACCCGAAGTCCCTGCGGCTGGTGGATATGTCGCCTGCGGCCCAGCCGGGCTTTCGTGTCTGGCACGAGGCGCAGACGGTGCGCATCGACACCTGGTTCGAAGGCCAGCTGCGCACCGAGATCCGTTTCGAGGCCGCCGCGCGGTCGCCCGTCGCGCGGGCCGATGGGCGTCTTGTTGCATCGACTGCGCAAATCGCGGATTGAGCCTGGCCCTCGCCGGGCCGCCGTTGCCTCGCGGTGGCGGGGCTCAGCGCGCGGGCGTGGATGATCGCGCGGGCCTCGCGCCCGATTTGGGGTAAACTCGCCGTGTGAAAAAGCCCCCTCTCATCCATCGACGCGAGCAAATCGCCCGCACCCGCCTGTTTCGCATCGAGCAGCTCGAGCTGACCTTCAGCAATGGGCGGCAGGTGAGTTACGAGCGGCTGGTGACTAGCGGGCACGGTGCGGTGATCGTCGTGCCGCTGCGCGATGAACACACCGCCCTGCTCATCCGCGAGTTCTCCGCGGGCACGGAACGCTACGAACTCGCACTGCCCAAGGGCCGCATGGAACCCGGTGAGACGCCGGAAGCCGCAGCCAACCGCGAGCTCGCCGAGGAGATCGGCTTCGCTGCGCGGCGGCTCACACCCCTGACCCATCTGACGCTCGCCCCCGGCTACATGTCGCACGCCACGCAGCTCGTGCTCGCCGAGGACCTCTATCCGCAGCAGGCCGAAGGTGACGAGCCCGAGCCGCTCGAAGTCGTGCCCTGGCCGCTCGCCAACCTGCTCGAACTCGGCCTGCGCGAGGACTGCACCGAGGCGCGCAGCCTCGCCGCGCTGTACCTCGCGCGCGACTACCTCAACCAACGGAACAGAACCGATGCCGCAACCTGAACGACTCCCCGAGCTGCTCGAAGCCTGCCGCGACATCGCCCACGCCGCGGGTGAGGTCATCATGAAGGTGTATGCCGAAGCCTTCGAGGTCAGCCAAAAGGACGATCGCAGCCCGGTGACGGAAGCCGACCTGCGCGCGCATCACGGCATCGTTGCCCGCCTGCACGCGCTGCAGCCCGGCTACCCGGTGCTTTCCGAGGAGTCGGCCTTCGAGCCCTTCTCGACGCGCGAGCACTGGCAGACCTACTGGCTCGTCGACCCCCTCGACGGCACGCGCGAATTCGTCAAACGCAACGGCGAGTTCACCGTCAACATCGCGCTCATCCACGACCACAGGCCCGTGCTCGGCGTCGTCGGCGCGCCCGCGCTCGGTCTGGCCTACTCCGCGGCCGAGGGCCTCGGTGCCTGGCGCCGGGAAAATGTGAGCCCCTGGTTGCCGATCGCTGCGCGCGAGCTCATGCCCCCGCGGCTCGTGGTCGCAAGCTCCAAATCGCATCGCAACGAGCGGCTCGAGGCTTTCCACGCCGCCGTCCCGGCGCACGAGCGCCTGATCATGGGCAGCTCGCTGAAGTTCTGTTTGGTTGCCGAAGGCCGCGCCGATCTCTACCCCCGCCTCGGCCCCACCTCCGAATGGGACACCGCTGCCGCGCAGTGCATCGTCGAGTGCGCGGGTGGTCACGTCACCGACACCGCCATGCGGCCGCTGCGCTACAACACCAAGGAATCCCTGCTCAACCCCGAGTTCTTCGTGTTCGGCAAGACGTGGACGGACTGGTCGCAGTACCTGCCTGCTGCGGGGTAGTCAAAGTCACGACAAAGTCACGACAAAGTCACGAGAATCGTCGCCGACACGGCTTCCGGGGCGCGCCGCGCAGCGTATTCCCCTGCCCGCCGCCTAGCGGCGGGACGGGAGCGGTAGCGCGGCGCCGGCCATGGCCATGCCAGGCAGTTGGAGCGTTTGCCGCACCGTGACGCTGCCGTCCGGCGCGGGCCGGCCGAGCATGGGGAGGAGGTCGCGCAGTTCCTTCGCGGTATCTGGCTTGGGGCTGAGCTTCAGGTTGGCCTGCAGTTGGCCCTGGGGGTTGAGGAGGAGCGTGCCATCGGCGTCGATCGGGCCGTTGCGGCCGGTGAGCTGGCCGTTGATGTTGCCGCCCTGGCCCTTGAGCCTAAGTTCGACCTCGCCGAGTTCGTAGTGCACGGGCGCGGTGATGCGCGCGGGTTTCCACCAGGCGTTGCCATCGATCTCGGTCACGGTATTGCCCGTGAGCAGCAGGGCCGGGATTTCCGCACGCAGGCGGCCTTCCGGTGTTGCGAGCATCCGGTCGCTCGGCAGTGGCAAGGTGCGGACATCGGCATCAAGCGTTGCGTCGGTGAACCGGACCGACTGATCGGGGTGGACGGTGACGGTGCCGGCGAAGTCGAACCCGGCGCGGCGGGCCGTCACGTTGGCCGAGAGCCGTCCGCCGAGCAGGCTCAAGGGGGCTACGCGCCAGGTGACCGTGAGGGGCGGGAGCTGTTGCCAGCGCGCGGTGTCGGCCTGGCCATTCCAGATGCTGCCGGACACGCCCTCCAGACGCAGGCCGGGCGGCAGGGGGGCAAATTGCAGCGCCCAGCGCGCGGGCAGGGTGATCGCGAGCGCCGCGGCCAGCGCGACGATGAACAGAACGGTGCCGCCAATGAGGTTTTTCATGAGCCGCGTTTCAGGCTGAGGCGCGCATCGACCAGGCCTTCGGCGTCACTGCGGCTGGCGGTGAAATCCTCCACGGCCGCGCCGCTCGCCATTTGGATCTCGTTGAGCCAGCCGATGAGCGCGTTGAACGGGACGCCGCGCAGGTCCAGGCTGATCTTGTCGTTGCCGCTGGGTTCGATGTGCCGGACGTTGCCGCGCAATCCGGCGCGGGCGAGCGTGCTTTCGACGCTGCCGATCAGCGACCCGCCCACGCCGCCGGGCAGGTTGGCGCGCGGTTGGGCCTGCAAGGCGCGGGCCTCGCTGCTTGCCTCGCGCATCCACTGGAGCTGGCCACGCTGTGCCTTGACGGCCTGACGCAAATCGCCGACCTGCCGCGCGACGGGTTCCCAAAGCAGCAGGTAGACGAGCAGCAGGGCGAGCACGGCTGCCGCGCCGAGCACGAGCAGCCGCTCGCGCGGCTGGAGTTGTTCGAACCAGTCACGAGGGTTCATTTCTTGGAGATCCTGATCTGGGCGCTGGCGCGGACCTTGCCCGAGTCCGCGCCGCGCAGCTCGGCGCTGATACCCGGTTGCCGTTCGAGTTTTTCCTTGAGCGCGTCGAGCTGGGTGAGGCTTTGCGCTGTGAGCTTGAGGTCGAGCTGCCCTTTGCGGAAGCTCAAGCCATCCAGGTTGAGCTGCGGCTCCTGCTTGAGCAGCGGTCCGCTCTGGGCGAGCAGTTCGAGGAAGTCCGGGCCGTCCTGTTCTCCGCCGGCGCGCAGGGCCTTCAGCCGCTGTTCCATCTGCGCGCGGGGATTGACCACGCGCTGCACGTCGGGGAAGGTCTGGCGCAGGAGCTGCTCGCTCGCCTTGCCGAGCTCGGCGATCTCGCGGCGCAGCTGCTGGCGCTCGAGCAATTGCTGCATGTAGAGGAGGCCGACCCACAGCCCGGCGAGCACCGCCGCCCAGCGCCACGGTTGCAGGCGCTTCGCCCAGTCGGTCTGCGTGGCGAAGCTGCCTTGCAGGAGGTTGATACCGCGGCGCGGCTGCCAGCTTTGTGCCAACAGGCGCAGTGGGTGTTCGTGGAGCGCGGTGATGCGCGCGGGCGGCGCTTCGGGGGGCAGACCGACGACGGGAGGCGGTGCGTCGGCCGGGTGCCAGATCTGGATCGCGGCCGGCGCGGGTCCACTCGCAAGCAGCGCTTGCAGGTAGATGCCCATGTCGCCAGCCTCGCAGGCGATGCCGCGCGATTCCGCCGTGCGCAACAGGCAGCGCTCGCCGACGATGAGCGCGCTCCAGCCGTCCTCGGCGCGTGGCAGCGCGAGCACGTCGGGCAGGCAGGCGTGCGGGCGGATGCCGTAGGGTTCCAGTGCCGCGAGCAGCTGTTCGATGAGGGTGCGGCGTACCACGGCGACTTCCGTGCGGCCGTTCTGGGTCTTGCCGAGCGCGAAATGCAGCAGGTCGACGTCCTCGGCGAGCCGCTCCTCCAGCGCGTAAGGTACCGCCTTGCGCAGCTTGGCGGCCTGGCGGGCCTGCACCTCGACCTCGGTTAACAGCACCTGTTCGGTCGGCACGAGCAGAACACAGTGCCGCCCGGCGCAGTCCGCAGCGGCCTCGCGTAACGGCCCCTGCGATACTCGACCCCCGGCCTGTCCGGTCGAGCCCTTCAGCCAGACGGCCTGTTCCGGGTCGTCCGGCGCGAGTTGCAGGAGGCAGTAATCCATTGCGTTGCGTTACAAGGTGTTGAAGCTGCGGGCCACTACGCGCGGGCTCCCACCCTTCGCGGCACGGTGAATGATACTGTAGAGGCGCTGCTCGGCGCGACCGATGCGAGCGGTGGCCTCAAGCAGAAAATATTCCGTATCGACCGACAGTTGCCCGCTTTTCTCTTTGGGGAGCACGTTGAGTTTCGCGAAGGCGTCGAGGTTCTGGAACGGCCTGGCTTCCTTCACGGCCTCGACGGCCGCCTGTTCGAGGCCAAGTGCCTGGAGCGTCAGGTCGGTGGCAGTGTTGATGTTGATCTTGCTGATCCCAGGGATCACCGAGACTGCGGCGATGAGCTTCCCGGCCTGTTCGGGGGTGAGGTTGTGCAGCAGCCGCAGCTCGTCGGGTGAGGAAAACCAGCGGTTCGCCGTCCGGTAGGGCCGTGGTTGCATGAAGTAGACATTGTCCTCCGCGCCGTGGGGTCCGGAGGACTCGTTGTCGGGGTCGATCCAGTCGATGATCGCTTCCACGCGCTCGGGCTGGATGTCGAGCAGGCCGAGGAGCTTGCCAAGCCGCTCCTGTGCCAGTGGGTCGAGTTTCTTGGTCTTGGGGTCGTAAACGTTGTTCACGTTGATGCGTCCCTGCAGGTCGATGACGCGCCCGGTGACGCTGCCGCCCTCCACCGGTAGGGGTGGGAGGTCCTGCGCCCAGAACTCCTGGAGGTGATCGACCTGGTTGTCGTTGCGATCGCGCTGTAGGAGCAAGAGCGCGAAGCGCTCGATGGCGATCAGGTATTCGTAGGCTTGGTCGCGCGTGACCAGATTCGCGCCCTTGCGGATGCCGAGCTCGACCTGGCTGAGCAGGGGGGCAGCAGCCGTGGTGGCGAGCGCGACCACCAGCAGGGCGCTGATCAGAGCGACACCGCGGTGACGGCTACGATCCATCGCTGGCCTCCTCGATCGGGATCAGCCGCACGATCTCGCCCCAATGCTCGGTCTTGAGCGTCAGCTCCACCGCTTTCGGCAGCTTCGAAGGGGCGGGAGTTGCCGTGAGCGGTGGCCACTGGTCCACCCATGTGGACTCCTCGCCAAGGTAGCGCAGCGTGATGCTCGAGACGCCCTCGAGCAGCGGCATCTGCACCGGCTCGGCGTTCGGTGCGGCGTCCAGCGCGAGCCAGTAGCCACGGATCAGCACCCCATCCTCGACGCGATAGATCACCCGTTGCAGCGTGCCGCGCGGCTGTTCGGCGGGGTTCGGCCAGCCGCGCCGGGTGAACTGGAAGCCGCCGGTTTGCGGGTCGGGGCCGATCAGGGCCGGACGGGTGTCTCCGTAGGCATCCCGCACGGAACGGTTGGTGAGCTGAGTGAAGTCCTGCATCAAAACCGCCATGGCGAGCTGCAGCGCCTCGAGCTTGGCCTCGGCCTCGCGGGTGGCGTTGGCCGAGCGCAGCACGGCATTCAGGCCGCCGTAGGCCATGGCCGAGACGAGCGCGAAGATGCTGATCGCGATGATCAGCTCGAGCAGGGTGAAACCGCGGATCCTGCCAGCCCTGCGGGTCACTGGGTCACCGTGGGGTTCTGGGTTTGCCCATCTTCGGTCGGCTGGTCCGCGGTCTGCGCGGGGGTGCCGGCCTGAGTCGCAGTCGGTGTCAGGGTTGGGGTTTCGCCTCCGGGGGTGGCAGGCGCGTCGGGCAGCGGTTCGCTGAGGAAGCCGGTCAGCAGGGCGAGGCTCGTTTCGGCAGGGTCCTCCTCACGGCGTACGCGGATGTCGACGCGACGCAGCTGCGCCTCCGGGGTGTTGCTCACTTTGATTTCCCAGCGCCAGGCCCGGCCGGCCATGCGTTCGCTGCCCTCGCTCGTACCCGGTGCGGGCCACTCGCGGGCCAGGCGCAGCGCATTCATGCGGTTTTGCGCGACCCAGTGCGCGAAGGTCTTGTCCTGCAGGTAGGCGACATTGCGCGCGGCGCTGCCCGAGGCCTGGATGATCGCCGCAAGCGCGAGCGCGAGCACGGCCAGCGCGAGCACGACCTCGATCAATGTGAAGCCGGCGGACCTAGCGCGCGGGCACATCATCGAGGGTGCGCCCAAGCTGGTCGAGCCGCATCACGCGCTCGGTCTCGGGCGAGCCGGCCTGTTGCAGGCGCAGTTCGAAGGGTGTCATCTCGCCGCTTGCAAACAGGAACACCTGCGGGCGTTCCGGTGGTTCACGGCGCATCGCGACCTCCAGCCCCTCGAGCAGCAGTGTGGCCTCGAGCTGCTCATCCCACTCGTGCGCGCGCAAGGTGGGGTCGCTGCCAAGCCCTGTCCACTCGCCCTGCTGGAGTTCATAGAAGGCGTAGCCTGATCGCCAGAAACCGATGCCGTAGTTGCGCCCTTCGAGCAGGGCCTCCTCGCGCGCGGCGCGCAGGACGGCCGCGAGGCGCTGCTGCTCGTCCTGCACGAGGCTCGCGCCGCGGTTGCCGAGGCCCAGCACGGCAAAGCCGGTCAGGATGCCTACGATGACCAGCACGACCAGCAGTTCCAGCAGGGTGAAGCCGCGCGAATGCACGCGCCGACAAGGCGAGGGTTTCAGCGCAGGTTCCAGTTGCCGATGTCGGCGGCCATGCCTTCGCCGCCCGGCTGGCCGTCGGCGCCGAGCGAGTAGACGTCGATCTCGCCGTTCTCACCGGGGCTCAGGTACTGGTAGTCGTTGCCCCAGGGGTCCTTGGGCAGCCGGTCGATATACCCGCCGGCCTTCCAGTTGCGCGGTAGGGGCTCATTGGTCGGCGCCTGCACCAGCTCCTGCAGGCCTTGGTCGGTGGTCGGGTAGTTGAAGTTGTCGAGGCGGTAGAGGTTCAGCGCGCTCTCCAGGGCGCGGATGTCCTGACGGGCCTTGGTGACGCGGGCCTTGTCCGGGTTGTCCATGATGCGTGGCACGACCACAGCGGCCAGGATGGAGAGGATGACCACGACGACCATGACCTCGATCAGGGTGAAGCCACGGTTTTGGCGCGGGACGCGGGTTGGGGCGGTGTTCATGGATGTGTGGGTGACGGGTGGGTAAAGCATTTCAACAGGGTAATTTACTGCCGGGCGCAAGTCCAAGATCGCGGTCACGACTTGGTGCGCCGCTCGGCTTGCCTAGTCTGTGTGCTTGCTAGGCGAGGCTTGCGCGCAGCGCCTCGGCGGCCTGGCGGATAGCAAGGCGCTCGGTAGCGGAGAACCGCTCCAGGTTACGCCACTGTTGGCCGACGCGGGGGTGACGGGCAAAGCGTGCGGCGTGACGCTCGAGGAAGTCCCAGTACAGGGTGGTGAACGGGCAGGCGCGCGCGCCGGTCGCCTTCGCTGGGTCCAGCGGGCAGCCCGCGCAGTAGTTGCTCATGCGCTGGATGTACTTGCCGGAGGCGACGTAGGGTTTACTCGCCAGCCAGCCGCCGTCGGCGAACTGGCTCATGCCAAGCGTGTTGGGCAGCTCGACCCACTCCACGGCATCGACGTAAACCGCGAGATACCAGGCGTGGACCGCGCGCGGCTCGACGCCGAGCAGCAGCGCGAAGAGCCCGGTGACCATCAGGCGCTGGATGTGGTGCGCATACCCGTAGCGCAGCGTCTGCCCGATCACCTCGCGCAGGCAGCGGTAGTGTGTCTCGCCGGTCCAGTAGAAGCGTGGCAGGGGCGCCTGTGCGCCGAGGGCGTTGCGCTCGAGATACTCGGGCATCCCGAGCCAGCACAAGCCGCGCACGTACTCGCGCCAGCCGGCGATCTGGCGGATGAACCCCTCCACGCTGGCGAGCGGGGCCTGACTCTGGTGCCACGCCTGCGCGGCGGCATCGATGGCGGCCCGAGGGTTGATGAGCTTGAGGTTCAGCGCGGCGGAGATGCGCGAGTGGTAGAGCCAGGGTTCGCCGCTCCACATCGCGTCCTGGAATGGACCGAAGCTAGCGAGGCGGTGTTCGATGAAGTCGTCGAGCGCCGCCTCGGCATCGGCTTCAGTCACCGGCCAGTCGAAATCCGCGAGCGCACCAGGGTGGGTGGCGAAGCGCCGTTCAACGAGCGCCATCACCTCGCGCGTGACGGCGTCCGGCGCGGATTGCCGCGGGGGCGGCGTGAAGCCGGGGCCCTCGCGACCGAAGGCCTTGCGATTGTCGGCATCGAAGTTCCAGCGCCCGCCTGCGGGTTCCCGGCCGTGCATGAGGATCGCCTCGCGCTGCCGCACCCAGCGATAGAAATGCTCCATCACGAAGTGCCTGCGTCCCGCGGCCCAGTCCGCAAACGCTGCAGCGGGCACGAGAAAATGCGTGTCCTCGAGGACCTCGAGCGCGATACCGTGCCGCGCGCAGGTCTCGCGCAGCGTGCGCAGGACGCGGTAGTCACCGGGCTGCGCCACCGCGACGCGGGCAGGTGCGAGCGCGGCAAGGTCGGCATCGAGGGCGCTGCCCAGGCTGGCGTGCGGGTGGGCGTCGAGCGCGCGGTAGATCACCGTCAGACCCCGCGCGGCGAGCGCGTCCCGGAAGTGCCGCATCGCGCTCAGGAATAGCACGATGCGGGCTTTGTGCGACCACACGTGGGTCGACTCCTCGGGCACCTCCGCCATCCACACCCGATCGCGTCCGGCGTCGTAGTCACGCAGTCCCGGGTGGTCAGGATCGAGCTGATCGCCAAGGACGATCAGCAGCTTGCCGTGGTCGTTCATTCGAACAGGTCGCGCTGGGCGGCGGCGCGCCCCGCTGACTGCCGCTGGCGCGGCTTGAGCCGCGAGCCATGCTGGCGCATCACTGCGCGGGCCTCGTCGCGGGCCTGTGGCGTGCGCCGCGCGGCGATGATCGCCGTGCGTGCCGCCTGGGCGGCAGCCTCGTGATCCACCACAGGCTCGGGATAGTGTGTGCCGAGCCGGATCCCGTGGCGCTGCAGGATGTCGGGGCTCGCGAGCCACGGGGTGTGCAGCAGGTTATCCGGCAGGGCGGCGAGCTCTGGCACCCAGCGGCGGATGAATCGGCCGTGCGGGTCGTGTTCGAGCGACTGCTTGACGGGGTTGTAGATGCGCAGCGTGTTGATCCCCGTGACGCCGGACTGCATCTGGACCTGAGAATAGTGGATGCCCGGTTCGTAGTCCGTGAACAGCCGCGCCAGGTGCAAGGCCGGCTCACGCCAGTGTAGCCAGAGCTGGTAGCTCGCAAACGACACGAGCATGGCGCGCATGCGGAAATTGAGCCAGCCCGTCGCCGCCAGTGCCCGCATACACGCATCGACCATCGGGATGCCGGTGGACCCGCTCGCCCAGGCCTCGAAGCGGCCGCGGTCGAACTGCCCTTCGCGCAGCCCGTCGCAGGCCCGCTGCAGGTTCTCGAACTCGATCGACGGTTGGGATTCCAGCTTCTGGATGAAGTGGCAGTGCCAGTGCAGGCGGCTCTCGAACGCCTTGAGTGCCCGCGCACGGTCACGGTCGGCCGGACGCTCCGGGTCCAGGCGGCCGCGCATGAGCCACGTTGCCTGGACGACCTCGCGGATCGAGAGCGTGCCCCAGGCAAGGTGGGGGGACAGCCGGCTGCACGCGTCATACGCGGTGACGGGGCTGGAGAGTTCGAGGTGATAGCGCCGCCCGCGGTCGGCGAAGAAGCTCTCCAGCGCCGCCTCGCCCGCGGCGCGGCCCGGTGGTTGGATCTCGATGGCGTCGGCCGCCTCGTAGTCCGCAAACGGCCAGGTGGGGATGCCCTCCGTACGTACGCCCGATACGCCCCGCAACGCATCGGGCGCGGGCACGAGCGGCTGGCGCATGTACGCCTGCCAATGGCCGTTCCAGTCGTCGCGCGAGCGCAGCCGGCGCACCACCGCCTGTTGGGGCGATTCATGCCACGGAATGCCTTGCTCGCGGCACCAGGCGCCGACGCGACGGTCTCGGGCGAAGGTCCAGGCGTTGCCGGTTTCTTGATGCGACCACAGGGCCGCGATCCCGTGGCGGCGGTGTAGCTCGGCAAGTACGGCGACGGCCTCGCCGGTTCGAACGATGAGACCCTGGCCGAGCGAGCGCAGATCGCGGTCCAGCGCCTCGAGACTCCCGCGCACGAACTGCCACTGTCTGGGCGAGGCGTCGGGTTGTTGCCAGAGCTCAGGCTCCACGATGTAGAGCGGCAGGACGTGCCCGTGCTGGGCGGCTCGACTGAGTGGGGCGTGATCGAAAACCCGCAGATCACGCTTGAACCACACGACCTGTAAGCCGCGCGGCATAGCCTAAAGCTCCGCTGGGATGGTGTGCACCGGGACAGGATCCTTATCGAATCGCGCATTGATCCAATGATGATACGGTATTGTTCAGATCATGGCCCGATTTCCCCTGGCTTCAACGCGCTTGCGCGAGGTCATGACCAAGTCATGAATGGGTCAATGCGTCCGTCGTGGCGGTCGCAAACGTCAGCGCAAGAACAGCAGGGCCGCCACGACCAGCGCCACCGTAGCCCAGCCAATGCGGTCCACATAGCGGTGCAGGGTGGCCTCCATGCGCGGGCCGCCCCACTTCATCAACCCGGCGACCATGAAGAAGCGTGCGCCGCGGCCGATCGCCGAGGCCAACGCGAACGGCAGCAGCGCCATCGAGAGCGCGCCGGCGGCGATGGTGAACACCTTATAGGGAATGGGCGAGAACCCGGCGACGAATACGGTCCAGAAACCGTAGTCCCTGAACCAGGCCACGGCGGTTTCGTAGCTCGCCCAGTACTTGGTGGTCTGCAGCCAGGGCGCAATGGCCTCGAAGGCGAAGTAGCCGATGGCATACCCGGCCAACCCGCCGGCTACTGAGGTGAGGGTGGTGAGCAGGGCGAAGTACCAGGCGCGTTCCGGCCGGGCGAGCGACATGGGCGCGAGCATCACATCGGGCGGGATCGGAAAGAACGAGGATTCTGCAAAGCTCAGCGCCCCAAGGTAGACGGGGGCGCGGCGGTGGCGCGCCCACTGCATGGCACGCTCGTAGAGGGGAGAGAACAGGCGCATGGGGTTGTTTACCTAAGTAGGTGCTGGAGGGTGCGAACTCTGCGGGGCGCGGCGCGTCAGTCCTTCACCACGGGCAGACCCTTGGCGAGCCAGCCCTTGATGCCGTGCGTTACATTGTGCACCTGGGTGTAGCCGTGCCGTTCCATCAGTTCACGCGCGAGTTGGGCGGTGCGGTTGCCAGTCCGGCATATCACTGCCACGGGCTGATCCTTGGGCACGTCGCGCAGGAACGTGGTGTAGAACTCACGCGTCGGTCGGCCCGAGCCGTCTACCCAGGTGAGCTTCTGGCTGCCGGCAATGACCCCCGTCTGCCGCCACTCCTCGGGACGGCGCACATCGTAGAGTGGAACGCCCCGATCGAGCAGGGCCTGCAGTTCTGCCGCGTCGACTTCGTCATAAGGCGGTTTCGCGCAACCGACCAGCAGCAGGACCGCGATCGTCGTCAGAAGGCGCAGGAGCGGCGGAATGGTCATGGTTCACCTCGCTGAATGGGGTGGGTACGACGCCAGCGGCCGGCATTGTAGCGAAGCCAGCGGGTAAGTCACGCAAGTTTCCGCCCGGTACCGTCCCGGATGTGAAGCCGGGCGGCTCGTTCGGTTGAGCTGCACGACGAGTGGTGTTCAGACACGCAGGGTCACTGTGACGAAGGCGACATAGGCGGCCTGCAGCAGGACGCCTTGCAGGCGCGTGATGCGCCCGTTGAGCGGCAGCATCAGTACCACCGTCAGCACGCCAAAGCCGAGCGCCGTGGCCACCTCCGCGAACGGGGGGTGGATGGGGTGGATGCTCGCCGCCGTGCCTACGATCGCCAGTCCGTTGAACAGGTTGCTGCCGAGCAGGGTGCCCAGTCCCACCTCGTCGTGGCCGCGCAGCCGGGCGAACAGGGTCGTGACCAGTTCCGGCAGGGAGGTGCCGACGGCCACCACCAGCGCGCCGATGACGTAAGGGTGTACGCCGAGCGCGGCCGCCACGTTCGATGCCCCGATCACGAACAACCGTCCGGCGAGGATCAGGGCTACCAGCCCCGCGATGAGGAATAGCCATGCCTGCACCGCGGTGACAGATACCTCCGCGGCGCCGTTGTTGGCCCGCCGGTAGGTCACGGCCTGCCGGATCATGGCGGCGAGCCAGGCGATGAACAGGCCGAGCAGCACGGCGCCCTCGGTCCGGCTGAAAGTCCCGTCCCAAGCCATCCCCAACGTGAGCAGCGGGACGCACACGGCCAGCGCAAAATCCCGCCGGCTCTCTGCGAGGCTGGCGGGCAGCGGTCCGAACAGCAGGGCAAGCCCGAGGATCAGCGCGATGTTGACGACGTTGCTGCCGAGCGCATCCCCGAGGCCGATTTCCGGCTTGCCCGCGATGGCCGAGAGACTCGAGACCGTCAGTTCGGGGCTGGAGGTGGCAAACGCAGCGAGTGTCGTGGCCACCAACAGCTTTGGCAACCGCAGATGCGCCGCCACGCCCAGCACGCCCTTCAGGAACGACTCGCCCCCGAGCGCGGCGAGACCGACGGCGGCCAGCAGGCTCAGGATGTCGACGGTGGGGAGGCCGCTCATCGCCGCACGCGGTGGGCCAGGTTGCGGATCGCCGCAACGCGGTGCGCGGCGTCCTGAGTGCGTTGTGAGCAGCTGAGTCGGGCTTGCAACATCTCGAACCGAGGCGGGTGGTGAAATGAGAGCGTGCCGGTGACGACCGGTCGGAATTTACCACGAGCGTGTTAACACTCGGTCTCGCTCTCGACAGCTGGGGTGGCTGGCTACTTCACCAACTGGTTCAGCTCGAAGATCGGCAGCAGGATGGCGAGCACGATGAGCAGCACGACGGCACCCATGATAAGGATCAGCAATGGTTCGAAGAGGCTGAGCGCGGTGCCGATCAGGGTCGCGGTTTCGCGTTCCTGTTGCTCGGCGGAGCGGGCAAGCATGGACTCGAGGTTGCCCGAGCCCTCGCCGCTCGCGATGAGGTGCACGGTCATCGGCGGGAACAGGCCCGAGCGCTGCAGCGAGCCGGACAGCGAGGCGCCCTCGCGCACCCGCTCGGCGGCCTCCTCGATGGCCTCGCGCATCGGCAGATTGCCGACGACCTCGGCCGCATTGCGCAACGCCGTGAGGATGGGCACCCCACTCGCGGCGAGGATGGACAGCGTGCGCGCGAAGGCCGCCGTGTTCTTGCCCCGCAACAGCGTGCCGACCAGGGGGATGCCGAGCAGCAGACGGTCCACCCGACGCTGAAAACCGGGTTTGCGGTACGCACGGGCGAAGGCGAACGCGGCTAGCACGAGCAGGATCAGCACGTACGGACCCCAGTCGCGCACCACGTGGCTCACGGCGATCAGTCCGCGCGTGATGGCCGGCAGTTCCTGGCCGATGCTGGTGAAGACCTGCACGACCTGTGGAACGACGTAACCGAGCAGGCCGCTCACCACGGCGATCGAGATCACCGTGAGCAGGATCGGGTAGATCAGCGCGGTGGCGATTTTCTGCTGCATCGCCTGCGAGTTCTCGGTGTAGTCTGCGAGGCGTTCCAGCACGGCATCGAGTTGCCCTGCGTGCTCGCCGGCGGCGACTGTCGCGCGAAACAGGCTGGGGAAGACGCCCGGAAACTGGTTCAGGCTGTCGGCGAGCGCGTAACCTTCGACCACCTTGGCGCGCACGCCGGTGACGACGCGCTTGACCGAGTTCTTGTGCGACTGGCGCGCGATGGCCGCTAGGGCCTCCTCGAGCGGCGTTCCGGCGCGCAGCAGTGTCGCGAGCTGGCGGGTGAGCAGGGCGAGATCGGCCGCGCGCAGCCGTTGCCGGAAGGTGCGGATGCCGCCCTTGCCGGCGCCGCTCGCGGGCGCCTCGCCGAGCTCCTTGACGTCCAGCGGCGTGAGCTTGCGCTCGCGCAACGCCTGGCGCACCGCGCGGGCGGAGTCGCCCTCGAGCACGCCCTTCTCCTCGCGGCCGTTGGGCTTGAGTGCGACGTATTCGTAGGCTGGCATGGAAATCGAACTTTGGCAGCTAGGCGTCGCGGGTGACGCGCATCAACTCCTCGATCGAGGTGATGCCTTCGAGGATCTTGAGGATGCCGTCGTCGCGGATGCCCCGGGTGCGCAGGCGTGCCTGCCGTTCGAGCTGATGCTCGCCAGCGCCGTCGTGGATCAGGTTGCGCAGGGCGTCGTCCACGAGCACCAGCTCGTAGATCCCGGTGCGGCCCAGGTAGCCGGTTTGGTTGCACTTGTCGCAGCCGGTGGCGCTGTAGATCGTCAGCGTGGCGCCGACAGGCTGCTTGAGGTAGTCGAGTTCGCTCGCGGTCGCGGTGTGCGGCTGCTTGCAGTGGGGGCAAAGCCGGCGCACTAGGCGCTGGGCGAGCACGCCAATCAGCGAGGAGGACAGCAGGAAGGGCTCGACGCCCATGTCGCGCAGCCGGGTGACGGCGCCGACGGCGGTGTTGGTGTGCAGGGTGGAGAACACCATGTGGCCAGTCAAGCTCGCCTGTACCGCGATTTCGGCGGTCTCCAGGTCGCGGATCTCGCCGACCATCACCACGTCGGGGTCCTGCCGCAGGATGGCCCGCAGGCCGCGGGCGAAGGTCATGTCCACTTTGGTGTTGACCTGCGTCTGCCCGATGCCGTCGATGTAGTACTCGATCGGGTCTTCGACGGTGAGGATGTTGCGGCTGCGGTCGTTGAGCTGGGCCAGTGCTGCGTAGAGCGTGGTGGTCTTGCCCGAACCCGTCGGGCCGGTGACGAGGAAAATCCCGTGCGGCCGGCGGATGCACTCATCGGCGAGCTGGAACACGTCGTTGGGCATGCCGAGCTGTTCGAGGTTGAGCCGCCCGGCCTGCCGGTCGAGCAGGCGCATGACCACCCGCTCGCCCGAGCCGGAGGGCAAGGTGGAGATCCGCATGTCGATGACATGCCCGCCGATCGAACGGGTGATGCGGCCGTCCTGCGGCAGGCGCTTCTCCGCGATGTCGAGCTTGGCCATGACCTTGATGCGCGAGGTCAGCAGCGGCGCGAGCTCCCGCGGCGGCTGCAGGATCTCGCGCAGCACGCCGTCTACGCGCAGGCGCACCGCAAGGCGGTTCTCGAACGGCTCGAAGTGGATGTCCGACGCCCCTTCCTTGATGGCCTGGGTAATGATGGCGTTGATCAGGCGGATGATCGGCGCGTCGTCCTCGGACTCGAGCAGGTCCTGCGTCTCGGTGAGCGACTCGGCGACCTGCGCGAGATCGAACTCCTCGCCCAGGTCCTGGACCATCGCCATGGCACCGCCGTCGCCCTGGCCGTAGAGCCGGGCCAGATTCTGGTCGAAGGTTTCGTCATCCACGCTGCGCAGGCGGACAGGCACGCCGACGTAGCGGCGCACTTCCGCAGCGATCTCGGGCTTGAACGGCGCCTTGTAGACCAACAACAGTCGCCCCTCGCGGTCCTCGCCAAGGGCGATGCCGTGGCGCTTGGCGAAACCGTAGGAGGGTTGCGGCAGGCGCAGCGCGGGTTGCAGCAGGACGGGTTCCATGCGGGCTGCGTCAGCTACCGCCATCCGGCAACTGCTCGATCAGCGCGTTCGCCCCCGGCAGTTGGGTGATGAGGTCATCGAGGTCGGGGATGATCGCGGCGGAATCGCGTACCAGCCCGCGGTCCTGGATGTTGGCATCGACCTGCCGGTTGCGAAACGCAGTGTATTTCTGGCTCGTGTAGGCGTTGGCGGTTGCGGCATCGCGCAGGATCACCGGGCGGATGAACACCATCAGGCTTTGCTTGACCTTTTGCGTGTTGTTGTAGCGAAACAGCGCCCCGAGCACGGGGATGTCGCCCAGCAGAGGCACTTTTTGCTGGCTGTCCTTGAAGTTGTCGTCGATCAGCCCGCCGAGGATGATCACCTGGCCGTCCTCGGCCATGACGGTGGTCTTGATGGCGCGCTGGTTGGTGATGATGTCGGAGGCGCCCGAGCTCGAGGCGGCGAGGCTCGAGGTCTCCTGCTCGATCTCCAGCTTGATCGAGTCGCCTTCGTTGATCTGGGGCTTGACCCGCAGCGACAGGCCCACGTCCTTGCGCTCGATGGTCTGGAACGGGTTGACCACGCCCGTCGTGCCGGTGGCGGTCCCGGTGTTGGCGTACTGGCCGGTGATGAACGGCACGTTCTGGCCGACCTTGATCTCGGCATCCACGTTGTCCATCGTCACCAGGCTCGGCGTGGAGAGGATGTTGGTGGCCGCATCACCCGACAGCGCCTTGAGCAACAGCCCGAAGTTGGTGCGCCCCTCGCGCAGGTCCGCGACACCGAGGAACGCGCCGTTGGCGAGCGCGGTGGGGTTGCGCGACAGCGCGAGCAGCGAGGACAGCGAGGTGCCAGCGCCGCCAAAGTTCGTGAAGCCGACCGGCGCAGCGTTTTCCGCCGTCGAGCCGTTGATCGCGAATTGCAGACCGAGCTCGGTGGCGAGGTCCACGGAAACCTCGGCGATGATGGCCTCCAGCAACACCTGGGCGCGGCGGATGTCGAGCTGGGCGATGACCTGCCGAACCTCCTGCTGCACCGCAGGCGGTGCCGTGATGACCAGTGCGTTGTTGGCAGGGTCGGCATGCACCTCGAGGTTTCGATCCGGGTCGGTGCCGCTGATCGGTGCGGCGCTGGCCTGATTCGCCGTGTTCGCCGATTCGCCGATGCCGGTGTTGGACAGCAGCGAGCCGGTACTGCTTGGGCGCGTGCTGCGCCGAGTCGATGAGGTGCTCCGCGTCGAGGTCGTCGCTCCACCCTTGCCGGTGAGGATTTTGACCATGTCCTCGGCCTTGGCGTACTTGAGGAACACGACCTGCGTATCGCCGGAGAGGGCGATCGGGGTGTCCATGTGCGCGATGATGCTACGCAGTCGCAGCCGCGAGGATTTATCGCCGGAGAGCAGCACGCTGTTGGTGCGCTCGTCGGCGGTGATTACGGGCGTGCCGAGGCCGCCACCGGCCTGCGCGGCTGCTTGTGCCGCGCCGCCGCGTTGCAGCTGGGTGAGGGTGCGTGCGACCTCGGTGGCGGAGGCGTGAGTGAGTTTCACAACCTCGATGTCGTCCTGGTCGGGACGGTCGATGCGGCGAACGATGTCGACCATGCGCTGGACGTTGCCCGCGTAGTCGGAGATCAGCAGCGTGTTGCTCGGCTGGAAGGCGGCGAGCTGGCCCTGCTGCGGGATCAGCGGGCGCAGGATCGGCACGAGCTGCGCGGCGGGCACGTGGTTGACCTGGATCACCTGGGTGACGATCTCGTCGGTGCCGAGTCGGGCGGGGTTGTCGGTCGTGTAGACCGGGCCCTGCTTGGCATTGACGTCGGGCACGATCTTGATCACCTCGCCCGACGGCACGGTGGCGTAACCATGCACCTGCAGCACCGACTGGAACACGTCGTAGATCTCGTTGGCGCGCATGGGCTTGGATGAGATCACGGTGACGCGGGCGTTGACGCGCGGGTCGACGATGAAGTTCTTGCCGGTGATCTCCGAGACGGTGTCGATGAGCACCCGGATGTCGGCATCCTTGAGGTTGAGGGTGGCGGTGCCCGGGCCGCCATCGACCGCGAGCGCGGTGCTCAGCGCGCCAGCGCAAAGGGTCGCAAGCAGGGCCAGTCGCAGTCCTTCAAGCCACTTCATTCGATGCAGATCCTCTGGGAATGGGGGGGCAGCCGGTGTGCGCACCGGCGCCGCAATGGTACGGGAATCGGCCCTCGCGCGGCAGCGGCGATCAAAAACTGTGGTTGATCTCGAAGACTTGCCCATTGCGATTGACCGTGATGGAGAGCGACTGCGCCTGGCTGAGTTGCTGCAGGGCCTGGATGCCCTTCTCCGGGGTATCGAGGGTGACGTTGTTCACGCGCGTGACGATGTCGCCGTTCTGGAGGTTGATCTGGTCGAATACCGGGTGCGCCTGGCGGGCGCTGACGCGATAGCCGACGAAGTGATTGTTCTCGTAAGCGGGGGCGACGTTGACGAGCTCGCCGAGCTTCGCGGGGTTTTGCAGCATCTGCTGACGGAAGCTCCCGAGATCGGATGCTGCGCGCGGCGCTGCCGCGGGCGCTGCGCCGCCTTGGGCGCGCGCGGGGGATGCGCGGCCCGCTCCGCCAGGCGTGCTCGTCGGCAGCCGCAGGGCCTCGAAGCGTCCCGCGCGCTCGAGCACGACGCGATCGGGATGGACCGCGCTGAGCTTTGCGTTGCCTGGCAGGGTGTCGCCGACCTTGAACAATTTTTCTGGCGCGCCGCCCGCACTGATGAGCGCCATGCCGCGGGTTTCGTCCGGCAAGGCGTAGATGCCGCTCAGCTTGAGGTTGAGCTGGGTATCGGGCGCGTCGTCCGGGACGCCGGCGGACTTGACGTTGGCGATGCCAAACAGATCGAGCCGGCTGATCTCGCCGGCGTAGTCGCGGAGCACGGAGGGTGACGCGCGGGTTGGTGCCGGTTCTGGGCTCAGGTTGACCGGCGCGGGCGGCAGGGTGAGCTGCCAGATGAGCTGCGCGACCGACCAGGCGATCGCCACGATCAACCCGGCCGTGATGGCGCGCGGCGCATGCCGGCCGATGCCGCGGAGCGTGGGTGAGGCAGCGAGCTCGCGAAGATCGATGCCGACACTCATGGCCATCGGCTGGGATGCTTTCCCGAGGGCGTCGGGGATTGCAGATCGGCTTGAGAGGACCGCACGGGGTCTTACCTGACTCTGATTTGTGGGTTTAGCGGCAGATTCAACGAGGCAGCATTGTAAAGTAAGTCGAACGTCGCGGGTGTTCAGGAGCCGTTACCAACTGCTCGAAGTGAGAACTCGGTTACCCACGACGCCCCCCGAGCCTCTTGAATTCTCCCCCGCGTGGCCCGATATCGAAAGTCAGGAACCACTCGCGGCGTAGAGCCAAGAGGGTGAAGGTTGTAGAGGTGATTCAATGCAAGCGGTTTCAGTCAAGTTCAGTGTTGGGCAGGTCGTTCATCATGTCGGTCAAGGTTACCGGGGTGTCGTGGTCGATGTGGATCCACGCTTTCTCGGCCGGCCCGAATGGCGGGCGCTGGCCGGGAACGATGAGGCCGCGCTCGAGCTTCCATGGTACTACGTGCTGGTCGACGGTAACGAGGCGGCGACTTACGTGGCCGAGCGTGATTTGGTCGCCGACTTCGTCCCGACGCCGATCGATCACCCCGGTCTCGGTCTGTACTTTGCCGGTTTTTCCGGCGGGCACTACCTGGCGCGTAATGCGCTTAACTGAGGATTGCCGTAGCCGGACGCCGCGCGCGTCTCGCCGCGGGCTGATCCATTCGGAGGGCGCTCGCGTCGCTTGCATTTCGATCATCAAGACGGGTTTGTACATGTGCCCAAGAATGGGTGATTTTTGAGCGTCGAGGCATCCTTCGCCGCGGCCCTGGTCGTGGGCCTGCTGGGCGGCGTCCACTGCCTGGGGATGTGTGGCGGTATCGTCGGGGCCCTGACGCTCGGGGCGCACGGCGGTTCGACGCCGTCTGCGGGCCGAGGCTGGATCATCCAGCTCGCCTACAACGCCGGCCGGATCTCGAGCTACGTGGCGGCTGGCGCGATTGCCGGGTGGTTGGGTGCCGCAGCGCTGGAGCTGTCGCGTGTCCACGAAGCCCAGCGGGTCTTCCTGGCGATCGCGGGTTTGTTCATGGTCGCGCTGGGGCTGTATCTGGGCGGCTGGTGGTCGGGGTTGTTGCGGGTCGAGCGGCTGGGCGGCTCGGTGTGGCGGCGCATCGAGCCGCTCGGCAGGCGACTGATACCCGTCCGCTCCGCCTGGCAAGCCTTTCCGCTCGGGAGTGTTTGGGGGTGGCTGCCGTGCGGATTGGTCTACAGCGTGCTCATCTGGGCCTTGGCAGCCGGCGGGGCCGGTCAAGGTGCTCTATTGATGTTGGGCTTCGGCTTGGGAACCTTGCCGAATCTCCTGTTGATCGGCGGATTCGCGAGCTGGGTCGCGAACGTTGCGCGCCGACCCGCCCTGCGCTGGCTCGCCGGGGCGCTCGTGATTGCCCTCGGGGTTTACCAGCTCTGGCAGGTTTCAAGATTCTCCGCGTAGCTGACCACCGGTTCGCTCACTTGGTCAGTCTGTAAAAAATTGTTTCTGAAGCTTCGCGCTCCCGATTTCCTTGCCGTCACGCCGGACGGTGATCTCGAAATTGATGATTTCCTGATTGGCCACCGGAAATTCGGCGATGTAGTAAATGGCGTCGCCATCGATGACTTTGCGCAACTTGAGTGGCTTGACCTGCTGGTAGACGTTTACGGCGCGAGCGTTGATCTCCGCTTCGACGGGTTTCGGCAGACCGCCGGGCTGCGACTCGGAGACGGAGACGTTCAGCACGCCACGGTTCTTGCTACGTCTAATGCCGTACGCTCGCGCAATCTGCGGGCTTAAGAAGTCCGAGGGAAACGCATTGTAGTTGAGGGTGTAACTATCGAACTTGCGTTCGTCAGCGTGGGGCGATTGCCCAGCCAGCAGCGCAAACGCCGCTCCGAAAACGACATAGCTTACCCTGTTCATGCACCGCATCTCCTCTGCTCTCGTGTGTTTGTTGGACTGGCCGTGTATGCAAGTATAGGTGCCATCCGTGCCGCTGCCAGAGGCGTGGATTAGCCGGATATTCGTGAATCGTTGTACGCTACGGCAGCGGAAGGGTCCTGCCTGGGGCCGAAGCTGCCCCGTGGATTCGCCCTCAAGCGCTGTGCGCTGCCATTCGACTGCGGGCATAAGCAAAAACTTGAATGCTGGAGAAAAGTCATGAAGTTTTTCGTCGCGGGCGTCATCGTCGCGTGGGTCGTCGAGTGGTTGCTGTTTACGTTCTGGTGGAAAAAGAAGTCGTCACCGGCCAGGGAGGTTGCCATTTCGGCCGTGCGGGGCACCGGGCAAGATGACGGGCTCCCGCAGCCGTTCACCATGTCGAGAGGTATCGAGTTGCCGGGTGCCGCGGCGGCGGGCGTCCCGGTGGTAGCGTCCAACGTTGCGGTAGAGGCAGCGGCGAAGGAAGCCGAACCAGTGGCAGCGTCTGACGCCGTGGCAGAGGCGCCGTCTAGGGACTCTGAACCGGCTGGTGCACAAAGTTCCGGCGAGCAGGCCGTCGAGTCCGCTGGCGACTCCCCGCTCGCTTCGGCGTTTGCCAAGGCTCGCAAAGCGGGAACGGAGTTGCGCATGATTGCGGGCATTGGGCCGAAAACGCAGGAACTTTTGAATGCCGCAGGCTTCCAAACACTCGACCATTTGGCGGCAGCAGACCCCAAAGAGTTGAAGGCCGTGCTCGATGCCGCAGGATCGCGGTTTGCGTTGATCGACCCCGAAAGTTGGCCCCAGCAGGCCCGAATGATTCTCGCGGGCGATGCGGAAGGGCTCAGAAAAATACAGGACGGGCTTAAAAAGTAGTGACGAACGCAACCGTCCTGGCCATCCGTCAGGTAGGGCTAATTGTGAAAATTTCAATCGTAACGAGGTGACATCGCATGGGAATGATCCAGGAGTTCAAGGAATTTGCCCTGAAGGGCAACATGGTCGACATGGCCGTCGGTATCATTATCGGTGGTGCTGTCGGGAAGCTGGTGGGGTCTTTGGTCGATAACGTGATCATGCCGTTCGTGAGTATCTTCACGGGCGGGGTCGATTTCAGCCAGCTCTTCCTGAACCTGAGTACTACGGATTATCCGACGCTCAAGGCCGCGCAGGACGCGGGAGCGCCCGTGCTGAAATACGGCAGCTTCTTGCAGACGGCGCTCGATTTTCTGATCCTTGCGTTCGTGATCTTCATGCTGGTCAAGGCGATCAACCGTCTGCGCAAACCCGCGCCGGCTGCGGCGCCTGCACCGAGCGAAGAGGTCAAGTTGCTCACGGAGATTCGCGACGCGCTCAAGCGCAAGTAATCAGCTCTGCGTGATGCGGTGCGCCCCACGGGTATGCTGAGCCGTGGGCGTACCGTTGGCACGCGACAGATTCCTCGACCGCTCCCGTGGCCGAGGCTAGTCCTGTTTGTACACGGGTTACCGCGTGACCAACCGCCCCGACCACATTGCCCCACTTCATGTCAAACCCGCGGACTCCATGTGACTTTGTTGCTCGCAAATTTTACAAACTAGTTCACGCTTTTGGTCTATAACTTACCGACTTCCAAGTTTCTATCCTGGTTGGGGGGTGTGCCAATGAGACTTTTGAAAACCGCCACCGTAGCGTCGACCGCGCTACTGGTGCTCATGGTGAGTGCGTGTTCCACGACTAAGGCGCCGATGACGACCTCGGCGGCCGAAAAGGAGTATGAGGCCAAGTTGAAGGCGCTGCAGGATCGTGAGGCTGCGCTCGCAGCCCGTGAGAAGGCCGCACGCGCCCCCGCGGCCGCCGCTGAGAGCAAAGTTGCTGTCGCGGGTGATGATCTGTTCCCCCCGAATGCCAAGCCCGGTGAGTGCTACGCCAGGATCTTTGTCCCGGGCCAGTACCGCACCGTGACCGAGCGCGTGCAAACAAAGAGTGAGGGCGAGAAGGTCGAGATCATCCCCGCCAAGTACGGTACCGCGGAAGAGACCGTGATGATCTCCGAGGAGTCCGAGCGCATCGAAGTGGTGCCGGCCACGTACAAGACCGTCACCGAGCGCGTCCTCGTCAAGCCGGAGTCCAAGCGACTGGTGGCCGTGCCCGCCCAGTACGAAACCGTGACCGAAAAGGTCCTTGTTCGGGAGGGTTATACGACGTGGAAGAAGGGTGCCGGCCCATTGCAGCGCATCGACGAGGCGACCGGCGAAATCATGTGCTTGGTCGAAGTGCCGCCCGAGTATAAAACCATCACCAAGACCGTGATGAAGACGCCACCGACGACGCGGGAGGAAATCATCCCTGCAGAGTATGCAACGGTGACCAAGAAGGTGGTGGATCAGCCGGCGACTACGCGGGTTGTGAAGATTCCGGCCCAGTACAAGACGGTGAAAACCACTAAGATGATCGAGCCTCCCCAGGAGCGCCGCATCAAGATCCCTGCCGAGTTCGGTACCGTGACCCGTCAGGAGAAGGTGTCCGAGGGTCGCATGGAATGGCGCGAGATCCTGTGTGAGACCAACATGACGCGCGACAAGATCGCCCAGATTCAGCGGGCGCTCGCCGCGAAGGGGTTGTACAAGGGGCCCATCGACGGCGCAATCGGGTCGGAGACCGTGCAGGCCGTGATGGCATTCCAGAAGCAGGCTGGCCTGGAAGTCACTCGTAACCTGACCGTCGCAACGGTGGAGGCGCTCGGCGTGAATCCGAAGTAGGGTCGTACGCTGTCAGCTCAGCGACTTGACGATTCAAAGGGCCGCCGCATGCGGCCCTTCTTGTTTCCAAGGCCCGTCTCCAACGGCGACAGCGGGGCTCCTAGGACGTTCCGTCGGCGGATGCTCAGGCACACACGATCGCCGAGCGTACCCACATCGCGGATGAGGATGCGCCCTGCTTTGGAGGGCGAGGCGCTCTGGTGTCCGATACCTGACTCCGCGTTCACGGGCGCCTCGAAAAACCTGCTGCGCGACGCGTTTGCTGAGTTGGGTGGTGCTCGCTCCCTCGCCTAACGACTTGATGTGTCTCCCGGCTCGCGCCCCGTCCGCTTGCTTTCGGGCCGCTCGCTGCGGGTTTTCGAGGTGCTCTCCACGGCGGATTCCACCAAGACCGTTACCGTTCACCCCACCACGAATTTGAACGACAGGTGTGCGAGCACGCCGCCGAGCGCCGCACCAAAGACGACATCTGTGGGGAAGTGCAGACCGAGCACCAGCCGCGACAGTGCGACGAGGGCCGCGAACGGCACCACGAGCCAGCCCCATTCGGGGTAATAGCTGACCAGCACGGTCGAAAAGCCCACTGCGTGCATGGTGTGGCCGGACGGGAAGCTGTAGAGGTCGAGTGCGGGCACGTTGTGCAGGATGTTAGCGTCGAGCCGGTAGGGCCGTTCCCGGCTGGTCAGCGACTTCAGCAACTTGTAGATAACGAGCGCCACGCCGCCGACGGCAAGCATGTGCACCGACACCGGCAGCGCGGACATGCCATACACGAGAGGCAGCAGGGCAATGATCGTGTACCAGAATACCCCGTCGCCCAGCCGGCTCACTGCAGCGAAAAACCGGCTGATCGCGCGTTTGTGGTTGATGCGGTTGAAGTAGAGGCAGAGTGCGATTTCGGATTCGCTAAGCCGCTGTAACAAGGTCATGGTAGGCCCCCTCTGTCGCGTGTGCGGAGAGAATGTCGATGAAATCGGAATGGATGGCGGGCCACGCGTGCTGCTCGGCAGCCTTGCGCGCACTCAAGCCCCAGGTGGTCCACTGCTCGCGCCGCTCGCAAGCCTCGAGCACGCAGGAGACGAAGTCTTCGGCATCACCGAATTCGGCCAGCACGCCGTGCGCGGAGCGACCGATCCACTCCCTCGCGGCGGCGTAGTCGTAGCCAACGATGGGAAGTCCGCTCGCCATCGCCTCGGGGATCACGTTGCCGAAGGTTTCCGACTCCGACGGGAACACGAACAGGTCCGCCGATGCGTAGTGGGCCGCCAGCGCGTCGCCCCGCTGCGGGCCGCAGAACACGGCCTCGGGATGCTGGCGCCGCAACCGCCGCTCTGCGGGGCCCTCGCCCACCAGGATGACGCGGGCATTGAAGCCGCGCGCACGGACCGCGGCGAAGGCCTCGAACAGGAGGTCGATGTTCTTCTCATTCGCGATCCGGCCGACATAGAGGATCGCGAACGCACCGTCCTCGACGCCCCAGCGCCTGCGTAGCTCGGGGTCTCGGCGCGCAGGGTTGAACAGTTCCGTATCGACGCCGCGCGTGTGCACGTGCAGGCGCTTGAAGCCACGCCATTGCAGACTTTCCTTCAGCGCCTGTGTGGGCACGAGCGTCGCGTCGCAGCGGTTGTGGAAGTAGCGCAGGTAGCGGGTGAGCGGCTGCTGCAGTACGCTCAGGTGATAGGCGCGGCTGTAGTGGTCGAACTGCGTGTGATAGCCAGAAATCACGGGGATGTCGAGGCTGCGTGCGGCGAGCAACGCGGCGTGGCCGAGCGGTCCTTCCGTGGAGATGTAGGTGACCTGCGGCCGGAACCGGCCCCACAGCCGCACGAGCTCGCGACGTGAGGCGAGCCCAAAGCGGAGATTCCGGTACATGGGCAGAGGCACACCCGTAACCAGGTGCTCCTCGCAATCCCCTTTGCGCTGCGGCTGGTCGGCTTGCCCCTGGGACGGGCGGACGAGCAGTACCCGATGCCCGGCCGCACCCAGCCCGCGCACGTATTGCTGCACAGTGTTCGCTACGCCGTTGATTTCAGGCGGATAGGTTTCGGTGACGACACTGACTCGCAAGGGCACGTGAGGGGTCATGACACCCCCCGACTCGCTACCCCTGCCCGAAAGATTCCTGGGTTGGTGGCAAGCCCCGCTCCACGACCTCGCGGATGGCGAGTTGCGTCACCTCGGCCAGCCGTTTGCGCTGCTGGCCGTCGTGGTTGGTGATCGCGGGCAGGAAGGTCACTTCCACACGCACGCCCCGCTCCCCGAGCACATCCCACAGGTTGTCGAGTATCGATTGCTCGTTGATGTAGGGCACCAACGGGTGTGCGTTGCCTTGCGCATCCAGATAGCGCAGTGCGACGGGTTGCACGGCGAGACCGTGCTCCATCGCGGGCGCGAACAGCCGGGGATGGAAGCGCCTCACGGTACGCCCGTCCGTGGTCGTGCCTTCCGCAAACAGCACCACCGAGTGCCCGTCGCGCAGGTGCGCAGCCATGCTCGCCGACGCTTGCGTGGCGGCGTTGAGGCCACCCCGCTCGATGTAGAGCGTGCCCGCGCGTGTCGCGAGCCAGCCGACAACGGGCCAGCTGCGGACCTCGGATTTCGACAGGAAACCCACCGGCGCGCTGCCGCCGAGCACGGCGATGTCCAACCACGAGATGTGGTTGCTGACCCACAGCGCGGGCGTGTTGATCGGCTGACCGTGATGGGTGACGTCGAGCCCACAGATGTGAGCAATCTTGCCGAGCCACCACTGCCGGACCTTTCGGAAGCGCGGCGTGGGCGCGGGCCCGTTCGGGCGTTCCCACGCGTGGGCGAGCGTGAGCAGCACGCCGAGCCCGATGTGCAGGACGAGCAGCGTAAAGCGGTAGAAGCGTCGGACGTGAGGCATGACGCATTGTATCGCGCCCCTCTCTGTCGTGGGCTCGCTCCGCGCGGACGTCAACGTGGAAGACGGCTCCATCCCGGCCCATTAACGGCCCACCGCAACCTCGGCCGCGTGCGCGGGATGCCTCGCGGGCTGCGCAGCACGTTGCAGGAAGTGGCGCTGGTAACGCGGGCTCAGGTCGTCGAGGTCGAGCAGCACGAAAACATCCGCCACGTTGAAGTCCGGGTCCCAGCAGGGCTCGCCGCAGACGCGCGCGCCGAGACGCAGGTAGGCCTTGAGCAGGGGTGGCAGGCAGGGCTGGGCGACCGTCACGGGACTCGCGGGCAGCTCCAGACGTGGCCGCACACGGCGCGATTCCTGGCTCATGTAGTCGGCGCGGATGCTGCGCATGATCGCATTGATCTGTGCGCCGCCATCCCCGAGCCCGACGCTCGCGCAACCCATGAGGTAGTCGAAGCGGTGAATGCTCATGAACTGCGCAAGGCCAGACCACAGCACCGAGATGGCACCACCATTGCGATAGCGGGCGTCCACGCAGGTGCGGCCGATTTCCATCACGCGGCCGGGCAGCGGCATGAGCCCGCTCAGATCGAACTCGCTCTCGGAGTAAAAGCTGCCGATCTGTCGCGCCTGATCGTCGGTCAGGATCCGGGTGCTGGCGATCACTTCCCCGTTGTTGCCGTCGCGTACCAGCAGGTGCTGGCAGTACGGATCGTAGAAATCGCGATCAAGCTCCTCGGAACCACTCTCGAGCTTCGCGCCCATCTCCTCGGCGAACACGCGGTAGCGCAGGCGCTGGGACGCCAGCACGGCGCCATGGTCCGGCGCCAGCTCGACGACCAGCGAGCGCGCGTTTTTTTCACCGGCATTGGTGAGCTCCAGATTCCGCATACACGTCCACCCAGTTGACACTGCCTTTCATGCTAGGGGCAGGCCATGACGGAGTCGTGACGGATTCGTGAAGTTTTGATGACTCACGACGAACCTGAGGGTGCCGCCGCGAGCGCGATGCGGGAGCGCCCAACTTGCTCACAGGCGGCGCGATACCCTCACCACATCCCAATCCTCGGGGTGCGGTGTCTGCGCGAAGCCAAGCCGGTTGGCGAGCTGGAGCATGCCGCGGTTGCGCGAAAGCACCTCGCCCTCGAGCTGGCGCAGGCCCTTGCTGCGCGCGGTGAGCATCAGCGCCTCCATCAGCCGGGTGCCGATGCCGCGCTGTTGCCAGCGGTCCGCCACAACGATGGCGAATTCCGCACTTTCCCCATCGGGCTGGATGATGTAGCGCGCCACGCCGAGGATCGTCGGCACATGATCGATCTCGGTAAGCGCGATAAACGCCATCTCGCGGTCGTAGTCGATCTGTGTGAAGCGCACGAGCATCTCCGGCGTCAGCTCGGAGAGCGCCTGCATGAAACGCAGAAAGCGCGACTCATCTGAGAGCTCGCGCACGAAGCGGTCCTCAAGGGGCGCGTCCTCGGGACGGATCGGCCGGATGAGGATTTCCGTGCCATCGGCGAGGAGGTGGGTTTGGGCGAGGTGCGCAGGGTAGGGGTGGATCGCCATGTGCGCGTATGGCTCCAGGCGATGCGGCGGGGGCTGAACCTCGATGCGCGCATCCACTGCCAGCACGCCGTTCTCGTCGACGAGCAGCGGGTTGATTTCGAGCTCGACGACCTCGGGCAACTCGCAGGCCAGGCCCGAGACGCGCAGCAGCACCGCCTCGATGGCGTCGAGCGGCACGGCCGGCAGGTTGCGAAAGCCCTCGATGAGTCGGCAGATGCGCGTGCGCCGGATCATCCGCTCGGCCAGCAGCGTGTTCAGTGGCGGTAGCGCGAGCGCGCGGTCTTGCATGACCTCTGCCGTGACGCCACCTGCGCCGAAGGCGATGAGCGGTCCGAACACCGGATCGCGTACCACCGATATGCCAAGCTCGCGCAGATGCGGTCCGGTGCGCATGCGCTCGACACTCACACCTTCCACCGTGATGCCCGGATTGGCAGCACGCACCCGCTCCATCAGCTCGTTCGTTTGTTGCAACACGGTCTGTGCGCTGGTGACGTTGAGGCGAACGCCCCCGATGTCGGTCTTGTGCGGCACTTGCGGCGCGGACACCTTCAAGGCCACAGGAAAGCCGAGCGTCTCGGCGGCGAGCACGGCCTCGCTCGGGGTGCGCGCGAGGATGGTCGGGTTGGTGGGAATGCGGAACGCGGCGAGTACGGCCTTCGCCTCGCGCTCGTTGAGGCGACAGCGACCCGCAGCGCGAGCCGATTCGATGATCAGCCGCGCACCCGTCACGTCGGCCGGCTCGCTTTCGCTGAGCGCTGCCGGGGTCTGCATCAACAAGGCCTGGTTGCGGCGGTGCGTGACCAAGTAGGCAAGCGACTCGACGGCCGCCTCCGGGGCGCGGAACTGGGGCAGGCCGGCGGCGTCGAATTGCTTGCGGGCCGACTCCACCAGGGCATCGCCCATCCAGCAGGCGAGCAGCGGTTTGTCCGTCTCCCGCGCAACCTGAATGACGGACTCGGCGCTGCGCTCAGCATCGGTCAACGCTTGCGGTGTCAACATGACCAGTGCGGCGTCGACGCCGGGGTCAGCCAGGCACGCCTTGAGCGCGTCGCGGTAGCGCTCGGGTGGCGCATCACCCAGGATGTTTACGGGGTTTGCGCGGGACCACGACGGGGGAAGCAGACGATCGAGTGCATCGAGGGTCTTGCCGCCCAGGGTGGCGAGCGGCAGCGCATGAGCCGCTGCGCAGTCCACTGCCATCACGGCAGGTCCGGCCCCGTTGGTCAGGATCAGCAGGCGTTCCCCACGGAAGCGCAACCCCCGCGTGAGCATTTGTGCGGAAGCGAACAGTTGCGAGACGCTCGTCACCTGAACCACGCCGGCGCGTTCCAGCGCGGCGGTGAAGGCCTCGTCACTGACGGTCGCGCTGCCAGCGCCCCGCCGCTCCGCACCCCGGGCCGTGCCATCGCGCGCAGCTTTCAGCACGGTCACCGGCTTCAGGCGTGCTGCGGCGCGGAGCCCGCTCAGGAAACGCCGGGCGTTGCGCACGCCCTCGATGTACAGGACGATGCCGTGCGTCTCGGGGTCCAGCGCCAGGTAATCGAGCACGGCCCCAAAATCGACATCCTCCCCATCGCCGAGGGTTGCGACCAACGAAAAACCGATCCCGCGCGGTAGCGCCCAGTCGAGCACCGCGGTGCACAGGGCGCCAGATTGTGAGACAAACGCGAGGTGTCCGGGCAAGGCCTGATTGCGGCTGAAGGTGGCGTTCAGCCCCAGCTTGGGGCGCATCACGCCGAGGCTGTTGGGGCCCAGCAGGTGGATACCGAAACGGCGTGCTTCTTCGAGCACGTCGCCGAGCAGGCGCAGGCCTTTGGGGCCGCTCTCGGCGAAGCCGGAAGAAAGCAGGATCACGCTGCGAATACCCGCCTTGCCGCATTGCCGGACGATCTCGGGCACTGTGCGCGCCGGCGTGGCGATGATCGCGAGCTCGACAGGGCCGCGGACGCCTTCCAACTCGGGCAAGCAAGGCCGCCCCTGGACCTGCTTGTGCTTGGGGTTGATGGCGTACAGCTCGCCTTGATAGGGCGCGGCGAGCAGGTTGGCGAACACGATCCCGCCGATGGATCCGGGCCGCTCGCTGGCGCCGAAAACAGCCACACTGCGGGCGCTGAACAGTGTGTGTAAACTGTGAGAACCCATCCGGCTTCTCCCTGTTACAGCGCGAATGCTGCATTGCAATAATACCTCGGACGGGCGCGCCAGCCCATGACCACAGCGCTCATCACCCACCCGGACTGTCTGCTGCACAGCAACGGACCGCACCACCCAGAGTGTCCCGAGCGCCTCACCACGCTGTTTGACCACCTGGCCGCCCAACAGCTCGATCTCTGGCTCATGCGCGAGGAGGCGCCCGAGGCGATGCGCGAGGACCTCCTGCTGGTGCACTCGCCGGAGTACATCGAGACCGTGCATGCGCTTGCACCCGAGCAGGGGCTGGTGTGGCTCGCGGGCGACACGGCGCTCGGCGAGCACACCCTCGATGCGGCCATGCGGGCCGTCGGTGCCGGTTTGCTCGCGGTGGAGCTGGTGGTCTCGGGCAGGGCGCGTAACGCCTTCTGCGCCGTGCGCCCGCCGGGTCACCATGCCGGCCCCGATGCGGGCTGCGGGTTTTGCATCTTCAACAACGTGGCCATCGCCGCGCGCGCCGCGGTGGAGCGCTACGGCCTCGCGCGGGTCGCGATCGTCGACTTCGACGTTCACCACGGCGATGGCACGGAGGATGCGGTCATCGACGATCCGCGCATCCTGTTGTGTTCAAGCTTCCAGTACCCGTACTACCCCAACCGGGGGGCCGACACGCGCAGCGACCACATCATCAACGTGCCGCTGCCCGCGGGTACCGACGGCGCGCGCTGGCGTGCGGCGGTGAGTGCGGCCTGGTTTGCGCGCCTGGAGGCGTTTGCCCCAGAACTCATCTTCGTCTCAGCGGGGTTCGACGGGCACCGCGAGGACGACATGGCGCATTTCAATCTCGAGGAGTCGGACTACGCGTGGATCACGGCTGAGCTACTGCGCATCGCCGAGCGACACGCCCGCGGCCGCATCGTGTCTGTGCTCGAAGGCGGCTACGCTCTGCATGCTGCAGCGCGCAGTGTCGCGGCGCATCTGCGCGTGCTGGCGGGGCTTTGATCTCCGGCGATCGTCATCGAAGCGGCCCGCTCGCGCCAGGGCCTGTGCTGCGCAGCGCCTGGGGACCGGCTGTGCGCTGCTCGCGGACGTTCAGGCTGTCGAGCGCATAGTTTTTAATTCGGAATTGTTCTCATTACGTCTCGCATGTAGAATCCTGCCCACTGACTACTTCGAGATCACCGAACCCCTAGGTTGTACAGGATTCCGACATGCTCAAATCTGCTCTGACCCTCTTGACCGTACTGACCTCCGCCGTGTTCTCCGTCGCTGCTCATGCGGAGGAGGTGCTCAACCTTTACTCGGCGCGCCACTACCAGACCGACGAGGCCCTTTACGGCAACTTCACCAAGGCCACAGGGATCAAGGTCAATCGCATCGATGGCAAGGAGGACGAGCTCTTCGAGCGCATCGTCCGCGAAGGTTCGGCCAGCCCGGCCGACGTGTTTCTGACCGTGGATGCCGCGCGGTTGCAGATCGCCGAGGACGCTGGTCTGTTTGACCCGGTGGATTCCGCTGCGTTGAAGGCCGCGATCCCTGCGCAGTTCCGCGACCCCAATAACCGCTGGTTCGGCTTTTCTTACCGTGCCCGCGTGATTGCCTACGCGAAGGATCGGGTCAAGCCGACGGATATTGCGCAGATGGCCGACCTTGCCTCGCCCAAGTTCCGCGGTAAGGTGTGCGTGCGCTCCGGTGGTCACGTCTACAACCGCACCCTGGTTGCGGGCATGATCCATCACCTGGGCGAAGAAAAGACCCGCGAGTGGGTCGAGGGTGTGGTCCGCAACCTCGCGCGTGATCCCAAAGGTGGCGATACCGACCAGATCCGTGCAGTCGCCGCAGGTGAGTGCGACGTGGCCATCACCAACCACTACTACTACGCCCGCCTGCTGGGCTCGACCAAGCCGGAAGATCAGGAGGTAGTGAGCAAGGTCGGCGTCGTCTTCCCGGATCAGAAGACCACGGGTGCCCACGTAAACATTTCCGGCGGCGGCATGCTCAAGCACGCGCCCAACAAGGCGGCAGCGGTCAAGTTCCTGGAGTACCTGGCCTCGCCCGAGGCGCAAGCCTATTTCGCGAACGGCAACAACGAGTATCCGGTCGTGCCCGGCGTCAAGCTCGACAACCCGCAACTCGAGGCCCTGGGCAAGTTCAAGGTGGACGAGACCGGAGCAGACGTGCTGGCCAAAAATACCTCCGCCGCTCAGCGGCTCATCGACCGCGCGGGTTGGAAGTGACCTAGCCCGCTCGCAAAAAAGCCCGCGCGAGCGGGCTTTTTTGTCGCTGTGCGGCAAGCTCCTGGCCACACGGCAACTCCTCGAAGACCTGGGTCCTTACCCCGAGGCCCAGTCCACCGCCGACCACACCGATCCCGGCTGGGGGTTTCCCATCGACGCGTGGTTTGGTCGTTTTGATTTTTCAGAGGCGGCCGTCGCCGTCAATGAGAGACACAACCACAAGCACCAGCCGGCGTGAAGGCTGCGCAGCCCATGTCTTGCCCTCCGACCTTGGCATCCGTGGCGCGCGACCGTTGCCCGCGGTAGCAAGCGGATTGCTTCGGCTTGTGCAGCACTGGGCTGCAGCACGTTTTGCCTCCGGATCATTTCAGTCCGCCAATGTGAGGTCCCATGTCTGGTGGTGTCGACTCACCTGCGCCGGATGGCGCGCGAGAGCAGAATCACCGGGATCAGGCCCACGGCGACGATGGCGAGCGAGGGGGTGGCGGCCTCGGCCAGCCGCTCGTCCGAGGCCAGCACGTAGACCTGGGTGGCGAGGGTCTCGAAATTGAAAGGCCGCAGCACGATGGTCGCTGGCAGCTCCTTCATCACATCGACAAAGACCAGCAGGGCCGCGGATGCGATCCCGCTCGCGAGCATCGGCAGGTGTACGCGCGTGAGCAGGCCAAGCCGCGTGGCGCCCAGGCTGCGTGCGGCGTCGTCGATGCTCGGCCGGATGCGGATCATGCTGGCTTCCACCGCGTTGAGTGCCACCGCCAGAAAGCGCGCGATGTAGGCGAACACCAGGGCCAAGGCGCTGCCGGTCAGTAGCAGGCCGATCGTTACCCCGAAGTGCTCGCGCATGAACTGGATCAGCGCGTGGTCGAGGGCGGTCAACGGGATGAGCGCGCCGACGGCGATGACCGTGCCGGGTACGGCGTAGCCCAGCGCGGCCGCGCGCTTGATCGCGGACATCGCCTTGCCGGGATGCAGGCGCGTGGCGTAGGCGAGCAGCACAGCGAGCAGCACTGCGGCGAGGCTCGCGATCAGGGCAAGGCTGAAGCTGTTACCCGCCAGTTCGAGGTATTTGGCGCCAAATTGTGCATCGCCCTCGGACCAGGCCATGCGCAGCAGCAGCGCCGCCGGCAGCAGAAAGCCGCCGGTCAGCGGTATCAGGCAGAGCACCCAGGCGCCCACCGCGCGCGCGGGGCTCAGCTGCGGTGGCAGCGATCTGCGCAGGGTGGTCTCGTGGTAGCGAGCCCGCCCGCGGCTCAGCTTTTCGAGCAGCAACGTCAGTGCGATCAGCCCGAGCAGGGCGGCAGCGAGCTGGGCGGCGGCCACCGGGCTGCCGAAGCTATACCACGCGCGATAGATGCCCGTGGTAAACGTGTTCACGCCGAAATAGGACACCGCGCCGAACTCGGCGAGGGATTCCATCATGACGAGCGCTACACCCCCGGCCACGGCGGGGCGCGCCACCGGCAGGGCCGCGCGGAAGAAGGCGGCCCGTGCGGATAGCCCCATGCTGCGTGCGGCCTCCATCAGGCTGCCGGAGCGCTCCAGAAACGCCGCACGCGCCAAGACGTACACGTACGGATAGAACACCAGGCTGAACACGACGATGGCACCGCCGAGCGAACGCACATCCGGAAACCAGTAGTCGCCGCGCCGCCACTCGAAGGTGGCACGCAGCCACGTTTGCACCGGTCCGGGGAACTGCAACAAGTCCGTGTAGACGTAGGCGATCACGTAAGTCGGCATGGCCAGCGGTAGCAGCAGCGCCCACTCGAGTGTCGAACGTCCGGCGAAGCGGTGCATGGCCACGATCCAGGCGCTGCCCACACCGAGCAGGGCCGCGCCGGTGGCCGCGCCCACGGCCAGCAGCAGGCTGTTGGTGACGTACTCCGCCAGCACCGTCTCCATCAGGTGCGACCAGACACCCTGGGTGTCTGGCTGGAAGACCTTTGCAACGACGCCGACCACCGGCAGGGCACAGATCGCGGCGGTCAACAGGGCAATCACCGGCAGGGGCTGTAGCAGGCGCGTTCGCATGGTTGTGCAGTCTTCGGGGAAGTTGCACATTATAATGAATCTCATTGATGAAAATGACGCTTCTTTGACGACGCCCATGCCCCCTCTGCTCGAAGTAGATCGCCTTGGCCACTGGTATCGGGAACACAAGGTCGTCGACGGCGTGACGTTCGCCCTGGAGCCCGGTGAGATCGGCTGCATCCTAGGGCCCTCCGGGTGCGGCAAGACGACGGTGTTGCGCCTGATCGCGGGATTCGAGGCGCCGCGTACGGGCAACATCCGCCTGGACGGCAGGGCCATCAGCGAGCCGGGTGTGGCGTTGACGCCCGACAAGCGCGGTGTGGCGATGGTGTTTCAGGATTACGCCCTGTTTCCGCACCTCACGGTGGCGAAAAACATTGGCTTCGGGCTATCGCGCATGCCACGTGGCGAGCGCGAGGCGCGGATCCGGCACATGCTGGAGTTGGTCGGCCTGACACAGCGGGCGCATGCCTACCCGCACGAACTCTCGGGGGGGCAGCAGCAGAGCGTGGCGCTGGCCCGCGCCCTGGCGCCGGGCGCCCGCGTGCTGTTGCTGGATGAACCGTTTTCCAACCTGGACGTGGATTTGCGCGAAAAGCTCGCGCTGGAGGTGCGCGACATCCTCAAGCAGGAAAGCGTCACCGCGCTCATGGTCACACACGACCAGCATGAGGCCTTCGCCATGGCCGACAAGATCGGCGTCATGCACGAAGGGCACATCCAGCAGTGGGATACGGCGTACAACCTCTACCACCGGCCGGTGAACCGTTTTGTCGCGGGGTTTGTCGGCCAGGGGGTATTCCTCAAGGGCAAGGCGCTCAACGACCACATGGTCGAAATCGAGCTGGGCGTCTTGAATGGGGCGATCCCCACGGACTGCGACATCGCTGGCTGCGAGCACTGTCTGCGCGACTGTCGGCTCGATGTGCTGATGCGTCCCGATGACATCGTCCACGACGATGACAGTCCCCTGCTTGCGGAAGTTGCGCACAAGGCCTTTCGGGGTGCCGAGTTCCTCTACACGCTCAAACTCCCGAGCGGTGCGCGCGCCCTGTCGCTCGTGCCTTCCCACCACAACCACGCCATCGGCGAGAAGATTGGCATCAAGCTCGCGGTCGATCACGTGGTCGCCTTCCGTCCCAAGTGAGCCGCCCGATGCGGCCCGGCCCGATCCGCAACGGCGGCCTTCGTTCGCTTGCCGCGCAGTTACGCCGAGAAGAGCGGGCAGGGCGGAGTCTCGCGCCCCCGCCTCGCGTGTTCGCGATCATCGTGGCCGCGATGCTGATGCTCCCGCCCGCGGCCGGGATCGGCACTGCTACGGAGGGTGTGTCGCGGATCGCCTTCGGCGCCTGCCTGCGTCAGCGAGACCCGCAGCCCGTGTGGTCGGCCATCCTGGCCGCCAGGCCCGACCAGTTCGTGTTCATGGGCGACAACGTCTACGCCGATACCGATGACCCCGACCAGATGCGGGCAGAGTATGCGCGGCTCGACGCGCAGAGCGGTTTTCGCGCGCTGCGGGAGCGGGCGACGCTTCGCGCGATCTGGGACGATCACGACTACGGCCGCAACGACGGCGGTGCAGCCTTCGCCTTCAAGGACGGATCCAAGTCGGTATTCCTCGACTTATTCGGATTCCCTGACACCGCACCAGAGCGCGGACGACCCGGCCTGTATCAGGCCTACGTCGATGGCCCGCCGGGTAAGCGGGTGCAGATCATCCTGCTCGACACGCGCTACTTCCGCAGTCCGCTCAAGCTTGCGCTGCCCAATCTCGACTGCCCACGCATGCACCCGGTGCCGAATGACAGCCCGGACGCCACGATCCTCGGCGAGGCCCAGTGGCGATGGCTCGAGCGTACGCTGCGTGAGCCGGCAGAGCTGCGGTTGATCGTATCCAGCATCCAGGTGATTCCCGAGGAGCACTGCTTCGAAAAGTGGGCGAACTTCCCTGCGGAACGCGACCGCCTGTTCCGTCTGCTTGCGGAAACTCAGGCGCGCGGTGTGTTGCTCCTGTCGGGCGATCGTCACCTCGCGGAGATGTCGCGCATCAACCCAGATTGTCCATTAGCCCGTTTGCGGCCCATGAATGACAGGGGGAGCCGAAGCGTTGGCCCAGAGGCCGGCGAACCAGGCGCGTTTGCGGCGGGGCACGGATAACAACAGTTTGTTCACCCCGGAATCTTGGTGCACCGAGCCGCCGATGGCCAGAAACAGACCATGCAAGCTGGAAAGGGGGTGTGGGAGTTGATCGCGCAACACTGCCTGCCCAAATAGCACCATCATGTTGTTGGCTGGCTGTGCCAAACCCCAGGCTGCCGCCGCTGTCCCGTCTGCACGTCGGTTGG
>CAYSFW010000078.1:0-89826 GCA_964430355.1 uncultured Thiotrichales bacterium
AATTATGAAAGAGATACACGTTTTATTATTTTTTTTTTTTTCAAGAAGAAACCGGCATACGAGATTCGCCTTAGTATCGTGGGCTCGGAGATGAGTATAAGGGACTGCGTCTCGGTCGCCCAGGTGAGCCACGGGCCGGAAATCAGCGTGCGCGCCTGCCCCCGGTCGCGCCGCTGCCCAAGCCGCGCCAGCCCAACCACCCCATGATCGCGCGCCACATCGACCAGCCGGTAGACCTGAGCGACGCTCTTGCCAAGCGCCGTGGCGATCTGCTCCGCCATCGCCCGCCGGCCACGGTGCCGCTCGGGCAGATCCAGCAGCGGCTTCAAGAGCAGCATCAGATCGCGGGCCTTCAAGACCCGCTCAAAATCATCATCCCGCGCCGCGGCCATCAGTTCGCCCACGAGAACATCATCAGCAGCGTGGGCGGCCGGAATCGAACCGGCCACACGGGTTAGCGGCCCGTTGCCAGCGTTCGCCGCAGCCGTCACTGCGGCAACGCCCCGGTACCGCGCAGGCACGGCGGCGCCACCGCCATGCGCCAAGGCGCCTACAGCGCCACCCACGCCGGCGAGCCCACCCGCACCGGTGGCCGCCGGGCTGGAATCGGCGGGAGAGGGCAACCCCGCCGGGATGGACTCGCCGCCGGGGGCGGAAGACTGCGCAAACCGCGCGTAGTAATCCCGCTGCGCCTCGATCGGCAGGCTGTCGAGGCTGATCTCGATGCCTTTGCCGCGCAACATGTTGCGAATCGTGGCCAAATTTTTTTCAGCCCATGTGCGCACACGGCGATCAGTGGTCGGCATACCAGCCAGCCGCATGCTGGCGATCTGCTGCGGGGTGAGCCAGACCGTCATGCCGCCCCCCGATCATCGCTTTCTTCTCCAATCTCGGCGCGCAGATCCTTACCAATCTGGCGGGCGATGCCCCCCAGCGGCTCCCGGTCGGTGCGGTGCCACCAGTCATAGATATAGCGCCTGACGGTAATCGGCATATACCCGTGCGCCACCGCCCACGCGGCCACCGAATGCCACCCGCGCATGATCAGCGCGGCACGGACCTCCTGCATGTTCTTTCTTGCCTGCATAGTGCTATCCTCGTAACGCATGATTTCAGTATAACGCAACTTCTTGCGATGTCAACGACAAGTTGCGAGGATTCTTATGTCCGATGAAACGTCCGATTCGCGTCCGATTCGCGTCCGATTCGCGCGTCCGATTCACGTCCGATGTCCGATTCGCGCGTCCGATTCGCGCACGATTCCATGGAAGAATCGGACGCGCTCGCTCGGCGACTGCGTACTTGTATAGGTGATGACACCGTGTCCGCGTTTTCTCGTCGATGCGGCATGCCGGAAGCCACTATTCGAAGCTACCTCGAAGGCAAGAAACCTGTTTATGACAAGTTAGCCCGCATCGCCGACGCCGCTGGCGTCTCGCTGGAGTGGCTGGCCACCGGTCGCGGCCCGATGCGCCGAGAACGCGCTAAACCAGCGTCAGAACAAGATTTTTCAGCTGTCCCCTATGCCCGCCGCCTCGAAAAAATCGGCCTCCTGCTGGCCGACATGACCGAACAGGAGGCCGCCGCCTTCCTCGACGAGATGTACGCGCGCGCTCAGTCTGCAGCAGAAGCTGCCCAGCTCCGCCAAGCGCTGACCGACCTCCGCGCCGAGGTCGAGCGCCTCAAAAAAAACGCCTGACAAGGCGGGCGAATCCTGTTTTTTGTCGCATGCAATCCGAGCAAACAGATTTGCCGCCGCCATAGCCGCTACGCGGCACGCTTCGCGTGTTAAATCAATGACTTACAACGCTATTTCCCACCAAGTCCCGCCCGGTCCCGTTTTTCCGTCTCATGATCCATGTCTCATTTAATCCTGACACCTCTACCGTGCGGCTGGTCACGGCGTTCACCATCGCCCACTCCATCACACTGGGCCTGGCTGCCACCGGGGTGGTGAATCCGCCCTCCCGTTGGGTCGAGACCGGTATCGCGCTTTCGGTCGCGCTCACCGCCGTCAACAACCTGCGACCCTTCCTGCCCGGGCCGCCCTGGGTGCTGGCCTTTGCCTTCGGCCTGCTGCACGGCTTTGGCTTCGCGGGCGTGTTGCTCGACCTGGGGCTTACCACGAACGCGCTCTTTGCCTCGCTTGCTGGATTCAATCTCGGTGTCGAGCTCGGCCAGCTCGTCATCGTGCTTGCCGCGTTTCCGCTGATGCTGGCCTTACGCAGGCGGGGCTTTTACCAGCCGTGGGTGCTAAGGGGCGGGTCGGCGGCGATCGGGACGCTGGCAGTGACGTGGGTCGTGCAGCGTGCGCTGGGGTAGAGGAGACATCACACTCGCGCCAGGCGCGAGAGCGTGGCCTCGTGCCTTCGGCCGCCAAAGAACCGGTTCAGGGCTTCCATGAAGACCGGCTCATGGGGATCGGCCTGCATGAACAGCGTCATGCAGGCGTGGAACTTCAGGTCGTCGGGGTGTCCGAAGATCTCGTGGATCGAGCGTCCCCGGACTGCGTTGACCAGCCGTGTGCACTCCCGCAGGCGGCCGCCGAGCACGGGGTGCTGGAGGTAGGCCTCGGCTTCGGCGAGTGAGCGGATGGCGTAGCGATGGGACGTTGGACTTACACCTAGCCCCTCGATCTGCGGAAACACCAACCACATCCAGACGGTTGCTTTGCGGCTGTGCGCGAGTTCGCTCAGCACGTGGGGGTTGATCCCCGCTTGGGCTTTCAGGAGGCGTTGCGGGCCTAAGGGGCGCCCACCGGCGGATGCTGGGTCAGGAGGGTTCGCTGGGGCCCGGTGTATTGCGGTGGATGCGTGGTGCGATGGCAGCGCTTGGAGCGCGATCCATGTAGATCCATGTAGCCAAGAAACGGTGCACCAAGATAGCTGGCGAGCCCACGAGCTCCGTCCCGCATCACGGCGTGATGGTTCCAGGCAAACACGGGTGCGAGCAGCGGCGCGAGGCGGTGCATCCAGGGCTTGTCGAGGCGCACGCTCCAACTGTAGCGCAGGCGCGTGCCTTGGGCGGTCGGCGTCAGGTCCCAGCGGCCTTGGCCGCGTAACTCACCCGTGGCCTCGCCGATCAGCACGCGCCGCTCGGCGATGGCGATGGTGCGCACGTCGAGTGTGAAGCCGTAGGGCAGACGGCTGCCCCAACGCAGCCTGTGCACCGCACCGACACCGTTGGCGTCGCCCGCCTCGCGCATCTCCACGCTGCGGACGTGCCGCCACCAGCCCGGCCAGTCCTCCAGGTGGGTGAGGGCTTGCCACACGCGGCTCACGGGTGCTCCGATGTGAAACTCCGAAACGAGTGTCATCGGCATGCGCATGGCGGGTCTCCTTGGATTCGATTGTGGCGTGAGGCAAGTGCCGGGCGCGTGGCCCGGCCTTCGCGGCCGGACGGCGGACTCAGCGCGAGGCGACGATGTCGCCCTTCATCGGGCCGAGAATTCCGAGCAGTTCGTCCTTCTCGCGCTGCGGCACCTTGAACTTGTCGAGGCTTTTCACCAGATCCTCGACCAGCGCGTTGAAGTGCGCGTCGGTCACGCCCATGCCGGCGTGCGCGGCCTTCATGCTGCGCCCAGTGTAGGTGCACGGCCCACCCGTGCCGGCGCAGACCTGTTCGACCAGCAGTTTTTTCAGGCGCGGGATATCGGTGTTGGCAAAGAAGCCGTTGATGCGTGTGTCGGCGGCGACGTTGCCGACGAAGTCATCGACCACGGCGGTGATGGCCGGCTAGCCGCCCAGGCGGTCGTAGAGGCTTGCCGAGGCGGGCTTGGTGCCTCCCATTTCCGCACAGGCCGTCAGTGCAAGCGCAATCGCGATGGCGCCTGCGGTGCGGAGCAAGACGGGAGTGTGAAGTGGGTGTTTCATCGCGGACTCCTCCTGGCTGGATTGAACGAAGGTGTGCTGGAGGTACGCAGCGTCGCCTTCATCTGGATGAGAGCACCCGCCAAAGGTGCGCCGACACCATCGGGAGGGCTGCGGGGGAGGGTTGTGGCGCGGATCGAATCGTCAGGTCATCACGCCGCGCCAGGCCGTGGTCCACACCGCGTCGAAATAGCCGGGCAGTGGCTCCTGGAGCACGCCGTCGAGCCGCAGGTGGATCATGCGGATGACCGCGCCGAACACGCTGGCTGCTGCCACCCAACCGTCCATCGCGCGGATCTCGCCACGCTCCTGACCCTGACGTACCACATCACGCAGCTTCACGAAGGGCGAGGAACTGCAGATGGGCGGCGTGTCCGGCATGAACTCGCGGTGCCGGGCGTGCAGGATGAAGCTGACGGTCTCGGGCTCGGCCTCGGTCAGCTCGAATAGGGCCAGCGCGACGGCGCGGCAGCGGTCGTGCGCGCTCGTATGCCGCGCAATGACCTCGTCGATCAGGCGGTCCATGCGCTCGAGCAGCGCTTCGTGGAGGGCCTTGGCGATGCCCTCCTTGCCGCCAAAGTGCTTGTAGATCGAGCCGATGGCGACCTCTGCCGCGCGCTGCACGTCGTGAACGGAGGTGTTGAAGTAGCCGTTGACATTGTAGAGGTGCAGCGCGGTTGCGAGGATGCGTTCGCGCACGCCGGGCTCCGTTGGGGGCGATGCGGGTTCGAAGATAGTTCCGTTCAATGCCCGGTTCCCATCAATAGAATGAATGTTCATTTTCTCTGCTATGCTTATTTTCAGTCTAGCAGCTGCGGAACGTTTCGATCCGCAGCTGCCGGTTCACAAGAAGCAGCCTTCTGACGACTACCAGACGAGAGAGGAGCAAGCATGTCACGTATAGCCACTTCGCTTCCCCTGATTCGGCGCACCGCCCTCGGCGCCGCAGTCGCCGCGTTTTGCGTGGGCCTGCCAGTGAGCGCACCGGCCGACGAGACCTGCCTGTCGCCCTACATGGCGAAGATCACTGGACAGGAGGATTATGTCTACATCTGGACGCTGGGCGTGGAGGGACTCGGCGACGGCCAGGACAAGCTGGTTACGGTGGATGTCAATCCGAAGTCGCCAAACTACGGCAAGGTCGTGCATTCGCTCTCGGTGGGCGGGCGCAACGAGGCGCACCACTCGGACTTCACCGACGACCGCAAGTTCCTGTGGGCCGCGGGGCTGGACACCAGCAAGATCTTCATCTTCGACATCCACACCGACCCCGGCAAGCCCAGGCTGCACAAGACGATCGACGACTTCGTGGCGAAATCGGGTGGTGTGGTCGGTCCGCACACGACCTATGCGCTACCGGGGCGCATGATGGTCACCGGGCTTTCGAACAACAAGGACCACGGCGGGCGTACCGCACTGGTCGAGTACACCAACGACGGCGCGCACGTGGCGACCTACTGGATGCCCACGGACGACAACCTGCAGGGCGCGAAGAAAACGGGCAAGTTCGCCGACGGTTACAACTACGACGTGCGCGTTCAGCCGCGCCTCAACGCGATGTTCACCTCGTCGTTCACCGGCTGGTCGAACTACATGATGGACTTTGGCAAGATGCTGAAGGACGAGGAGGCGATGAAGCGTTTCGGCAACACCGTCGTGCAGTGGGACCTGCACACCCGTAAGCCGAAAAAGATCTTTGATGTGCCTGGCGCACCGCTCGAGATCCGTTGCGCCTGGGGGCCGAACAACAACTACTGCTTCACCACCACCGCGCTGACCTCGAAGATCTGGCTGATCTATCTCGATGACAAGGGCGAGTGGCAGGCGAGGGACGTTGCCGACATCGGTGATCCGTCGAAGGTGCCGTTGCCGGTGGACATCTCCATCAGCTCCGACGACAAGCACCTTTGGGTCGATACCTTCATGGACGGCAAGGCGCGGCTGTTCGATATCTCGGATCCGTTCAAACCGAAGCAGGTCTACGAGACGACCATCGGCAAGCAGCTCAACATGGCTGCCTCGAGCTGGGACGGCAAGCGCGTGTACTTCACCAGCTCGCTGCTCGCCAACTGGGACAAGAAGGGCGAGGACAACGAGCAGTTCTTCAAAGCCTACGACTGGGACGGCAAGGCGCTCACGCAGAAGATCGCCATCGACTTCACGAAGGAGAAGCTCGGTCGGCCGCACCAGATGCGTCTCGGCGCGCACGCGCTGTATGCCGATGGCAAGCCAGTCGATGGCAATACGCAAGTGGCGGAGGTGAAGTAGGCGCGCCGCTTGCGGAGCGAACGCTACAAAGGTTCGGCGCTAAGACAGCCCTCACCCCAACCCCTCTCCCTCTGGGCGAGGGGCTGGGCGTGAGGACCGCAATGCCAGAACTCATCAAGCAAGGCGCGGACAAACACCCATGCCCGGAATGCCACAAAGTTGGCTGCATGGCTGCGCGCTGCTGCTGTGTGTAGCAACTGCGCACGCCGCACCAGACGCCGAACCGCTCGCCCCGGGTTACGGCCAGATCAGCTACGCGCTGCCCGAGCCCGGTAGCTACGCGCTGCCGCCCATTCGCGCCGCAGCCGACGCCGCGATCCTCGACAGCGATGGCACGCCGCTGCGTCTGCGCGAGCTCACCACTGGCAAGGTATCGCTGCTCACCTTCATGTATACCCAGTGCAGCGACGTCAACGGCTGCCCGCTGACCTCGTTCGTGTTCTACCAGATCAAGCAGGCCATGCAGCGCGACGCCGAACTGGCGAGGAATTTGCGTCTGATCAGCGTGAGCTTTGATCCTGCCCGCGACACGCCAGAACAGCTCGAGCTCTACGCGGCGAACTTCAAGTACGCTGGCCAAGCGGGTGAGTGGCGCTTCGTTACCGTCGAATCGGAGGCGGCCCTCAAACCCTTGCTCGATGGCTACGACCAAGATGTGCAGCGCCGCTATAGCGTCGGCGGCGTGGCAAGCGGTGATTACTCCCACATCCTGCGCGTGTTCCTCATCGATGCCGCCGGGCAGATCCGCAACATTTACAGTGTGGCCTTTCTGCAAGCGGATCTCGTGCTCAACGATGTGCGCACCCTGTTACGGGAGACGGCCGCGCCGCCCGCCGCCAGTTCCGCGGGCGGCCTAGAAGCCACTGCGGGCGCGGGGGATTTCAAGCAAGGCTATGAATCCGCCGATTACGCGACCCGCTCACTGAGCCTCGCTGCGCGGCGTGGCGCACCTGCGGACTTGCTCGCGCTGGCCGGCAGGGGCGCACTCGGCCTGCCTGCCGTGCCGGTGCCGCCCGACAACCCGCTGACGGCGGAGAAGATCGCGCTCGGCCGCAAGCTGTTCTTCGACCGGAGGCTGTCGCTCAACAACACCTTTTCCTGCGCCATGTGTCACATCCCGGAGCAGGGCTTCACCAGCCAGGAATTGCAGACCGCGGTCGGCATTGAGGGACGCACCGTACGGCGCAACGCACCTACGCTCTACAACGTGGCCTACATGCAACGTCTGTTTCACGACGGGCGCGAGTCGACGCTGGAACAGCAGATCTGGGGACCGCTGCTGGCCCGCAATGAGATGGGTGCGCCGTCGATTGGCTACGTGATCGACAAGATCCGCGCGCTGCCGGATTACCAGGGGCTGTTCGAACGGGCCTTTGGCGGCCGCGGCGTGGGCATGGAGAGCCTTGGCCAGGCGCTCGCAAGCTACCAGCGCACGCTCATCTCGGCGGCGAGTCCCTTCGACCGCTGGCATTTCGGCAAGCAGCCAGATGCGCTTGGCGAGTCGGCCAAGCGCGGCTACGCCCTGTTCACCGGCAAGGCCGGCTGTGCCACTTGCCACCGAATCGAGAGCAGTCATGCGCTGTTCACCGACCAGCAGTTGCACAACACCGGGACCGGCTACCGGCGATCGATGCGCCGCGAGCCCGAGAAGCAGCGGGTGCTCGTCGCGCCGGGCATCTACATCGACGTCGATACCTCAGCGATCAAGGCGGTGAGCGAGCCGCCTCCGAGCGACCTGGGCCTCTATGAAATCACCGAGAAGCCAGCCGACCGCTGGAAGTTCCGCACGCCCAGCCTGCGCAACGTGGCGCTGACCGCGCCGTACATGCACGACGGCTCGCTGCCAAGCTTGCGCGCCGTCGTGGAGTTCTACGACCGCGGGGGTGAGCCCAATGAAGGGCTCTCGCCGCTCATCAAGCCGCTCGGACTCACCGACACGGAAAAGGCCGACCTCGTCGCCTTCCTTGAAAGCCTCTCCGGCGATAACGTCGCGACGCTTGTTGCCGACGCCTTTGCTGCGCCGGTGGGGGACGTGCAATGACGTGGCGGTGGCTTTGCAGCCTGGTGATCCTGACGGTAACCGCTGGCGGCTGGGCCGAGGGCGGACGGCCCCTGGCGGACTTCACGTTGACCGATCACTACGGCAAGCCTTGGTCGTGGCAGCAGGTGCGTGGCAAGGTCGCGCTCGTCGCCTTCGGCTACACCTCCTGCCCGGATGTTTGCCCGATGACCCTCGCCGTCGTGGCGCAGACGCTGAAAAAGCTGGGCGGGAACGCCGAACGTGTCGCCCCGCTGTTCATCAGCGTCGACCCCGCGCGCGATACTCCGGAAAATTTGCGCAGCTACGTTGGATACTTCGATCCCCGCATCATTGGGCTGACCGGCTCCGCCGCGCAGATCGCCACCGCCGCAAGCCGCTTCCGCGTGAGCTTTGGACCCAACCCCCGTGCATCGGGCACGAGCCGTACGGTTGATCACACGGCCAGCCTGTTCGTCGTGGGCGCGGATGGTGCCATTGCAGTCAGCGTTCCGTTCGGATTTCCGGCCGATCATGTCGTGCAGGTCGTGATGGCGCAGCTTGCGCAGATGCCGTAGGGGCCGGGTGGCGGAAACACTGCGCGGCGTGCGTAAGGGGAGCGTCGCGGCAACGCGTCTTACGATCGTCGCCATTACATCAAAAGAAAAAGCCCTGGAGTCCAGGGCTTTCGGCGGAGGTTAGTTGAACGCCTCGCCCGGCTTGAGGCCCATGGCCTTGAGGATCATCGCCAGCGGGCAGAAGCCGGTGAAGGCCGACTGCAGCAGGTTGACGCCGACGAACCCCGTCAGCCACAGCCAGTTGATGTTGTGATAGACGGCCAGCAGGACGGACAGCAGGACGACGGTGCCCGCGAAGGCCAGTACTACGCGATCGATGCTCATGGTTTCACTCCTGTTAATTAGAGACGGCTAATATACTGAAATTAACAAAGCTTCCCAAGCCTTGCCACTAATCCCGATGCCAGCGCGGGTCAAGTGCGCTGTTCCATGGGCACATAGTCGCGCTCCACGCTTCCCGTATATAGCTGACGGGGGCGCCCGATGCGCGATTCCGGGTCGTTCTGCATTTCATTCCAGTGCGAGATCCAGCCGACGGTGCGGGCCAGGGCGAAGATCACCGTGAACATCTCCAGCGGGATGCCGATGGCGCGCAGGATCAGTCCGGAGTAGTAGTCGACATTGGGGTAGAGCTTGCGCTCGATGAAATAGGGGTCCTCGCTGGCGATGCGCTCGAGTTCCAGCGCGGTGTCGAACAGCGGCGTGTTGATCTTGAGCTTGTCGAGCAGGTCGTGGCAGACGCTGCGGATGATGTTCGCACGCGGGTCGTAGGTCTTGTAGATGCGGTGCCCGAAGCCCATGAGCCGGAAGCGGTCGCTCTTGTCCTTGGCGCGGGCGATGTACGCCCGCAGGTCGCCCGATGCGGCGATTTCCTCCAGCATGCGGATGACGGCCTCGTTGGCGCCGCCGTGCGCAGGGCCCCAGAGCGAGGCGATGCCGGCGGAGACGGCGGCGAAGGGGTTGGCGTCGGAGCTGCCCGTCAGCCGCACGGTCGAGGTCGAGGCATTCTGTTCGTGATCGGCGTGCAGGATGAGGATGAGGTCCAGCGCGCGCGCAACAAGCGGGTCGACCTCGTAGTCCGCGGTCGGCACGGCAAACATCATGCGCAAGAAGTCCTCGGTGTAGCCGAGGTCGTTGCGCGGATAAACGAAGGGCTGGCCGATCGCGTACTTGTAGCTCCAGGCGGCGATCGTCGGCATCTTCGCGATCAGCCGATAAGCTGCGATCTCGCGCACGCGTGGGTTGTGCACGTCGGCAGCATCCGGGTAGAACGCCGAGAGTGCGCCCACGACGCCGACCATCGTCGCCATCGGGTGCGCGTCGTGGCGGAAGCCACTGTAAAACCCGCGCAGCGCCTCGTGCAGCATCGAGTGCTCGCGGATCGTGCGCGTGAAGGCGTCGAGCTCCCGCGGGTTGGGCAACTCGCCATAGAGCAGCAGGAAGCAGGTTTCGATGAAGGTGCTGCGTTCGGCGAGCTGTTCGATCGGGTAGCCACGGTAGCGCAGGATGCCGCGGTCACCGTCGATGTAGGTGATGGCGCTGCGACAGCTCGCCGTCGAGAGGAAACCAGGGTCATAGGTGAAGTAGCCGAGCTGCTGGTAGAGCCCGCGCACGTCGATCGCTGCCGGGCCGTCGGTGCCTTCGAGGATCGGCAGGACGACCTGCTTTCCCGAGGTGTTGTCGATGACTGTTACGGTCTTACTCACTTTCGGAGACTCCTGAGAGGGCGGGCGACGTGGCTTTGGGCTGCGCGACGGGCTCTCCGCACCCGCCGTGGCATTGCGGCATTTCGCGCCCGGGATCGCATCGGTTCTTGTTGGATGGTGTTACGGTTGTCCGATGCGAGGTGGCTTGCCACAACACGAATTGAGCATACCACAACCGACCCGGTCACAGACCGCTTGATATCCGCCGCGCGGACGGCCATTTTGTCAGGATGGATCGCATCGCCATGAGCCCATTGCAGTCGCGCGCCATGCGACGGGAGCCGCCTCGGTGGTAAGCGCCACGCAACGCACGGTTGTCCCTGAAACGAGCGAGCGCATGCAGCGCGCGCTCGCGCTGTTGCGCGAGGCGGGCATCGCCGAGGAGGCGATACCGGCCACCAAGGGCTGGCGCGTGGCGGAGATCCTCAGCCACATCCAGGCCGACGAGGATACGCGCATCGCCGCCCTGCTGAGTGAGCCGACAGTGAAGGACAAGCTCACGCTCGCCACGATCGAGCGCGAGTTTGGTCCGCCGATGATGCGGCTGGTGAAGAACGTGCGCTGGCTGCAGGCGTTCCGGCCGTGCAAGGAGGAGGTTTCCCACGCCCCGGAGCAGGCCGAGCGCCTGCGCCGGCTGCTGCTCGCGGTGGTCGACGACGTGCGCGCGGTGCTCATCAAGCTCGGCTACCGGCTGTTGCGCCTGCGTACTCTCGCCCAGGCGCCCTACGAGGAGCGCCGGTGTGTGGCGCGGGAGACGCTGGAGGTGCTCGCGCCACTCGCCAACCGCCTGGGCGTGGCGCAGATGAAGTGGGAAATGGAGGACCTCGCCTTCCGTTACCTCGAACCCCAGGCGTACAAGGCGATCGCCAGCGCGCTCGAGGAGCGCCGCACCGAACGCGAGGCCTTCATCCAGGACTTCATCGACACCCTGCGCCGGCTGCTCGCCGAGGCCGGCATCAAGGCCCAGGTGACGGGGCGTCCGAAACACATTCTGAGCATCTGGCGCAAGATGCAAAAGAAAAAGGTGGGCATCGATGAGCTGTTCGATCTGCGCGCCGTGCGTGTGCTCGTCGATACCGTGCCGGAGTGCTACACGGTACTCGGTATCGTGCACACCCACTGGCACATGCTGCCCAAAGAGTTCGACGACTACATCGCCAACCCCAAGCCCAACGGCTATCAGTCGCTGCACACCGTGGTGATCGGTCCGCATGAGCGTCTGGTGGAGATTCAGATCCGCACGCACGCGATGCACGAGTTCGCCGAGCTCGGCTTTGCCGCGCACTGGCGGTACAAGGAAGGCAGCAAGCAGGACCAGGCGCTGCAGGGGGCGATCAACGCCCTGCGCTCCTTGCTCGAGGAGCCGCGCAGCGATGAGTCGCTGATCGAGAGCTTCAAGACCGAGGTCTTCCCTGACAAGGTCTTCGTGCTCACGCCCAAGGGGGAGGTGATCGAATTGCCTAAGGGCGCGACGGCGCTCGACTTCGCCTATGCCGTGCACACCGATCTCGGGCATCGTTGCCGCGGCGCCAAGGTGGACGGGCACATCGTGCCGCTTACTCAGCCGCTGCAGAACGCCCAGCAGGTCGAGATCATCACCGGCAAGGTCCCCCGCCCCAGCCGCGACTGGATGAACCCGGCAAGTGGTTATCTGATCTCGGCGCGCGCGCGGGGCAAGGTCCGCCAATGGTTTCACCAGCAGAACCGGGCGGACAACCTCGAGGCCGGCAAGCGCATTCTCGAGCAGACGCAGAAGCGGCTGGGTGGCGCGGGCAAGCCAATGGCCGAACTGCTGCAGCAGTTCCATCAGCCGGATGAGGAGTCGCTCTACGTCGCGATCGGCCGTGGCGACATCCGGCAACACCAGCTCGACGCCCTGTTTCGCGCCGAATTTACCGCGGAGAAGAAGCCTGCGGCGGCGACCCCCGCCAAGCCGGCGCGTCCCGCAGGCCGCGAATTGGCCGAGGCAGGCGGCGTGGACAACCTCATGACGCGCGTCGCCCACTGCTGTAACCCGGTTCCCGGCGATGAGGTGATCGGCTACATCACGCAAGGGCAGGGTATAACCGTGCACCGCGCCGACTGCCGCAACGTGCTCAAGCTCCCGGAGGATCAGCACCGCCGCCTGATCCAGATCCGCTGGGGGGACACGACGCAGCTCCACGACGTAGACATCGAGATTCGGGCATTCGACCGGCGCGGGCTGCTCAACGACGTGACCAAAGTGCTGGTCGATCTGAAGTCGAACCTCATCCGTGCCAACACCTATACCGACCCGAGCACGCAGGACGTTTCGATGAAACTGACCATCCAGGTCCGCAGCCACGAACACCTGAGCGCCATCCTCGCGCGCCTGAATCTGGTTTCCAACGTGTTTGAAGCGCGGCGCGCCAGCGCTACTTGAAGAGGGGTCTGGGGAGTCCTGTCCGCCGTTGCGCAGTGTTGCGCGCTCAAGTCCCGCTCCCCGCCAGAGCCGTCCCCGCCGCGCGCGGGTTGGCAGGATGATCAACACATGGAGCGCGTGGGGCTTAGGCCAGGCACAAGTGGCCGAAGCGGCGCAGCTTGCACAGGATTAATCGGCGCTCAGCGGCGATGGGCGACGCAGCCTCGTAAGCTTGCGGCCGTATTTCAACACCCCGTCGGGCGGGATCAGGGCCGTTCGCCGCGTGGCCGCCGGTCAAAAAAACTTCACATCTGGTGCTAAGCTTCGGGAAAGTCCTAACAAGGTTTATCAAAAAAGGGGAGCTTTTCCATGAGCGGTATTTTGCGCAGGGCCTTCGTGTTCGCCGCGCTGCTCGCGCTGAGCGCGTGCGCTTCCAACCCCTACCTGAGCTCGGACAGTGCAAGCGGCCGGCTCTCCGATGAGACGGTACTCAACCACGCTGGCGGCGCACCGGTAGCGGCAGGCCGAGCCCTGCTGATCACGGGCAACGATTACGCGTTCCGTTCGAAGCTCGCAATGATCAAAAACGCGCAATCCACGCTCGACCTGATGTATTACATCTACGCCGACGACTTCAGTTCGTCGGTGATCAGCGAGGCGTTGATCCAGGCGGCACGGCGCGGCGTTCAGGTCCGGCTGCTGGTCGACTACCACACCAACTACAAGCGTCTCGACCTCTTCTCGATGCTCGAAAACCGGGCGAGGGGCGGCCAGGGCGGCCTGGAGGTGCGCTTCTACAATCGGCCGACGCGCAACATCGTCATGGACGCGGCGTACATGACGATGGGCTGTCCGCGCGGGTCGCAGGGCGACCCCGCCGCGGGGTGCAGCTTGGAGAAGTTTGTCGAGCTGCGCCGCGCCTTCGATGCGGAGGTGATCGACGGCCAACCGGCTGCGGCGCTCGGGATTTCCAACCTGAACGTGGCCAATTCGGGGCTGTTTCTCTCGGGGCTGTACGCCAAGGATCCCAAACTGATGGCGCAGGCCGTGGCCAGTGGACAAGGCATCGACACGGCCGATCTGGGGCGCGCCTCAGGCGTGAGCCAGGACGATCGCCGAGCCCTGCTGCAACTGGCCAAGCTCGAGTGGCAGGCGCGCGCTGGCGATCCGGCCGCCCAGCTGGAGGCCAACTTCAAGCTCGCACTGGCCATGGCGCAGTACGGCGAGAAGCTCAACCCGGTGTATGCAGCGGTCAACACCTGGCTACCAGTCGAGCGTACCGAGGATGAAGCGGCTCGGCGCGATTGGGAGTACCTCACCGATTTCCTGCACCACAAGTTCCTGCTCGCGGATGGGCGTCAGCTGCAAATCGGGGGTCGCAACATCGAGGATTCCTACCACATGCGGGCCAACCGTCTGGTCAGCAAGTACATCTTCATGGACACGGACCTGCGCGTCGATCTGAGCGGCCAGGGCCTCGATCTGCGCGCGACCTTCGACCGGTTGTGGGATTTCCGGCAGATGGTGGCGCGGCTCGACGAGGTCCGCCAGCACGCCCCGAACGACCTCTCCAGCAACGGCCCTGCGCTCGCCGCGGCGGCGAAGGATTGCGCGAACGTCGTCGGAGAGGGCGCCCAGGCGCAGTGCGTCGCACGGGAATTCACGCGGCGCGCCGACAGCCTTGCCATTCGCGAGGACCGGCACTTCAAGAACATGCGCGACCGCTCCCAGCGCTACTGGCTGGAATACGCCTATGCGCGCAACGCCGACCCGGCACCGCTGTTCGAGGTGGATCGCGGCGCGCTACTCGCCTATCTCGAGAATCTGCCGATGAGCGGCGGGCCGGAGGGCTTGATGCCGGTGCGGACCTACGGCGCCAAGGATGGTCAGGAAGCTCGCTCGGGCAAGCGCATCCACGGCCTTTGGATCGCGGCGCTGGAGAGCGTGTGCCGCTCGGCCTCGCCCGAGCGCCCGCAGCGCGTGATCCTGCACAATGCCTATTTCGCACCGCCGGCCAACCTTATCGAGACGTTCGGACGCATGGTCTCCGGCGCGATCCCCTGCGGCAACGTCACGGTGACGGTGCTGACGAACTCCGAGCAGACCACCGACCTCGTGCCGGTCAATCTCATGGCCCGGCACGCGCTCAAGGCCTTCGCCGAATTCGCCGCGCAACGCCACAACCCCGCGACCGGCGCGCGCTTCGAGTACCGTGAGTACCTCCCTGTCGGCGGCGCGGGGCAGGCTACCCAGTCGCTGCATAGCAAGGTCTCGGTGCTCGGCGAGGATCTCATGGTTGGTTCCGCCAACGCCGACTTGCGCAGCTACCTCATGGATTCGAACAACGCCATCTTCATCCGCCGCGCGCCGGGGCTGCTCGCCCACTACCAGCGCCTCATCGACGGCCTGCTCGCCGACAGCCGCCGGACCGTGGATCGCAGCCGCTACTTCAGCGAGACGCCTCACGGCGAGATCCTCGCGGACGACCGTCGCACGCTCAACGCCATCCTCGACAAGTACCGCGCCGAGCGGTGGCTCAACCCCGTCCAGGAGCAGGCGCTGATTGACTCCGTGCTGGCGCTGCTCGATCGCGTGTACGTGCTCACGCACGCCATCTTGGCGGGCGACCGCGACGGGGCCGAGGAGTACAACCGGGCGTTCAAGCCAATTTGACGGGGGCAGGGACCGCGGAGAGAGGAGGCAGAGCGGCCGATTCCTGCGCGGTGGTGCGCCAAAGGCCACCTTGCGCAACGTCTACTCCTATACGACAGGCAGCGCCCTGTCGAGGGCTTGGCTGCCCGTCGCGGATGCCGGTCGTGCCCGCAATGCGCAACGACTGCGCGCTCGATCTGCGCAACGTCGCCGGGCGTGTGACGCTTGGCGCGAGCGCAACTCTCACGCCTGCGTGGGGCGCGGGTATGGCTACGCGGTCGGCTCGAGGGAACACTGCGGGTCAGAGGGCGGAGGATCTACGGCGGGTAGCGGATGCGGCGGCAAACGGCTCCGCAAATGCTCGAGGACTCCGGGTGATTCACGCGTTCCCTGCGAATCGCGCCTTCTCCCGGCTGCGCTTGGCGACGTTCTGGAAACCCTGTTAGCCCCGTGTGAAGGAGAACGGCGCCCTCGGCGTCTCGCGAATGAACTTCGCGATGTCGTCCAGCACGGGTTCGCCCCGGCGGAGTGGCGCGGCCAGTGCGCCAAGCAGGCTGCGGTGCCCGTGTCCGGCGTAGGTGATCGATACGGCGCTGCCGCCGAGTGTTTGCACCTTCGTCGCGAGCCGTGTCGAGTTACCGGGTTCCACGATGTCGTCTTCCGCGCCCGTCAACAGCAGCAGTGGTGGCTCCGCCCCGGTGACGAAGTGGATGGGCTGCGTTTCCCTGGGGTCGCGTGCGGCCGCGAAGATCGCCTTCACGCGTTCGGACTTCAGGGGCAAGAAGTCGTAAGGACCGGCGATACCCACGACACCCGCGAGGTGCTTCGGCGATTCGCCGACCTCGGCGAGGTACTCGGGGTTCGTTGACAGCAGCATGGCGATGTGCGCGCCGGCTGAGTGGCCCATGAGAAACACGTGCCTGGCGTCACCACCGAAGTCGGCTGCATGGTTCTTCGCCCAAGCGGTCGCCAGGGCTGCGTCGCGCAGAAACTGCGGGAATAGCACCTCCGGCCAGCCACGATAGTCGGGGATCACGGTGACGAAACCGCGCGAGGCGAGCGCCTCGCCGACGAACAGGTAATCCTCGCGATGCCCGGACTCCCAGCGTCCTCCGTAGTAGAAGACGATCACGGGCGCGCCAGTCGCGGGCGGCGGACTCGCCGGGACGAAGACATCGAGGCGCTGGCGGGGATGTGCCCCGAAGCTCAGACCGGCGTGCAGGTGGAAGGTACCACTCGGCACGAGGCCGTTGATGATCCGCAGTGGCGCGCAGGCGGTCACGATGCCGCTGACGGCGGCGAGGATCAGCAGCGGAAGGCCGAGCGTGGTGCTCAGCAGACGTAGAGTGTGTGGCGGGCGCATATGTTGGATACGCTGGGGCTCGCGAAATGGATTCGGTCGCACGGTGCACGGCACTGCCCCGGCGTGGACCTGGCGCCTGCACGGTCCCGTCAGGCGAGATTCACCGCGAAGGTCAAGAAAACGCGCGAGCGCTGTGCGGAGAGCGGGACAGATCACGCCTTGGCGTGGTGCTCGGCCGCCTAACTCCGGGTTGCCTTCATCAACGTCGCGCAGGCCGCTTCAGTGTTGTGTTCTACCGCGTCGCCACACGCTGAGCGGCCCTCATGGGGCGTCGTGAATGCGAGGCGGAGCGTCGGCCGTCCGCTCAGCCAACGTTCGGCGCGCGGATGGGCGCAGATCCTCCGGCGTGTCGATGTCGCAGTGCACGCCCGGGTCTTCTACTGGCAACAGCGTGATGCGCTTGGCGTGGGCTTTGAGCAGGGAGCGCGCACCGAAATCGCCGCGCAGGGTGGCGAGTTCCTCGAAGAATTCGGCGCTGAAGCCGATGGGGTGCCCGCGCCTTCCCGCGAACACGGGGGCGCAGATCGCCGCGCCTTCACGCAGGGCTTGGGCGACGGTGGCGATGGTCGATGGGCGGATGTAGGGCATGTCACCCAGGGCGATGACCCAGCCGGCAGCATTCGAGCTGCCGCGCACGCCGCAGGCGAGGCTGTTGCCCAAGCCGCCAGCGGCGTGGGCGCTGAGGATGATCGAGAGCCCGCAGCCGCAGAGCGTCGAGGCGACCGCATCGGCGTCGATACGGGTCACGGCGAGACTGTCGGGCAGTGCGCGGCGGAGGTTGCGCGCGCTGGCTGCGACGATGCGCTCGCCCGAGGGCAGGCTTTGCACGAGCTTGTCGGCGCCGAACCGAGAGCTCGCGCCCGCGGCGAGCAATACACCCACGATGTCGCGTTTCATCGGCAACTCCGGGCTGGAAGTCGCGGTTCACCCGCTCACACCTGTGTCTGGGACTGCAGCCGTAGCGGCAGCCTGGTGAAAATCTTTCCGGTAATGCTGGAGAGCGCGTTGGCCACCGCGGGCGCGATTACGGGTGTCGCAGGCTCGCCGACACCGGTCGGCGGCGCTGTCGACGGAACGATGTGCACCTCGACGGAGGGCATCTCGCCGATGCGCAGGATGGGGTAGTCGCCGAAGTTCGACTGGACGACGCGACCCGCTTCCAGCGTGATTTCGCCCGTGAGCGCGGCGGCAAGGCCGTAGCCCATGCCGCCCTCCATCTGCGCGCGGATCACGTCTGGGTTGATCGGCAGACCGCAGTCCGCCGCGATCACCACGCGGTCCACCGAGAACGTCTGGTTCTCGTGTACCGTTACCTCAGCGACCTGCGCAACGTACGAATTGAACGACTTGTGCACCGCGATGCCGCGCCCGCGACCCTTGGGCAGCGGCGTGCCCCAGTCAGCCCTCTCAGCGGCAAGGTCCAGGACGCCGCGCTCGCGCGGATGTTGCTTTAGCAGGGCACGCCGGTACTCGTAAGGGTCCTTGTCGGCGGCGCGGGCGAGCGTATCGAGCATCGTCTCCACCGCATACGCCGTGTGGGTGGAACCCACCGCGCGCCACCACTGGACAGGCACACCGAGCTGTGTGGTGTGCAGCTCGACACGGAGGTTGGGGATCGGGTAGGGCAGATTCTCCGCGCCTTCGACCGAGGTAGGGTCGATCCAGTCCGGCTTGCTGCCGCCGGACCTGAGCGAGGCGAGGATCGACTGCCCGACGATGCGTTGCTCCCAGGCAGCGGGAAACCCGTCGGCGCCGAGCGTGGCGCGTATGCGGTGCACGTAGGCCGGGCGGTAGTACCCGGCGCGCATGTCGTCTTCGCGTGTCCACTGCATTTTGATCGGTACCGGCTTGCCATGTGCCCGGGCGATGCGTACCGCTTCCAGCATGTAATCCGACTCGGGATTGGCACGTCGACCGAAGGAGCCGCCGGCGTAGAGCATGTGGATCTTGACCTGATCGCGCTTGAGGCCGAGCAGCCGGGCGACGTTGTCCTGATCGCGCGTCTGACTCTGCTCGCCGTTCCAGATCTCGCAGCCCTCCGGGGTGATCTTCACCACGCAGTTGAGCGGTTCCATCGCCGCGTGGGCGAGGAACGGGAAGGTGTATTCGGCCTCGATGACCTTCTCCGCGGCGGCGAGCGTCCTGGCTGCATCGCCCTTGTTCGCCGCGACCGCGCCAGGTTTCTTCGCAAGCTCGCGATACTGGGCATAGATCTCCTCGGAGCTCAGCTTGAAGGCGTCACGCTCGTCCCACTCGAGCTTGAGTGCGTCACGGCCAAGTTTCGCCCTCCAGAAATCCTTGGCGAGCACGGCCACGCCCTCTTCGATACGCACGACGTCCACCACACCCGCGACGCCTCGTGCCGCAGTCGCATCGAGCGACTTGACCTTTGCCCCGAACCGCGGCGGCCGGGCGACGACGGCGGTCAGCATGTCCGGCAGCCGAATGTCGGCGGTGAAGATCGCGCTGCCGTTGACCTTCTCGGGCGTGTCCTTGCGCATGAGGGGCTTGCCGATCAGGCGAAAGTCCTTCGGGTCCTTCAGGAACACATCGGCCGGCACGGGCTCCCTCGCCGCCGCCTCGGCCAGTTCGCCGAACCGCGCCTCGCGCCCGGACGCAGCATGACGGATCACGCCGTCGCGCACGGTGATCTCGCCCACCGGCACGCCCCAGCGCTTCGCAGCGGCGCTCGCGAGCATCTCGCGCGACGTGGCACCTGCCCTGCGCATCTGCTCGAAGGCGTTGGCCATGGCCGTGCTCCCGCCCGTGCCCTGCTGGCCGCGCCAGAACAGGTTCTGGTAGAGCTCGGCATTCGCCGGCGCAGCCTCCACGCGCACCTGGTCCCACGCCGCGTCGAGTTCCTCGGCGACCAGGGTGGCGAGCCCCGTGTAGCTGCCCTGGCCCATCTCCAGGTGCTTGGCGAGCACCGTGACCGTGTCGTCCGTGCCGATGCGCACGAACGCGTTCGGGGCGAAGACCGAGGACGCCGCTGCACCCGCCGCTGCGCGGGTATCCTTGGCTGGCAGGTAGAACCCGAGCGTGAGGCCAGCCCCGGCGGTGAGGCTGATCCTCAAAAAGTCCCGGCGGTTCAGTGCGGGCCCGGCGCTCATGCGGGCTGCCTCTCGCTGGCGAGCGCCCGGGCGGCCTCCTTGATCGCCGCGCGGATGCGCACGTAGGTCGCGCATCGGCACAGATTGCCGCCCATGGCCGCATTGATGTCCGCATCGGTCGGGCTGGGCGTCTGCTTGAGCAGCGCCGCGGCCGCCATGATCTGCCCCGACTGGCAGTATCCGCACTGCACCACGTCGAGACGCCGCCAGGCGGCCTGCACGGCCTTGCCCTCGCGCGAGTCCAGCCCCTCGATCGTCGTGACCGCCTTGCCTGCTGCCTCGCCAACCGGCATCACGCACGAACGCACCGGCACGCCGTCGACGTGCACCGTGCACGCGCCACACACGGCAACGCCACAGCCATACTTCGTGCCCGTCAGGCCGAGGCTGTCACGGATCACCCACAACAACGGCGTGTCGGGTAGCACATCCACCTCGCGCACGGCACCGTTGATCGTCACCCGGATCATGGAACCACGCTCCTCCGCACACCGGAAAACTGTAGTGATGAGATTAGTCCAGATTTTCGAGGGCGACGGGTCTTGCGCACGATAGATGCGCCGGACGCCCGACTGCTGTTGCGGACGATGAGTCGGTGGGGCGGCAAGCGTGAGAGGTCTGGCAGGGCGCGCCTGCGATGGTGGGAACTCTCGTTCTCCGCACGGGGCGGTGGGCAGCGGGGAACTAGTTTAGAAGTCAGTGCGAAGCCGCAACGGACCGATCGACTTCACGGTGGGATCCCTGCTGCGTGCCGTGCCTGGCGCTCGCCCTGTGGCCGCATGGCAGGAAATGCGGGCGCCCGCGGGGTCCCGCACCGCGGCGGTATTGTGCTGGTCGGGGTGGGAGGCGCGCGGGCGGCTGACGACCTGCATTGGAATTGGGGCAGGGCATACCTGCGTATCGGTCCACCCGTGCAGGATCCGTCACCCGCGTCCGGTGCGGATGTCATCACCCCAGCGGCTCAAAGAGATCCAGCAGTTCGTCGGCGGTGAACGTGGGTCCGCCTGCGGTGGCCTTGCCGTGCACGGTGTCGGCGAGTGCCTGCTTTTTCTGCTGGAGGGCGAGCATCTTGTCCTCGACGGTGTTCTCGGTGATGAGTTTGTAGACGAAGACGGTCTTGTCCTGGCCGATGCGGTGGGCGCGGTCGGTGGCCTGGTTTTCGACGGCGGGGTTCCACCAGGGGTCGTAGTGGATGACGGTGTCGGCGGCGGTGAGGTTGAGCCCTACGCCGCCGGCTTTGAGCGAGATCAGGAACACGCTCGCATCGCCCTGCTGGAAGGCGGCCACGGCGCGGTCGCGGTCGCGGGTCTGGCCGGTGAGCTTGGTGTAGCGGATACGGCGGCGTTCGAGTTCGGCCTCGATCAGCCCAAGCATGGTGGTGAACTGGGAGAAGATCAGGATCTTGCGGCCTTCCTCGACCATCTCCGGCACGAGTTCCATGAGCAGCTCGAGCTTGGTGGAGCCTTTCACTTGCCGGGCGCGGTCCAGTTTGACGAGCCGCGGGTCGCAGCAAATCTGCCGGAGCTTGAGCAGGGCGTCGAGAATCATGATGTGGCTACGCGCGAGCCCCTGTTTGCCGATCGCCTCGCGAACTTTGCGGTCCATGGCCAGACGCACGCTTTCGTAGAGGTCGCGCTGCTTGCCTTCGAGCGCGACCGCCCGGACGATCTCGACCTTGTCCGGCAGTTCGCTGGCGACTTCCTTTTTGGTCCGCCGCAGCACGAAGGGGCGGATGCGCTTGCACAGCTGGTCGCTGCGGTCGATGTCGCCGTGCTGCTCGATGGGGCGGCGGAACAGGCGCGCGAAGCGCTCCTGCGAGCCGAGCAGCCCCGGCATGAGGAACTCGAAGATCGACCACAGCTCGCCGAGATGATTTTCCATCGGCGTGCCGGTGAGGCAGAGCTTGTGGTCGGCCTTGAGCAGGCGCAGGGTTTGGGTGGTGAAGGCCTGCGGGTTCTTGATCGCCTGGGCCTCGTCGAGGATCAGGTAGTGCCAGGTCTGGGCATTGAGCGTGTCCCAGTCGCGGCGGGCGAGTGCGTAGCTCGTGAGCACGAGGTCGTGCTCGGTGATCTCGTTGAACCGCGCCTTGCGCTCCGCGCCGTGCAGGGTGAGCACACGCAACGCGGGGGTGAAGCGCTCTGCCTCGCGCCGCCAGTTGCCCATCAGGCTGGTGGGGGCGACGATCAGGCAGGGGTGCTTAAGGCGCCCCTGTTCCTTCTCGCGCAGGATCAGCGCGAGCGTCTGTAGTGTTTTGCCGAGCCCCATGTCGTCGGCGAGGATGCCGTTGAAGCCGTACTCGCGCAGGAAGGCGAGCCAGCTCAAGCCCTGCCGCTGATACTGACGCAGCTCGGCTTGGAGGCCGGCCGGGGGGTCAACGGGGTGGATGCCCGCGAAGTCGCGCAGCCGCCGCGCGAGGGCCTGGAGGTCCTCGCTGCCGTGCCACACGAGGGTGCTGTCGTCGGCGAGTTCGCCGAGCTGCAAGGCCTGCAGGCGGGAAAATCGCAGCTTGCCGTCTGCATCGAGCGGTGATTGGTCGTAGAGTTCGACCAGCGTGTCGTAGATCGCCAGCACGCGCGCGGTGGGCAGTTTCAGCCAGCGGCCATCGCCGACCGGGGCGAGCACGTGCGGCTGATCGGCGAGCCAGGCGCGCAGCTCCGCCGGATCGGCCGACAGCGAGAGGATTTCCACCAGGGCCGGCAGCAGGTTGACCGGCTCGCCGTCCACTTCCACGCCAAGGCTGAGCGAGAACCAGCCGTCCTCGGGCGTTTCCGACCACTCCGCGAGCCACTGGCCGGCCTCCTCGAAGCGCAGGTTGAAGCCGCTGTCGCGCTCGACGCGCCAGCCGGCCGCCTCCAGCCGGGGCAGGGTGTCGTCGAGCAGCGTCTGCCAGCTCTGGGCCTCGCGCAGCGGCCCCATCCACGGGAAGGCATACACGCCGCGCGTCTGCGCTGCCGAGCCGAGCGGCTGCAGCCCGATGGCAGCGAGCTCGGCGTGTGCGGCGCGCTCGGCCTCGAGGTTGCGCTGGATGCGGTATTGCGTCGTGCCGTCCTGCCGGCAGGTCAGCGTTTCCGTCTCGGCGGGCGGCAGTTCGAAACGGTCGTAGAGGAAGTCGAGGCTTACCGTGTGCTGCGGCGATGAAAGGTCGACCGCTTGGCGGGTGCCGAGGCGGACGCGCGGCACGGGCCCCGCCCCGGCGACCGTGACTGCCTGGATGTCGATCGGAACGGCGGGCGTCAGGGCGTAGTCCGGGGCTTCCAGCAGCAGGCGGCGGCTGACTTCCTCCAGGCGATCGCGCGGCACCACGGGGGCATCGAGCAGGTTGGCGATCTGGGCGGGGCGCAGGTGGCTGTCAAGCCGGTCGCATTCGCCGCTCTCGAGGTCGATGTAGTGGGCGTCGTGGATCAACAGGACCTGTGTGGCAGGCGGCTCCGCGACGGGGCGCAGGCGTTTGCCGCCGTTCTCGTCGCTCCAGAGAAATTGCAGCGCGCGGGTGGCGCCGGGGCGCAGCGCCGGCCCTTCGAGGGAGCGCCAGTGACAGCGTCCGCTCGCGAGTATCTTGGCGAGCGCGAGCGCACCCAGCTCGCCGCGCAGCGGGTAGCCAGTGTGGTGCATGTAGCGTTGACCGCGCAGGATCAGGGTGGCGATCTCGGAGTCCTCCTCGGTGATGTGAACGGCCGAGGACCAGATTTCGAACACCCGTTCCAAGGGGTAGGGCTGGGGCTTGCCCAGACCGCCCTTCTTGAGCTGGCGCGAGAGGACGGTCGCCACCCGATAGCGGTACGCCGCATGCTCGTCGGGCTGTACCAGGTAGTAGATCTGCCGGCGCGGGTCCTCGGTTCCGGGGTCCGGCGCGGCCGTCTGGGTCTCGGGCGGCTGCAGGCGCTTCAGCCAAGCATCCACGGGATCGGCCCGCGCGGTCACGTCCACATCGGGCTTGATAAACTGCTGGATGTAGGCCAGGGCCACCGCCGCCACATGCTTGCAGTTGGCGCGCATGGGGCAGGTGCAGTCGCCGAGCGGCAGATAGCGCTTCTTGTTCTGGATGACCGCGATCTCCACCTCGTAGGGCACGGACTCGCTGCCTTGCACCGGCGCGCGGATGATGAGGTGACCGTTGGCGTGGGTGAGTTCGAGCGGCCCGACACGCCCGTCGCGCAGGTAAGCGCGTCCGCGGATGTACGCTTGCCGACCGCACACGGAAATGATGCTTTCCGGGGATATGGGGACCGGTGTGATGTTCAAACAGGGCCTTCCAGATGAGCGCAACTCGCCATGGTAAACCGAAGTCGCTCACGGGATCAGTAGCTTTTTCGGGCAGTCCGGCGAATGCGGCAGGCTACGCGACAGACTCGCAAGGGGGCTGATCCATCTCAATCCCTTCGCGCCGCCGCGTACTATGCTTGTATTAAGAACAACGGAAAAATGGAGGCCAGTCATGACAATCTGGGTCGTGGTTGCAGACGCTGCAAGGGCACGTGCGCTCGCTGCCGACAAACCCAATGGCGCGCTTACGGAGATTGAGGACCGCGTGCATTACGCCTCCCGCCTGCACGGCCGGGACCTGGAAACGAGCGCACCGTCGCGGACCCACGATTCCAATGGGCCGGGACGGCATGCAATTGAGCCGTCCACCGACGTTCGCGAGCAGCAGGTCGAGGCGTTTGCCCGCGAGGTCTCGCGGTGGCTCGACGAGGCGCGCAATGCTAACCGCTTCCAGAAGCTTTACCTCGTCGCCGCACCGCATTTCCTCGGCCTGCTGCGCGGCATGCTGAGCAGCGGCGTCAAGGCGCTGGTTGCCGGGGAGATCGACAAGGTCCTTACGCAACACACACCTGCCGAGGTGCGGACGCACCTGCCAGAGTATCTGTAGACAGCATCCGAGATAACGCCCCAGTGGCAATGCGCCACGGGGAATGTCGTGGTGCGCGAGGGCGTTTCAAGCGTAGCGATCTGTGAGTGAGGGTTGGTCGTGAGTGACATCAAGCCGCTGGGGGCGGCGGAACTGAACCACCGTTGTGACCCTGCTACATTCGACTTCGGAACGACGGCGGAGCTTGAGGCGCTGGATGTGCCGCCGGGACAGGGGCGGGCGGTGGAGGCGATCCACTTTGGCATCGGTATGCGCCACGATGGCTACAACCTCTACCTGCTCGGTTCCGAGGGGGTCGGCAAGCTGCGCCTCGCGCGGGAGCTCTTGGAGCAGGCCGCCGCCAGCCGGTTGCCGCCGGAGGATTGTTGCTACGTCAACAACTTCGACGATCCGCAGAAGCCCTTGGTGCTGCGCTTGCCGCCGGGCCGCGCAGCACCCCTGCGCCGCGAGATGACGCAGCTCGTCGAGGACCTGCTGGTGGCGCTGCCGGCGGCGTTCCAGACGGAGGAATACCGGGCGCGGCTGATGGAGCTCAATGAGGAGTTCAAGGAGCGGCAGGAAAAGGCGTTCAACGAACTCGGCGAGCGGGCAAGGGCGCAGAATGTGGCGATCATGAGCACGCCCACGGGCTACACGCTCGCGCCGCTGAAGGATGGCAGCCTGATCAGTCCGGACGAGTATGAACGTCTGCCCAAGGAGGAGCAGGCGCGAATCGAGGCCGTCGTCGAGGAAGTTCGCAAGGAGCTGCGCGACACCGTGCGTCAGGTCCCCGTGTGGGAGCGCGAGCACCGCCAGCGCGTGAAGGCGCTCAACGAGGAGGTCTCCACCGTTACCGTGGGCCAGATCTTCAATGGCATGGCGCGCCGCTATGCGGATCTGCCGCAGGTGCAGGCGTTCCTGGATGCGGTGCGGCGCAACGTCATCGAGAACGTCGAGGCATTCCGCGAGGCCGAGGAGGGCGAGGGCCGGCAGGGCGCGCAGAAGCGCGCGCAGGACATCGACACCTACAGCGTCAATGTGCTGGTGGACCACGGCGGGACGCGCGGCGCTCCAGTGGTCTACGAGGACAATCCTACCTACCAGAACCTCATCGGGCGCATCGAGCACATCGCCCAGATGGGCACGCTGATTACCGATTTCACCCTGATCAAGCCCGGTGCGCTGCACAAGGCCAACGGCGGCTATCTGCTGCTCGACGCGCGCAAGGTGTTGACCAACCCGTTCGCCTGGGAGGGGCTCAAGCGCGCGCTCGCCTCACGCGAGATCCGCATCCAGTCGCTCGAGCAGATGTTGAGCCTGGTCAGCACGCTGTCGCTGGAGCCCGAGCCGATCCCGCTGGATGTGAAGGTGGTCCTGGTGGGCGATCGCCTGCTGTACTACCTGCTCAAGGCCTATGACCCCGAGTTCGGCATCATGTTCAAGGTGGCCGCGGACTTCGCCGAGGATTTCGACCGTAGCGCCGAGGCGCTGTCGCTCTACGCGCGCATGCTCGGCACCCTGCAGCGGCGCGACGGGCTCAGGCCCCTCGACCGCGAGGCCGTGGCCCGCGTCATCGAGGAGTCCTCGCGCCGCGCCGAGGATGGGCAGAAGGTCTCGCTCGATCTCGAGAACCTGGGGGATCTCCTGCGCGAAGCCGACTACTGGGCGGGGCAGGGCGGTTCTGAGGTCGTGCGGCGGGAGCACGTGCTCAAGGCCGTCCGGCAGCAGGAGTTTCGCCAGTCGCAGGTGCGCGAGCGCGTGCTCGAGTCGATCCTGCGTGACATCCAGCTCGTGGACACGAGCGGCAGCCGGATCGCGCAGGTCAACGGCCTGTCCGTGCTGCAGCTCGGTGATTTCGCATTCGGGCGCCCCTCGCGGATCACGGCCACGGTCCGGCTCGGCTCCGGCAAGGTGCTCGACATCGAGCGCGAAGTGGAGCTTGGCGGCGCCATCCACTCCAAAGGCGTGCTGATCCTCTCGGCCTACCTCGCCGACCGCTACGCCCGCGAGCGGCCCCTGCCCATTTCGGCGAGCCTCGCCTTCGAGCAGTCCTATGGCCTGGTCGAGGGCGACAGCGCGTCGGCCGCCGAGCTGTGCGCCTTGCTCTCCGCGCTGGGTCAACTCCCACTGCGGCAGGATCTCGCCGTCACCGGGTCGGTCAACCAGCGCGGCGAACTGCAGGCGATCGGTGGAGTCAACGAAAAGATCGAGGGCTTCTTCGCCGTGTGCCAGGCGCGGGGCTTGAGCGGTTCGCAGGGCGTGGTCATCCCGCGGGCCAATGTGGCCCACCTGATGCTGCGCGACGAAGTGATCGACGCCGTGCGCGAGGGGCGCTTTCACGTGTACGCGGTCAGCCACGTCGAGGCGGTCATGCAACTGCTCTGTGGGCTGGAGCCCGGCGTGCCGGGCGATGGCGGTGAGTTCTCCGCGGGCAGCTTCAACCGGGTGATCCAGGACCGCGTGGACGCACTGTGGCAGGCCCACCGGCGCTTCCAGGGGGAAAAGGACAATGGCGAATCCGCTTCTGCCAGGTCCTGAGCGCGGGGCCGTGGCCGCGCTGCCCCGGCCACTGCGTGTGGCCCTCTCGCTCGATGCGGCCAGCGCCGATTTCTCGGCGCTGGAGGCCGCGGTGGAGATCGCCGCAGCCTTGCGCGCCGAACTCCAGGGCGTGCTGTTCGAGGATGCTGACCTGCTGCGCTGTGCGCAACTGCCGTTCACGCGGGAGATCGGGCATGCCTCGGCCCTGGAACGGGACTTCGCCCCGGACCGCCTGCTGCGCGGCCTGCGCGCGGTGGCCCGTGCGCTCGAAGCGCGGCTCGCCGAGGCCGCGCGTCAGGCCGACGTGCGCTGGTCGCTGCGTGTCGAGAGCGAGCGCAGCTCACCTGCAGGGTTTCCGGCGGCAGAGCCCTGGGACCTGCTCGTCGTGGGCCGCCAGAGAGCCGCCCCAGGACCCGCGTCGCCGCGCAGGGGCGAGAGCGGGCGGCGGCAGCTCGTGCTGCACGAATCGCTGCTCGCCACGGCGCGCATCACTGAGCTGCTCGGAACGCTGCGCGGAGGTGCCCCGGCGGATGTCTTCGTGCTGCCTGATACTGGCGCGGTGGCCCTCCCCGACGAGCGACTCAGCGCATTGCGCGCGCTGGACGTCGCCATCTATCGCCTCGCCCCCATGCCCGACCCCCACAGGATGCTCGCCCAGCTCACCGCCCTGCGCCTGAAGCCCGCGTGGTGTCTGTTGCCGCCGGGTTACGCGCCGACGGACTTCGAGACCATCGCGCGGGCGCTGGCCTGTCCGTTGCTGATCGTGAGGACCGGGGCATAACGGGGTGCGGGCGGACGCCTCGGGTTGGGGTGCTGCCCGGTGCCATATCACGCGGCCGTGCGATCGGTCGCGCATGATGGCCGCGCCCCCCTCCCGTCGGGCTACTGCACGCGCACGCCGTAACTCACGCTGCCGTGCGTGCCAGGCGCCAGTGTGCCGGTGAAGCGCCATTCGACCGGGCCCTCGTAGCCAGCTGCATTGTCGCCGCCGGAAGGGGTGGCGAGGATACACCCACCGAGGTTGGCGGGCAGGCTGCCCGGGCAGGTGATGCTGGTGGACAGTGCGGTGAAGGCAGGCGTCACGTCGTGCAGGACAACGTCGGCGATCGGTTGGCTGCCGACGTTGGTGAACACGATGGTGTAGCGCAGCACATCGGCGGGGCGGGCCTGATTGCGGATCTGCTCGCTGCCGTCCACATCGTCGCCGGTCCCCGCGGTCCCGTCAGGGCCCAGGTTACGCACCGATTTGTCGAGTTGCAGCCGGCCCTGTACTGCCTCGATGCGGGTCAGATCCGTGACGGAGAGTGATGTCCCGAGGGCCGTGTTGGTCAGGCTGAAGTTTGCGCTGATCACGTCGCGATGCTGCGCCTGGAATGGCACGTCCGCCGGGGCGTTCACCTTAAGTACCAAGCACAGACGCTCGCCGGGCCCGAGCGCGATGGAGCCACCGAGCGGCGCTGCAGCCTCCGCGGCGCTGAGCGCGCCATCGCAATCGGCGTCGCGGTAGAGCAGCTGCTGCCAGCCGGAGAGGGTCGGCGTCAAGGTGATCTGCTCACTGAAGGCGACCGTGCCGCAGGTGCCGGCGGTCAGGGTGTGAGAATAGGTCACACCGCTGCCCGGCATGACCGCGCTCGTGTGGCTGGGGGCGAAGCTCGCCGGGCGCACGAGTCCGAAATCGAGCCCTGCCCAGCTCGTGCCGGCGCTCGGCAGGGTGAAGGCCATCACTGCGTCGGCGGTGTCCGCGCCGTTGACGAAGTGGCCACCGCTCGATTCGCTCACGCCCCGGTAGCCGGCGAGTGGGTTCGCGACGAGGCACACGTGTTTGTCGGCATCGGCGGTGGCCGGCCGGAGGGTGTAGCCGCCGGTGCCCAGGGTGTGAGCCTGCGCGAGTACGGTCTCGTTGCCGTTGCATAGGCCGTCGCCGTCGACGTCGTGCAGCAGCCGCACGAGGACTTTGGCGATGCCCGGCTCGCTGCCGTCGCGCGTGCCGTTGTGCGCCTGGGTGCTGCAGTCGGCCGCGCCCGCGCCGGTGTCCTCGAACACCGTACCGGCGAGGGTGAGGCTGCCCGCCACGCCGAGGCGGAAGTCCTCGACCTCTCCGTCCGGGAGCAGGCCGGTCGATGCAGCGGGGGTGAGCGCGGTGCTGGTACTGATCCGGCAGCGCACGTAGGTGTCGCCGGTACCGAGGCTCGCCGGCAACGTCCCCTGGCCAGGCTGCGGGCTCTTGCTCCACAGCAGGGTGAAGCTGCGCGGTGTTGGCGCGCCGGAGGCGACCGCCGCGTAGGCGGCCTCGACCGGTTCGAACGCGCCATCGCGGTCGAGGTCGATCCAGCAGACGAGGTTTGCCGCGCTTCCGCTTGCGTTGCTGGCGTTGATGGTCAGGCTGTAGGTGGTGTCGCTGCTTGCAAGCGTGGGCAGGCTCGCGATGCCGTCCTCGTCGTCGGTGCCGTCGCTGTCGTCGGCGTCGGCCGTGCTGTTCTGTAACAGTCCGGTGTCGCCGTCGGGGGCCACGCTGCCGAGGTAAACCGTGGGTGAGACCGGCACCGCGTGCGCCGCCCCGTCATCGGCGGCGGTGGTGGCGTAGTTGCCGCTCGCGGTGCCCGCGCCGGAATCGGGGGCGTCGCCGTAATCGAGGCGTTGCACGTTCACGTTGGCGCTGAACTCCGAGGTGTTGTTGCTCGCATCGGTGGCGGTGGCGGTGAGTAGGGTGCCGACACTCACCCCGCCCGGCACGGCGATCGAGAAGCGGAAGCGGTTTTCGCTCACCGCGCCCGTGGCTACCGTGACGCCGTTGACCGTCGGACCATAACTCGATGCCGTCGCGTCGAGATCCGCCCCGGAGCCCTCTGTGAGCGAGGCCACGAACGTCTGGCCCTCGCCGAACCCCGAGGGGTTGGCCTGTGCGATGAATACCTCGATGACCGAACCCGGTCGCGCCCAGCCGGTCAGGATCAGGTTGCTGCTCGAGATGACGGCCTGTTCGACGACAGGGAAGTTGATCAGTCCGTTGGCGCCGCTGTCGCCATCGCCGTCGTCGTTGAGCGTGTAGAACGGCGCGGTGCCAGCGGCGTTGTCATCCGCCGCGCCGAGCAGGTCGATGCCGAGCTGGCCCGTGGCGGTGCCGTTGTTGAAGACCGAGTTTTGCGTGATGCGCGAGGTCGCGCTGTCAGCGTTGCTCTGGATGCCCGCCCCGGCGTTATCGTGGATGACGTTCCTGCGAACGGTGTTGCCTGCGCCGTAGAGGCGCAGGCCGAAGCGCTCGGTGGCCGCGCCGCTGGTGCCGTTGCCGGAGAGGGTGTTGTTGTCGATGTTGGCGCCGCCAGCGGAGAGGTGCATGTCGATGCCGCCGGATTGCGAGGCGGCGATGTGGTTGTAGCGAATCAGGCAGGCGATGCGGCACTGGAGCCCCTCGCCGTTACCCGCTTCCTGCGAGGCGCCGTGGATTTCGTTGTACTCGGCGGTCAGCCCGGTGGTGGATGTGGTCGAATCGATGCCGCTACGACCCGCGTAGCCGATCAGATTGCGCTGCACGGTAACGCCGCCGCCCTGCACGTTGACGTTGATGCCCTGCGTGCGCACGCCTGCGCCGGGGTCGGCGAAGCTCGTGGCCGAGCTGCCGAGGACATTGTCCTCGATGACCACAGCGGTGCCCGAGTCGACCTGAATGTCGTCGCTGAACCCGTACAGCGACAGGCCCCGGATGCGTGTGCCGCTCGCCTGTACGGTGATCCCGTCGAAACTGCGGTTGCCCCGGAGTTGCACCTCGGGCCGGTTCACCTGAGCCAGTGCCACGGCGTCGACGCCGACCGTGCCGCCGCTACCGAGCTGGCCGGCGTTGGTGTTGCCGATGTTGCTGGTCTGCGTGGTTCCGTCGAGTGCCGTGTCCGCGCCGGTGATGGCCGGCAGCGCCGTGGTCGGGTGGATCTGCGCCACGCCGCCGGTGAGTGCGCCGCTTGGGATCATGAAGATCGAGGTCTCCCGGCCCGCGGTGAGGCCGGCCTGCGCCAGTCCCGTGTTCGCGAGGGCGTTGGCGTTGATGATGAACTGACGCAACGACCCGAGCCCCGCGTCGTTGGTGTTAACGATGGTGTCGAAGTTGAAGCCGAAGTCCACGCTGGCGACATTCGCGCCGTTGACCGTCACTGGCGCCCAGTTCAGCGCACCGCTCGGAAAGGGGGCGCCGACCGCAGTCGCCGTGTCCGCGTCGGCCGCGGCGGTGGGGTCGCGTCCGCCGATTTCGTTGGTGACGGCCGTCGCGGTGCCGCTGGAGGCGTCGGTGCGGTAAGTCTGGATGCCGAAAACGCCTGCCGCGTCGCCGGCGCGTGAGGACGGCACCCGGTGGGTGGCGTTGTTGACCACGCGCACGCGGTAGTTGCCTGATGTTTGGTCCGCGAAAATGTAAGCGCCGTCCGCGGCGGTGGTGGTTGACGCGGTGTGCAGATAGTTGCCGGAGCCGGCAGGGCTTTCGGTGTACAGCTCGACGCGAGCACCCGCGATGCCCGTGCTGCCCGCGGCGCCGTAGGCGCGCCCCGCGCCGCCACCATAGTTCACATCATCGAAGACGCGCCCGCTGACGTCCGGCAGTTCGTAGTTGATCGTCAACGACCAACTGTGAATCTGAAGCGGGTCTCCCTCCCATTGGTCACCAAAAGTCAGGGTCCAGTTGCCGTGTGGCGACTGATTCACGAAGCTGCTGAAGGCTTGATCGGGTTTGAAATTTCCGCTCACCGGATCGCCGCTGACTTTGGTCGCCGCGGAATCCGCAAACGTCACGGAGATGTTGGTGTAGGCTGCCGCACCGCCATCGTCTCGGTATTGCGGTGGATTCGAATTGACCATGCGCCGCGCCGTGCCGCTGGGGGCAGTCAGGCGCAGGTAAATCTCATCCGGCCAGGAGTCGGGACCACCGTCGGTCGAACAGGGTCCCGTTGTGTAGGTCGCGGTTGGGCAGACCGGCCCACTGTATTTTGAAAAGCTAACACTCGCCGTGACGGAGGCGATGATCGCGCCAGCGGGAATCCCCGCGGGCACGGTGCCTGTCGGTACATTGAAGGTCAGAGTGCGCGTGTTCAGCATCCCCCCGCTTTTGCCGTCCACCCAGGCTTTGTCGGAGGCGATTGTCCCGCTATTGACGGTGAACGTCGCGATGGCCGCATTCGCCGAAAACGCGCAGAGACCCAATCCACACGCGAGCACCCACCCGGCAAAGCTGTGAGTCCGATGGCTTCGCATCGACTCACTCCACCCGAATCCCGAAGTACAGCTTCAAGCTCGCCCCCGGATTCACAGTGATATTCGCTCCGCCAACGCTGCCGCCCTGCACGAGCCCGGTGGCACCGTCGACCAGTGCGGGGACGTTGCCTTGCGTCACGCGCGGCACTACGCCGGGCACGACAAGGAACCGCGTGAACGGCGGCGAGACGTCGGAGAGCTTGACGTGGTAGGCCGGTTGCGCGCTGGTGTTGGTGGCGGTCAGCCGATAGATGACGCACGCGCGGCCGGGCTCGGCGGGGAACTTCTCCAGCGTGTAGCAGCCCTCGTCGCCCTCGGTGCACGCGCCGGGGCCGTCGGGCAGGCCGTCGCAATCGGCATCGAGCGCCTGGTGCTTGAGGATCATCAAGTGGCCGGTGTTCGCCGTGGTGAGGTCGGTTGCGGTATCGGTGTGGACGGTGGCGTCTGGCCCGACGGGATCTGCTGTGACGCTGAGGGTAGTGGTGTTGGCCGAGCCGAGCGGGGCTCCGGCGGGTACGAAGACCTTGACGAGCAGCGTGAGGCGCTCGCCTACGTCAAGGCGCCCGTCAGCAAACGAGAGGGCTACCCCGGGGCTGATGCGCGTGTCGGCCGCGCCGAGTTGGCGGTCGGCGTCCACATCGACAAACAGTTCGCTGGTCCAGCCCTGCGCCGCGAGCGACTCGGCGACGGTGAGCACGACCTGTTCGAGCGCCACGTTTCCTCGGTTCGCGAGTTCATGGACGTGCACCACCGTCCCGCCGGGTTCGGCCTGCCCGATCTGGTCGGGCTCCAGCGTGAGGCCCGCGCTGCGTATCAGGCGCACCGCGTCGTACAGGGTGTCGGCTGCACCGGTGAGCTCGGAGGTGGCGCGGAAGTAGAGCGCGAAACGGTCATTGGCCGGGTCGCCGTCACCGTCGGCGTCCACCGCCGGGTTGCCGTCGGCGTCAGTGGCAGTAGTCGGCGGTATCGTCACGAGGGCGCAGACCAGCGCGGCGCTGTCCGCCGCGATGGGGCCGGTGTGGATGATGGGCGCTCCGCTGGTCGTCGCGCAGTGGCCGCCCCCGCCATCGCGCTCGAAGCGCAGGCTCCAGCCGGTCGGGAGCGTCCCTGCACTAAAGAGGCTGGTGCTGTATGCAAGGGCGTAGCTGTCGGTGGCGGCGCCACCGTTGACCACGCGCAGTCGCAGCAGGGTGGTCGTGCCGGGCGTTGCGGTCGCGGTCAGCACGGGGCTTGCTTCGGGGCCTGAGCCGCTGCCCGGCGTGCAGTCGCCGAAGTCATCACAGTTGCGCAGATCCACGGTGGAGCCGCCGACGGCCGTGAGGTGCAGGCTGATCGCGTTATGGGTCGCCAGGGCGAGACCGGACGTGGCGATAAGGGTTGCATCCCATCCGGCACCGCCGTTGTTGCCGTTCGTTCCGGCAGGCATCACGGCCTGGACGACAACCTTGTAACCGCAGTGGCCGTTGACGGCATCGTGGACGAACCGCGGTGGGCACGACCCGCCCGGTACCGGGACGGAACCGCTGTCGGGCACGCCGTTGCCGTTGCTGTCGGTGAGTGGCGTCGCGCCGTCGCCGTGCAGCAGCCGGAACGTCGTGCCGGCGGGAAAGGCGTGGGCGAGTGCCACCCCGTGCCGGTCGCGCGCGCGATCGAGGGTGAGGTCGAGCGTGTCGGTCGCGTTGCCAGTGTTCCACACGTAAGCCTCGAAGCTCGCCGTCGCGCCCTCGGCCACGCTCGCCACGGTCACGACGTTGCCGGTGGCGCTCGCGTCGTTCGCGCCCGCCGCGCTGTCCGATGCGGAGTCGTTGGCCACCACGCTAGCGGTGGCCTCGAGCGTCAACGTCGCGCGGTTGGTCGGTTGCGGGCAGGCCAGCGGGTCCGTGCAGTCGTCGTGGGTAACGTGGGCGGTGTTGTCCAGCGTTTGCGCCGCGAGGCCTGAGTCGATGGTGACACTGAAGCTCAGCAGGCCGGAGGCGCCAGCCGGTACGCTGGAGATGCGCGCGTTGAGACGGTTGGCGGAAAAATTCGCGGATACACCGCCGCTACAAACGTGGTGGTAGCCGTCGCACCACACGAGCGTTGGGCCGCTGCCCTGCGCATCGGCGGGGTTTGCATCGGTCAGCGCGGTGCCGGAGCCGGTCACACTCCAGCGCGCGGACCCAGGGACGTAGGTCATGCCGCTCGGCAGGGTGTCCCAGAGATCGACGTGGGTCGCGGCGACGCTGCCGTGGTTGTGGTAGGTCAGCGTCACGGTATAGGGCCCGCTGCCCGCGGTGCTGCTCGACGGGCTGATGCGCTTGGTGACTTCGAGCAGGGCCTTGTCGGTGATCCGGATCGTGTCGCGGTTCGAGCACTCGACCGTCGCAGCGTTTCCCTCCTCGGCGCTGCGTGCCTCGATGTCGAACTGGCCGCGGCTGCCCGTCGCGAGGTTGGGCGCGGCATCGGCCACTGTCGCGGTCGCCACGAAGGCGTAGGATTCGCCCGGCGCAAGCTGTGGGGTGGTCGTGATCGCCGTCGTGTCGTCGGGCAGGCCGTCGCGATCGGCGTCGGCGAAGAAGTGGAGCGAGGCTGGGTCGAAATCGTCACCGCCCAGCGTGGTGACGCCTGCTAGCGCGTAGCGGTCGGCCACGTTGCCGGTGTTGGTGATGACGTGGGGGAAGCGGGCGCTTTGCGTTTCCGCGCCGAAGCGCGTCTGGTCTTGCGCGAGCGAGCAGGTCGGCACGGGCTGGATCAGTGTCTCGACGAGGTTGGAGGTGACGTACTGCGGATCACTGCGGGTGGCACAAACCGTGTCGAGACACACGGCGTAGGTCGCCGATGCCTGATTCTGGATTGTGGTTCCGGCGGGCGTGAGCGCCGAGGCGTGCGGGGGTGCGAGCGACGCGCACGCGAGCAGGCCCGCGAGCCCGAGGCTCGCCCTGACCGATACCGCCTGACCGGTGCGTCCTGTCACCACGTCTCCCCCGCGAAATCCCTCTCGCGCCTTGACGTGGAACGATCGCTGGAAGCGCGGGTCCGGACAAGTGCAGGGTCCACACCGTCAGTGTGGCGCGGGCAGTGTGGCGCGGGGGGGGTGCCCGGCTACTACGCGGTCTGCAGGCCGCCGGGCCTCGCACCGGGCTCAACGAAATGTGATGAATTGAACGAGCGGGATGGAATACAACGCGCACGTAGCGCAGTGATGAGACATATCAAGCAGATAGGCGAGAAGCAAGCGCCGCGCTACGCAGCGTCCGCCCGCGTTGCCAGTTCATCAGCGTTTCCTTCAGGCCTCGGGTCTGGGTTCCCGCACCACGCCGTTGGGTAGGGTCGTGCGATGCGGGTCCTGGTGAACGATGATCTCGGCGCTCGGGAAAGCCTTCGCGATGGCGATTTCCACGCGGTCGGCAATCTCGTGCGAGTCGCGTAGTGGCAGATCCCCGTCGATCTCCAGGTGCAGCTGGATGAAGTAGGCGTGGCCGGATTGCCGGGTGCGCAGGTCGTGCACGCCGCGCACTTCCGGTTCGGCGTAGGCGATGGCGACGATGCGCTTGCGGATGTCCAGGGAGAGTTCGCGGTCCATGAGCAGGTCCACCGCATCGCGAGCGATGTGGTAGGCGCTGTAGAGGATGTAGCCGGCGATGGCGAGCGCGAACAGCGGGTCGGCTAGGTACCAGCCGAGCAGGGAAAGGCCGAGCGCGGCGAGCGTCGCTGCGTTGGTGGCGAGGTCGGTTGCGTAGTGGAGTGCGTCCGCGCGGATGGCCGTGGAGCCCGTCCGGCGGATGACGTGGCGCTGCAGCAGGAGCAGGGCGAGGGTGGCGACAATGGCGAACAGCGTGACGGCGATGCCAGCGTCCAGCCGCTCGAGGGCCTGCGGTTGCCAAAGCCGGTTGATCGCCTCGAGCAGCAGGAACATCGCCGAGCCGGTGATGAACGCGGCCTGGCCCAGCGCAGCGAGCGCCTCCGCCTTGCCGTGCCCGAAGCGGTGCTCGTCGTCGGCGGGTTGCAGCGAATAGCGCACGGCGAACAGGTTGACCAGCGAGGCGAAGGCATCCATGGTCGAGTCGACCAGGGACGCGAGCAGGGTCACGGAGTCGGTCATCAGCCACGCGGTGGCCTTGGCGATGATAAGCACGATAGCCACGGTGACCGATGCGCCGGTTGCCAGGCGGAGCAGCCGCGCGCGGTGATCGGCGGTGAGCGTTGATGGGTCGTTCATCGGCTTTTCCGGTTTCTTGCAGGGTGTTTAAAACCTGAGCGAGGGGTGCTCAGTTTTTCAACACCCTGCTGAGCCTTTCGATCGGCCGCGGAGACTATGAAAAAAGAGAGGCGCCAATTGTACGGCGCCTAATGCGGGGGACAGAAGAAAAACCAGAAACACGAGTCAAACCACTGACTACGTGATGGGCATGTTACCCGCGCAAAATGAACTCAGCCTGAATGCCCGGCAGCCTGGGTGCGCGTCGTCGGCAGGGTGAGATGGCAGGCCAGTCCGCCCAGTGCCTCGGAACGCGCGAAGCGCAGCGTGCCGCCGTACTGAGCGACGATATCCTCCACGATGGACAGGCCCAGACCGTGGCCCGGTGTGCTCTCGTCCAGGCGCAGGCCGCGGGTGGTCAGTTTGTCGGTCGCCTCCGGAGTCGCGCCCGGCCCATCGTCCTCGATGGTGACGTCGAGATCCGGGCCCGGTCCGACCTCGACCCTGACGCGGGAGTGAGCCCACTTGCAGGCGTTGTCCAGCAGGTTGCCGAAGAGTTCCAGGAAGTCCTCTCGGTCGGCGGCGAAGCGGAGATCACCGGGCGCGCAGACCTCGCACGTGACGGTCTTGTCCTGATGCAGCCGCTCGAGCACGCGGCAGAGATCCCGCAGTTCCGCGCCGACCCCGAGCCGCTGGCCTGGTGCGGCAGCACCAGCCAGCCGGGCGCGGCGCAACTCCGAGTCGACCAGTGTGCGCAGCCGGGACTGGATCGCGCCGAGCTCGCGCTCGATAGCCAGGTCGCGCCGGATCGTGTCGCTCTCCAGCAACTGGCCGAGTAGGGAAATCGGGGTCTTGAGCGCGTGAGCGAGGTTGCCGGTGGCCTTGCGGTAGCGCTCCAGGCGCTGTTGTTGCAGACCGATCAGCCGGTTCAACTCATCGATGAAGGGTTGAAATTCACCGGGCAGCGGCAGGTCGATGCGCGCCCGCCGGCCTTCCGCGATCTCGCGCAGCTCGGCGCGCGCTGCATCGATGGGGGTGAGGATGCGGCGCAGGATCAGCGTCTGCACGGCAATCAGGGCGACGATGGCCGCGGCGATGGCGATGAGGTAGCGCCGCTGCATCACGGCGATGTCGTTCTTCAGGTGGCTGATCTCCTCGGCGACGGCCAGCGTGACGGGCTGCCCCTGCACCTCGACACCGGCGACCCACACGAGCAGCGGCTCGCCGCGCGGGCCGGGCACGTGCTCGATGCGGGTCGCGCCGGTCGCGATGGGTGCGACGTGCAGCGTGTGTTCGCCCAGGGAGCGGGCCGTGATCTCGGTTGCGCCGTGGGCGATGTAGAAGTAGTGACCGGAGTGGGGCGTCTCGTAAATCGGTGCCATGGGGCCACTGGCGATTGCGAGCGTGCCTTGCGGCGAGAGGCGCAGCCGCGAGAGCAGGCCATCGCCGTCGTGCTGGAGGCGGCTCACGACATACTCTTCCGTCAGATAGCGCGGAAAGGTGTGCACCAGCCACAGGTGCAGCACGACCATCACGAGCAGGGTGCCCGTCAACCAGAGCGCCAACTGGCGGTGCAGCGACATCGACGCCCCGTCAGGCCGCTGGGCCGGTGCCTGGGTAGACGTAGCCTTGCCCGCGCCGGGTCTCGATCACGTCCTTACCTAGCTTCTGGCGCAGGCGGTTGACGTAGACCTCGATGACGTTGCTGTCCTTGTCGCTGTCGTAGGCATAGACGTGCTCGGTGAGTTCGCTCTTCGAGATGATCTTGCCAGGGTGGAGCAGGAAATAGCGCAGGAAGCGAAACTCCGTGCCCGTCAGCGCAATCTCGTGACCGTTCGCGATGTGGCGCAGGGCCTGGCGGTCCTCATCCAGGGCATAGCTGGCCACCTCGAGGCGAGGCGCGATGACCTGGTGCGCGCGCCGCATCAGCGCCTGCAGGCGGGCGAGCAGTTCCTCGGTGTGGAAGGGCTTGCCAACGTAATCGTCGGCGCCGGCCTTGAAGCCATCCACCCGCTCGAACCACTGATCGCGCGCAGTGAGGATCAGCACCGGGGTGCGCAGTCCGGACGCGCGCCAGTGGCGCAGCACATCGAGTCCGGCGCGTCCCGGCAGGCCCAGGTCCAGGATGATCCCGTCATAGCTTTCGACCGAACCGAGATACTCCGCCTCCACACCGTTGTCGCTCGTATCGACCGCGTAGCCAGCCTGGGCGAGCGCGGCCTTGAGGCGTGCCGAGAGGTCCGGATCGTCTTCCACGAGGAGCAGTCGCACGCGCCTAGCCTCCGCGATTGGGGATGACGCGGGAGCGCAGACCGTGCGCCGCGCGGCCGGGGGCGTCCGGCGGGCAGGCCGATGCGCTGGGCGCCGCGACCGCCGGCCAGGGTTGGCGGGATGGATGCTGCTTGCTCATGGCACTGAGTTTACGTGCGTCGCGCAGGATTTTGGCACGGCCGCGCGGTGCCCCATCCGGCAGGGGGCGGGCCGTGTTTTGCGACCCTGCGTGTCGCCGCAGGAAACCTAACGGGGTGGGAGGGTGTCGGGACCACAGCGATCCACAGGCTGAGCCCCCGTGCCCGAGCGGTCGAGCGACCGCCGCCGAGCCCCGGTTCAGACAGATGCTGTGCCCAGCTCTCCGTTCGACGCCTTAGATGCGGCGCATGGGCCGCTCGCGCAGGATGTCCTCCGCGGCGTCGATAGCCCTGTCGCTCTCCGCGACGATCGAGTAGCTCCCCTGACCGTCCGGACGCACGACGGCGATCAGGCCGCGGCGTACCACACGGCGTTCGCCCCGCACCGACTGGTTGGGCATGAGGGTGAGGACGGCACGCCCGTAGGGCGTGTCCACCACGAGGTGGGTGCCCTCGCCGCCGGGCACGGTCGCCCTGCGCACCTCGACGACCGGGTGATGCGCCGTGGAGCCCAGGCCCACGCGCGCGAGTCCGGCCGCGAGCACCTGGGGATTGGCGGTGTAGGTCTTGTCGAACAGGTTGGGTTCGGTGAGCACCAGTTCGAGCATGGTCAGCGGCAGCCGGTAGGACTTGTGGTGCGACCAGGTCACCGCAGCGCCGAGCAGCAGCGCGATCGCCGCGGTGGCGGCGATGGTGAAGTAGCGGTGACTGACACGTCGCTCGTCTTCGATGCGGGTGCGCGGGTGACGGTTGGGGCGGGCAGGAGAAGTAGGCGGGTTCGTGAGTCGCTTGAGGCCCTCGATGACCCGTTTCGGAGGGTCGTCGGCCGAATCTGCTGCGGAATGGCCGTTGGGCCCTCCAACGGTATCCGGCGTGCCGGATGTGTCGCTTCGCAAGGTGGGATCTGGATTCATGGTACTCGCGGTAGGAATCGAGACATGCATCAATCCTTCGACGGGAAACGTTGAGTTTGACTGCGTTGGCCGGGAAAGGTGCGATCTCCCGCATATTATCTACCGCGAATTGTGGCCGATGAACAGGGCTTTTGCTGACCTGGGTCAACGAATCGAAAGTTTCGAAAAGTCAATCGGTTGTGTGTTTCTTTATTGCTACACTAATGAAATCTGTGTGGTAAGAAAGAGACGCTTCGCCGATCGCTGGTGGCAGCACAGATTCGGATCGAGTCGGCCCCCCTAATGACGGATCGATCTCCGTTGTTTCACACCTCACCGTAAGCTGGACTCCCAGCCGGCAGACCGTTAGCCATCGAGGCCAAGTGGCGTACGCCAGCGCGGTGTGCCGTGCGTGTCCGTACCTTGCCCATGCCGGCTGGCGGTGGAGGCAGGCAGCCCGAACCCGGAAGTCCGCGGAGATGGGCTGCCCATGATCCAGTTCAACGGCGCCCGGTTGCGGTGGCCGTGCCGATAATCTCCTCGAACTGGGCCTGTGAGATGAACTGCGGGGTGTAACTCATGCCGAGCTTCGCCAGCTGTTGGACATAGGCGCGCAGATGGTTGCGCGAGCCTTTGAGCAGCTCGTCGTAGACCTTGAGGATGTCCTGATTGTCCACCCGGCTCTTCTGCACTTCGAGGTCGCGGATGTCCAGATCTTCGATCTCCGCGCCCACGACCAGGGCGTCGATCAGGCTAGCCTGAACCCGCGCGGCATAAGTGTTGTAGACCGCCTGCAGGGTCTGGTTGGCGAACGTGCCGGCCACGCCCGTGGAGGGGTCTGCGATGCCGTAGCGGTCGAGCAGCAACTTCACGGCCTCGGTGTGCGACGTTTCGCTCGCCGCGATGTTGTCGAACACGGGCTGATTCCAGAGTGAGTACGCGAGTACATAGACGTCGTGGGCGAGCTTCTCTTCTTCGCGCATGAACTGCACGCTCTCGAGCTCAGAGGCCGACACGGGCTCGAGCGGCAATGCGTTGAGCGCCTGCTTGAGCGCGAGCGTTTCGGCACTCACGGTGGGCGTGCTGGTGTAGGCGACCGTTGTGTTGGACGTTGGCGCCGCAGCGGTATCCGTGTGCAGGGGGCTGGAGTCGTTGCAGCCGAGCAGGAGCGCGCTGCAGGCCATGATGGTCAGCCAGGATCTTTTCTCCAGTTGTTTCATCGCTTCAGTCTCCATCGGGTTGTAAGACTTGGAGTGCGGGGCATCACTGGGATGCCCCTGCCCGCTGCGCTTCAGCGTCCGCCGCGCCCGTTGCCGCTCCGACTGCCGAAGTCTACGCCTTGGCTTTGGCGGCTTTTCCCGCCTTCGTGACGGAACTGCTCGCGCTGCTCGGCCCGATGCAACTCGCCCGTACCCGAGCCATCGCGCACGCGGTCGCGATCCGCCTGGTGGTCGCGCAGTTGGTCGCGAGTCCGGTCACGCTGGGCGTCGGAAGCCGGGTCGGCCTGATGCAGACGGTCACGGGTCTGGTCCCGCTGCAGGTCCGGCACCTGGATCTGGTCCATCTGGTGCAGGCGGTCCTGAGTGCGGAGTGTGTCACCGGCCTCGGCGGCGAAGGCGGGCGCGGTGAGAAGGACGGTTGCCACGAGGGTGATGCGCGAGAGTGCGTTCAACATGGTCTTGCTCCGAAATGATGTTATGGGTGGGCTTCGCTGACGTCGGCCTGCCCGATGGTTAGGGAGGCAGATCGTCTTTGCTGGCCTCCATGCGTGGGAATATTTCCCACTTGTGAGAAAGTATGCGTGGGAAATTTACACACGTCAAGTGGAGGGTCCATACTTGGACCAAGGGAACTCGTTTGGATGAGCCAGTGCGATGAACTGTTCGACACCGCCAAAAAGCCTGATCGCCGCGCTGTTGCGGGTGTTGCGACCTTTGGTGCGCCTGATGCTGGCGCGGGGGGTGACCTACCCGATGCTCGCCGATCTGCTTAAAGGGCTGTTCGTCGAGGTAGCCGAGCGCGACTTTCGCCTGGAGGGCAAGGAGAACACCGACAGCCGCATCAGCCTGATCACCGGGGTGCACCGCAAGGATGTGCGGCGCCTGCGCGAGGCAGGCGTCGAGGAGTGCGCGGCCATGCCCGAGGCCGTCTCGCTGGGCGGCCAGATGGTTGCGAACTGGCTCACACGGGCACCGTTCGTCGACGCCGAGGGGCGGCCGCTGCCGTTGCCGAGGCTGGCCAGCGCGGGCGGAGAGGTTTCGTTCGAGGCGTTGGTTGCCAGCGTGAGCAAGGACATCCGCTCGCGCGCGGTGCTGGACGAGTGGCTGCGTCTGGGTGTGGTGAGCATCGACGCCGAGGACCGGGTGACGCTCCAGACCGATGCGTTCGTACCCCAGGCGGGGCTCGAGGAAAAGGCGTTCTATTTCGGCCACAACCTCCACGACCACGCCGCGGCCGCCGTTCACAACCTGCTCGGCGAGCAACCCCCGTGGCTCGAGCGCTGCGTGTACTACGACAGCCTCAGCCCGGCCAGCGTGGCGCGCCTGCACGCCGAGGCGCATGAGCTCGGCATGCAGGTGTTGCAGGCACTGAGCCGGAGCGCCGTGGCGGGCCAGCGGGCCGACCAGGGCAGCGAGGCGGATGCCACACACCGCTTCACGTTCGGCATCTACTTCTTCAGCGAGCCCGGCAGCCTGTCCGGCCAGCGGACGGAGGTGAAGTCATGAGCGGGCTGAGCAGAGGTTGCCGAGGGGTTTTCGTGGCGCAACTCGCGCTGTTGCTCGGCCTGGTCCTGACCAGCGTCCAGGCCCTTGCCGCGTGCGTGGATCCGACTGGCGGCATCGGCGGCACGGGTGTCACCCTCGAAGGTGACGGTCGGGGCGGGATCGGCGGTACCGGTGCCCTGCCTTCAGAAGACGGTCGCGGTGGCATCGGCGGTACGGGCTTGCATCCCGGCGCCGGACCGGTGGGCATTCTCGGCACGGTAACCGGCTTTGGCAGCGTGTGCCTGAACGGGTTGGAGGTCGAATACGAAGCGGAAGTGCCAACGTTCGCGCAGGGTGCGCCGACCTCGACAATGGCGCTGGCCGTGGGGCAGGTCCTCGCCATCGAGGCCGACTGGCTGCCCGCCGGTCTCAGCGCGCGCCGGATCCACGTCCGCTACGCAGTCCAGGGGCCGGTGACGGCCAGGTCGGCGTCCGACGGCCGCATCGAGGTGGCCGGGCAGGTGGTGAGAGTCACTCCCGAGACGCGGCTCGGTGGCGTGAACGCCATCGAGGCCCTCAAGCCCGGACGCCACGTGCGTGTGAGCGGTCTGCGCGACGAACGCTCGGAGATCATCGCCAGCCGCATCGACGCCATCGACGAGGTCGTGCCAGCCCATGGTGACGCGGACCCACTGTTCAGCGACCGCGTCAGGCAGGTCTCCATCGAGGGCTACGTCGAATCCCGGTCACAGGCCGACGCACTGCGCATCGGCGGGTTCGAGGTGACCACTGGGGCCGTCCCCGATGCGGCAACACTTGCCATCGGCAACCGGGTGATCGTCACCGGCCGCATCGGGCCAGACCGGCGCATCGTCGCGACGCATATCGAGATCCGGCAACCCGGCAGCGGCGGTCCGCACGGTCATGGGCAGCCTGCGGCCCAGGGGCGCGGAGGCGGGCCAGGCAACGGCCCCGGTCGGCAGGACGGTGCGCCCCATCACGGCATTGGGCCGGTCGACCGCCCCGAGCGACCCGGCCGCTTCGAGCGGCCCGAGCGTCCGGGGCGGCGCGGCGGAAATGGTTGACGTAATTGATCCAGTAGGACCTTCATCATGAAAAGGCAGGCATGTTTTCTCGCCGTCGCGCTGCTGGCCGCCCACGGCCACGCCGGCGCAAGCGAAGGACACTGGGCGCTCACCCTGGGTGGCGAGTTCACGACCGGCGACTACGGCCTGGCGCGCTCGACCGACGTCTGGTACCTGCCCGTCACCCTGCGCTATCAAACAGGGCCGTGGCTCCTGAAACTGGGTACGTCCTGGCTGAACGTGAATGGCCCGGCCAACCTCGTCGACGGCGCAAGCGGCGTGACCTTATCCGCGAGCGGCCGACGGGCAAGCCGCACCGACGCCGGCCCTGGTGACGTGATTGCCTCGGCGAGCTACGCGGCTTACGAGGACCGCTGTCGCGGGTTCCTACTCGATGTGACCGTCAAGGCGAAACTGGGCACCGCGGATGCGGACAAGGGCCTCGGCACGGGTGAGAACGACTACGCAGTCCAGGCCGACGTCGTCTCTACGTTCGGCAACTGGCGCCGCTTCGCCGGTATCGGCTGGCGCGCGATGGGCGACACCGATACCACCGACTTCAACGACCCGTGGTTCGGCAGTCTCGGCCTCACGTACAAGGCGGGCCTGCACACCGAGATCGGCGCGGCGTGGGATTATCGCCAAGCCATCCTGGACGGGGGCGATGCGCTCAGCGAGCTGTCGTTGTTCGCCACTCATGCCGTCAAGCCGGGTCTCAAGCTGCAACCCTACGTCGTCAAGGGAATGACCGATGCGAGCCCCGACTGGGGCGCCGGGGTGCTGATGACGGTCGGGTTCTGAATGCGGCTTTGCACCACATGGGCCGCACAGCGACCGGAGATTTCGAGACCCTCACCCCGGCAGCGCTAGGGTGAGGCAACATGCCGGCTAACGGGACGGGCAGGCGCCGCTTGAGACACCCGCCCGTCGACGATCAGGCCGATGCCAGGTTCAAGCGAAGGTATCCGCCATCAAGTTGGCAAACCACGCGTTCATTTGCTTGAAATTCCCGGAGGTCGGTCCCGGCGCCTCCGTCAGCGTGCCTGGGATGGCCTTCATGGTCCTCGTGGCCGCGTCGTAGCCGAACACCACGGTGAGCCAGGAGGCGGTTGATGCGGTGATGGGCGAGTAGCACGCGGAGTTGGTCACTGGCGCGGGATCGGGGGCCTCACCGCGCAGCAATCGGCAAATCGCGTCGGCGCACACCTTGGCCTCGGCGTTGGCAACGTGGCCTGCCTTGGGCTGGGTGGTTGCCGAGGCGTCGCCGATGATATGGATACCGGGTGCAACGGTCGACTCGTAGCTCAGCACATCCACGCCCGCCCAGCGCCCGCCGACGTTGGTGAGCCCCGCCGAGGCGAGGATCGAGCCGGCCCGCTGCGGCGGAATGACGTTGACGACGTCGCCGGTGAAGCTGCCAAGCGCGGTGCTCACACTCCTGGACGCCGCGTCCACGCTCAGAACTTCGGCATTCGGCACGTACTCCACCACGCCCTTGTGGATGACGCTGAAGGCGTTGCCGAAATTGGTCGGTTCAGCGGTGATGCCGGGGTTCGCGTCGAGCACGATGACCTTGGCGCCCGGCTTGTTGACCTTCAGGTAGTCCGCTACGACGCAGGCCCGCTCGTAGGGGCCAGGCGGGCAGCGGTAAGGCGCCTTGGGGATGGTCATGACGAACACGCCCCCGGCAGGTATTGCCTTGATCTGGTTCCACAAGGCTGTGGTTTGTGGGCCGGCTTTCCAGGCGTGCAGGACGGTCGATTGGGCAGCGGCGGATTCGAGCCCCGGCACGGTCTCGAAGTCGATGCCAGGTGCGACGATCAGGCGGTCGTAGCCGATCTTGCGGCCGTCGGCCAGGCTTACGCTGCGCGCGATGGGATCGATGGCGACCACCTCGCCAGCGACGCGGGAAACGCCGTAGGTGCTGGCCAGCGTGTCGTAGCCGTAGGTGAGGCTCGACATGCTGCGCGAGCCGTTCAGCACCAGGTTGCTCATGATGTTGGAGGTGTAGGCTGTTTCGCGTTCGATCAGTGTCACCTGCACACCGGCCCCACCCCAGACGCGCAGGTATTTCGCAGCCGTTGCGCCTGCCATGCCGCCTCCGATGACCACCACCCGGCCGTGGGCGCCGGTGTCGGCAGGAACGGGACTGCCGCTGGGTGTAGAAGACGATTTTTTTCGGGATTTTTTGCCGCTGTCGGCCAGCGCCACACCGCCAAGTGCCGTTCCTGCGGCCACGGCACCCAGATATCGAATGAATGCTCTGCGTTGCATGTTGATTTCCTCTCTCGGGTTCCCGTGCGTTAGCGCTGCTGCGCGAAAAAGTCAGCGATCAACTGAATCTGCGCGTCGGTGTAGGCCATCGCGTGCGGGCGCATGATCCCGCCTTCGTTGGCTTTCGTGCGCATCTCGGTCAGTTCTTTGACGATCTCGTTGACCGATTCGCCGGCCAGCTTGTCGATGTCGGCAACCGAGCGGCCGTTCGGTCCATGGCACTGAAAGCAATTCGAGGCGAGCAGGCGCCCCGGGTGACTGGCGTTGAGCGTGGCTTGGCCGGTCGTCGAAGGGCTAGCCGATGGGCTCACAGTGGACTGACCGGCCGAATCGGCCTCGCCGCACGCGGTCAAAAGGCCCAGGAGCGCTACGGCTGGTAGCGCGATGTGTCGCTTTTGCATCATCATTTCCTCGTGTAGTGGGGTGCCCGTCTGCATCGGCGGGCGCTCATCACCGACCCGGTGCTGAACCCACCGGGTCGCCTTTTCGGCTTTCCGCTAACGGCGAATCGCCGAATCTCTGGGAGCCTGGGGTCGCGACTGCCCAGTGCTCGAATCAATCCTCGATCTCGACCTTGGTTGCGGCGACCTGGCTGATGCCGGTGCGATCGCCCTTGACCTCGACCTTGGTCGAACCGGGGGCGAGCCGCGCGAAGAACGCGCTTTGACTGACCGATTTCCCATCTGCATCGAGCAGCGATGTCGCAGGGGATGTGGTCACCGTCACGCCGAGCAGGGTGAAGGTGAAGTTGGTCCGGTCCACGGCGCTGACGACGCCTTCGAGCTCAGCTTCGGCGGTCGAATCGTCGCCGCTCGCACCGCTGGAGCTCCCTGAGGCGGTGCTGAGCGCGTCCTTGCGGTCGATGCGTGTGGCCAACACCTTGCCGTTGCTGAGCGGGTTGCCCTTGACCTCGAGCACGTCTCCGACAGCGAGGCGGGCGAGCGTGAGCGGCGAGACGCGCGCCGCGCTGTCGTCAATCAGGATGGTCGAGGTGTCGATCACCACGGTCTTGCCCAGCACCGTCAACTCGCTGGCGCCGGCATTGATCGCTTCAATCCGGGCTTTCAACTCGACCGAGGCACGCGACTCGCGCACCTCGACTTCGCGGGCAACGAGGGTGCCGCTTGCGTCGATCACACCCTCGACCTTGACTTGCACGTTGAGAGCGAGCGCCGCGCTCGCGCCGTCCTTGAACTTGGTCTGCGCATTCGCGAGGACACGTTGCCCCGCAACATCGAAGTCGCTGCCGGAGGCAAACCGGGTGATCACACCCGCAATCTCGACTTTGGTATTCGCCGTGAAGGTGGGCAGGGCGCTTTTCAACTCCACGCTCTCGGCGCGCATCACGTTGCCTGCGAGGGCCCTGCGGCTCTTGGTCTCGACGTAGTGCCCGACCGCAATCCCTGTGACCGGGAAATTCCGCAGGGCCGCGCCGCTGTAGTCGACGGTCAGTCGGGTCAGCGTAAATGTGCGTGAGGTCGGATCCACGGCCGTAATCGGCCCTTGGGCTTTGAGCTCGCCCGCATCGGGGACGAAGGTGGCCTGCTTGAGCTTGATGCTGGTCGCCGCGATCTGGCCCGATGTGTTGGGAGAGCCCGACACCTCGACCACGTTGCCCGCGGCAAGCGCAGCCAGGGACTGAAAGCCGATGAGCACCGTCAGCCGGTCCGTACGTACGAGTTGCCCTAGGACTTCCAGAGTCACGCCATCGGTGGAGACGGCAGTCACGGGACCTGTGACGACGTTGTCGAATGTCACTTGGCTCGCGGTGCCGGATAGGCCGTCGGCGTTGACGGTGCCTGCAACCGTTACGTATTCGCCGATGCTGAAATCGTCCTGGCCACCAACGGCTTGGCCGTTTCGGATGAATGTCGCCCGGCTCACGTCGTACTTAACGCCGTTCACGTAAATGCTGCCGAAGCCGGTGATCGGGCCTACCGAGATGCCGGTTCCGCTGATGCCACCCTCGGCCAGGGACCCGACCCCGTCGGCGCCGCAGCCGACCAGCATCAGGATGGCGATCCCGGCTGTCACCCATTGGCTAATCCTCATGTCCGACCTCCTTGGTGTTATGCGTCTCGTCGCAACGGTTTTCGAAGTAGTAAATGCCGACGCCGGCCATGACCCGGCCGGTGCCCGAGACGTCGGGCTGATGGTCGCGATCGTGGCGTGCCAGCCATTCGTTGAGCTGAAGTAGCAACTTCTGGCTCTCGCGCGCGGCGAGCGCCTTGAACTCGGGGATGACCTCGACGGGCAGGTTGTCGTAGCTGACCTTGCGCTGGTAGCGGCGGTCTTCAGCGTCGGCGTGCAAGTTGTGGTCGATGGTCGAAATCAGCAGCGCGACGTCGTTGCCGAGCAGGGCGAGCCCCTCCTCGTCGCCGCCGGCCGTGAGGTAGGCGCCGGTCAGCAGGCGGACGGTCTGCCCGGCTGTCCGCTCAACCACGCCGATCCGCAGGAGCTCATCGAGCACCGCCCGGGCGGGCATGTCACCGCTGTGGCGGGCGACCAGCGCCTGGAAACTGCCGGTGGAGCCGACGAGCGGTAACTCTGCGGGATCCCCGTCGTCGGTACGGAATTCCGGGTCGGTGAGCCAACCGCTGATGACCCGCACGCCCCGGCTGAAATGGCGGCCAGGCGCGGGATCGACCTGCGTCTGCTTGCGAATTTGCGCTACGTCCTTGCGGGTGAGGCCCGTGGCGACGGCCACCCGCGCCGTTGTTGCCTTCTCGCCTGCTTTGGTCAGCTCCTCGCCTACGACGTCGACATATACCCGCTTGACCAAATCACTGATCTCACCCACCGCAACACCGCGACGGAACAGCAGGCGCACCAAGGGTCGCAGCAAGGTGTAGAGGGCCGAGAGTAGGGCTTGATTCATAGTTTGGGAAAATATTCCCAAATACTGACGCTGTCAATCGACGTGCCGCGTTGCGGTGCCCCAGCGTATTCGCCAGATCTGAGCAAGGTGGGCGTCGGCTACGTCCCGATAACGGCGGAGGGGAGCGCAGCAGCACGTCGGCTCAACGAGGGCGGGGTGGCAATCCGCCGCAATCGTCTCGAACGGCGTAGAATGACGCCGATGAACGAGCCCAGCCGCCCTTACGCCACCCTGACGCCCGATGCGATGCTCGATGCCATCGAGAGTGTTGGCGTGCGCTGCGATGGTCGGTTCATTGCGCTGAACAGCTACGAGAATCGCGTCTACCAGGTTGGCGTGGAGGATGGCCTGCCGCTGGTGGCGAAGTTCTACCGGCCCGGGCGCTGGTCGGACGAGGCCATCCTGGAGGAGCATGACTTCGTGCGTGAGCTGGCCGAGCAGGAGTTGCCGGTGATCGCGCCGCTCGCCTTCGACGGGCGCACGCTGCTCGAGCAGGGCGGATTTCGTTTCGCGCTCTACCCGCGCCGCGGCGGACGGGTGCCGGATCTGGACGGCGCGGGGGTGCGCGAGCGCCTCGGCCGGTTGCTGGGGCGTATCCACGCCGTGGGCTCGTCGCATGGGTTTGCCCATCGCCCCACGCTCGATATCGGGCATTTTGGCGAGGATTCCGTGCGCCTGTTGGTCGAGGGTGGATGGGTTTCGCGGGACTTGCTCGAGGTCTACCGGGGCGTGGCCGGTCATGCGCTCGAGGAGGTGCGTCGCTGCTACGCGCGCGCAGGCGACGTGGCTTACCTGCGTCTGCACGGCGACTGCTACGCGGGCAACGTCCTGTGGGCGGAGGACGGTCCGCATTTCGTGGACTTCGACGACAGCCGCATGGGTCCTGCTGTGCAGGATCTGTGGATGCTGCTCTCGGGGGAGCGCGAGTCGCGCACGCGCCAGCTCATCGAGCTGCTCGCGGGCTACGAGGGTTTTCGCGAGTTCGATCCGCGCGAGCTGCACCTCGTCGAGGCGCTGCGCACGCTGCGGCTCATGCACTACAGCGCCTGGATTGCGCGGCGCTGGGAAGATCCGGCCTTTCCGGCGGCCTTTCCGTGGTTCAACACGCCGCGTTACTGGGAAGAGCGCATTCTCGAACTGCGCGAGCAGATCGCGCTGATGCAGGAACCGCCGCTCACCGTGTTCGGGGGCAATGCGTGAGCCCGCAGCCGGTGCGCATCTGGGTGGATGCCGATGCCTGCCCGAATGTCATCAAGGACATCCTGTTCCGCGCCGCCGAGCGGGTGAAGGTGCCGGTGACACTCGTCGCCAACCGGCCGGTGAAGACGCCGCCGTCGCCGCACGTGCGCGCGGTGCAGGTTGCGGCGGGCTTCGATGCCGCGGACCGGCACATCGCGACGGCCGTCGCGGCGGGCGATCTCGTCGTGACCGCCGACATCCCGCTCGCCGCCGAGGTGATCGAGCGGGGCGGGCACGCGCTCAATCCGCGCGGCGAGCTCTATACCCGCGACAACATCCGCGAGCGCCTCGCCGTGCGGGACCTGCTCGATGAACTGCGCGGAAGCGGCGTAATGACTGGTGGTCCATCCGCGTTGAGTCAGGCTGACCGTCAGGCTTTTGCCAACCAGCTCGACCGCTGGCTGAGCCGCAGCCTGCGCGGTTCGCAGTGATCACGGCGCGTTCACGCTGTCGGCTTTACTTGGAGTAATCCATGCACCTGGTGACTTTTGAACAGGCTCAACGTGAGCGCCTCGGGGCGCTCGATCCGGCGCGCGGCGAGGTGGTGGATCTGGCTGCGGCCGATCCGTGCTTGCCGGGCGACCTCTCCGGCCTCATTGCCGCGGGCGCGACGGCGCTCGCGCGGGCCCGTGATGCGCTGGCATCTGGGCGGGGGCGGCTTGCGCTCGCGCAGGTGAGGCTGCTCGCACCCATGCCGACGCCGGCGCGCAACGTGCTCTGTGTGGGCAAGAACTACCGCGATCATGCGCGCGAGGTGCAATCGACGATCGTGACGGCGGGCGGGGCGCAGGACGGTGTGCCGGAGGTGCCGATCATCTTCACCAAGGCGACGTCGGCGGTGATCGGCCCGGGGGAGCCGATCCCGGCCTATCTCGACCCGACGGCAACCGTCGACTACGAGGGGGAACTCGCGGTCGTCATCGGCGAGGGTGGTCGCGGCATCGACCGGGAGGTGGCCATGCGCCACGTCTTCGGCTACACCATCGTCAACGACGTAACCTCGCGTGGGCTGCAAAAGCGGCATCAGCAATGGTTTCTCGGCAAGAGCCTCGATGGGTTCTGCCCGATGGGCCCGGCCATCGTCACGGCGGATGCGCTGCCGGCGGTCACGGCGCTACGGGTGCAGACGCGCGTCAATGGCGAGCTGCGTCAGAACGGGGTGGTCGCGGACTTGATCTTCGATATTCCGACGCTGATCGCGACGATTTCACAGACGATGACGCTCCGGCCGGGCGACATCCTCGCCACGGGTACGCCGGCGGGGGTCGGCATGGGCTTCAAGCCGCCGCGGTTTCTCCGGCGCGGGGACGAGGTGTCGATCACCATCGAGCCGATTGGCACGCTCACGAACCCGGTCGGGTGACCGTCCGACGCTCGGCTTGTGAACCTGTCTTCCGTGCGACCCGATGGCTGCGTCGCGCGATGCCCGCTCCCGCGCCAAGCGTGTTGCTGTGCCTGGGGCGCTGCGCTGCGTGCGCCTCGCCCTCCGGCCGCTCGCGACGAAATTTTCACAAGCGCTCTGTTAAGCTCTGCCGATGTCCATCGTCATCGCCGTCGCCAAACAGGGGGAAGTCGCCATTGCCTGCGACACGCAGATCAATTTCGGCAACCTCTGCACCGACCCCGACAACTACCAGGCCGAAAAGGCCTTCCGCTGGGGGGACAACCTGATCGGCCGCACGGGTTGGGAAAAGTACCACGTGGTCCTGCAGAGCTTTCTCGCCGCGCGGGAGGCGAAGGTGCTCGATGACGAACTGGAGATCAGCGACCTGTTCCACGCTTTCTGGGAGCACGCCAAACAGCGCTTCGGGCTGGTCAACTACCAGTCGGGCAAGAACAACAACCCCTGGATCAACGTGGACGCGGAGTTTCTGGTCGTGAACGCAAGCGGGATTTTTCTCGTGGCGACGGACCTGTCGGTGTCGCGTTTCCAGCGTTTCCACGCCATTGGCTCGGGACGGGACTGGGCGTTGGGGGCGGCGAGCGCGCTGTTTCCGGGCACGGCGACAGCTCCCGAGATCGCGCGCCGCGCGGTGGAGATCGCCTGCACGTTCGACACGCAGTGTGGGGGCAAGGTCCGCGTGCTGACGCTCTGACGGGCGAGTGGCCGCCGGGCTGTGCGTCCGTGCGTGGCTTGCTATCCTTGCGCGCGGCCATGGGCTTAACCCCGGTCGCCCGATCCAAGAAAAACCGAGGCCCGCCCTGGCAGGGCACGCCAGATGTCCAGATACCCCACCACCCAGCTGTCGCGAATCCTCCGGCGGATTTATCTCGCCACGGCCGGGCTGCTCGGCATGATCGCGCTCGGCACGGCCGGTTTTTACTTCGGCGCCGACCCGCAACCCTCGGTCTCGGATGCCCTGCACATGACGCTGATCACCATCACGACCGTTGGCTACGGCGAGGCCGTACCGCTGAACAGCTTTTCCGAGCGGCTGTTCGCCGGCACCCTTGCCCTGATCGGCTTCGGGATGATCACCTTCCTGTTCACCACGCTCACCGTGTTTTTCCTGGAGAGCGACCTCGACTACACGCTGCGCAGGCGACGCATGGAAAAAGAGATCCGCAAACTCCGCAATCACTTCATCATCTGCGGCTTTGGCCGCGTCGGGCGTAACGTCGCCCAGGAGCTGGAGTCGACACGTCGCGACTTCGTGGCGATCGATCTGGACGAGCAAGTCCTTGAATCGCAGAGCGAGCGCTTTGCGCGGCTGCTATACATCGCCGGTGATGGCAGCGACGACGATGTCCTGCTGCGCGCCGATGTGCGCGATGCGCGCGGGGTGTTCGCAGTGACCGGCGACGACAGCCTCAACCTGATGATCACGTTGACCGCCCGGCAGCTCAACCCGGATGCCCGGATCGTGGCGCGCTGTCACGAGCTGCGCAACGTCGCGAAGATCCGCAAGGCGGGTGCCGACAGCGTGATTTCGCCGGACTTCACGGGCGGCATGCGCATCGCCTCCTCGATGGTGCGGCCCAATGTGGTGTCGTTCCTCGACGAGATGCTGCGTTCCGAGCACAAGCTGCGCATCGAGGAGATTCCCCTGCCCGACGACTTCCGCCCGCGCACGCTCGGTGAACTGCGGCGGGACAACGGCGACTTCGTCCTGCTCGCGGTGCGCGTGGGCCGGGACTGGAAGTTCAACCCGCCGGACGCCTTCGAACTCCTGCCTGGGCAGACCCTGATCGTGATGACTTCGCCGGAGGGGCGCGCTGCCCTCGAGCAGGTCGCGCTGTAGCCAGCGATCTCAGGCATCCGGCAGGGAAACGGGGGAGACGAACCCGCGCGGTTTGATGGCCAGCACGGAACACTGCAGGCGTTCGAGCACCAGCTCCGCCGTGTTGCCGATGAACAGACCGGGAATGCCGGCGCGCGCGATCGTGCCCATGACCACCAGATCGATCTTGAGCTCCTGGGCCACCTCCGGAATGCGCTCGGCCGCGACACCGCGCTGCAGGTGGAAGTGGGGGTTGAGATAGTTGAAGGAAGTCTCGCCCAGGAGGCCGCGCACCTTGTCGCGCAGGCGGTCCAGCCCCCGCTGGTGGCTTGCGCGCACCGCCGCGACGTAGCTCAAGGCGGCATTCGGGTCGTCCGCCCACGACCGCAGCAGCGACTCCCCCGGCGCCTCCCAGATGTGCACGACGTGCAGCTCGGCAAAGTCGGAGAGTGCGAGCGAGCAGGCCGTCTCCAGGATGTGGGTGTTGAGGTCGTCCTCCGCTGCCTCGGGCTCGTCCGGGTCGAAGTCGACCGCGGCCATGATCCGCGCGTGGTTGGGGGTCTCGTTGGGGCCGGTGAGCCACACCGGGCAGGGGCACTTGCGCAACAGGTGCATGTCCACACTGCCGAACAGGCGGGCGACGAATGGCGGATTCTCCGCGGACTTGATGAGCAGGTCATGCCCGTCGCGCAGCACGGCGCGCACGATCTCGAGAAACGCGGTGCCGGTGAGTACCTCGCACCGGATCGGCACACGCCCCTGGAAGGGCTCGACAAACCTCTGCAGCGCCTCGGCATGAGTCGACCGCACCCGCTCGGCGAGGACCTCGGCGTGGGGGACGCCCTCCGGCAGCCGCCCGAGCGCCAGCCGCGGGATGACATCCGCAACGGTCAGCCGCGCCTGGTTGTTCTCTGCCAGGGAAACCGCGCGCTCGAGCGTCGCCTCGTCCCTCTCGCCCGGTGCGGCGACGCACAGGATGTTGTTGAATCGTTTCATGTCTCTGGTCCTTTCAGGGGCCATCCCCGCGCCGCTCCGTGGGGGCGCCAGATGGCAGGCTCGGTGTGTTCAGCGGATCGTCCCTTACCGATTTATAGTCCCAGTCCCGCACGTCCTGCATCAGGTTTTCGATATCCTCGGTGGGAATGCGCAGGACGCGCAGCGCCGTCGCACCCAGCCGCAGGCTGGCCTCCGTGGCCTCGGGGAAGGGCTCGATTGCGCCCGCCTCGCGCAGCCGCGCGCTCGACTCGAGGTCGCGGGCGCGGGCAATCACGGGCACTTGCGGCCAGTGCCTGCGCAGAAAACCGATGGTCTCCATCACGGCCGCGGGCTGATCGACCGTGATGATGACCAGCGCGGCGCGTCCGACGTCCATCGAGGTCAAGAGATCGGGGTCTGCAATGTTGCCGTAGAATACCGGAAAGCCGTCGGCAACCCCCTTCGCGACCCGGGCAGGGTCGTTGTCGAGCACGACGAAGGGCACCCCGCAGGCTTGCAGGAGCACGGCGATCGTGTGGCCCACCCTGCCGTAGCCGGCGATGACGACCTTTTGCTCGGGGGCATCACTGAGCGCAGGCACGGCGGGTCGCCCGCCGCGCGGATTACCCGCGAGCCACGACCCGAGCGGGCCGCTGTAGTGGATCAGCAGCGCACCGACGACCATCGACAGCAGCACGGAGGCAATCGCGATCTGGCTCAGGCGCATGTCGAGCACCTGCGCATCGAGTGCGAGGGCGACGAGCGCCAGGCCGAACTCCCCGCCTACACTCAGCGTCAGGCCCGTGCGCCAGGCCACCTCGGCATCGATACCGAGCCGGCGGATCAGCAGTCCGACGACCAGCACCTTGCTCGCGACGATGAGCAGCGCGCCGAGCAGCGTCCAGTGCCAGATCGGCGGCAGCGCCGCCGGGTCGAGCCGCATGCCGATACCGATGAAGAACAGGCCGAGCAGCACGTCGCGGAAGGGACGGATGCTGGACTCGACCTGATGACGGAACTCGGTCTCCCCCAGCATCATCCCGGCCAGGAATCCGCCAAACGCGAGCGATAGGCCAAGCCCGTGGGTCGTCCACGCCGCGAGCAGCGCAACCAGCAACACCGCCAGCGTGAAGACCTCTGCCGAGCGCCGCGCCGCGACGGCGTGAAACAGCGGTCGCAGCAGCCAGCGTCCGGCGGCGAACACCAGCGCGAAGGCCAGCACCGCCTTGGCGAGCGCCAGGCCGAGCGACTGCGCGAGCACACTGGCCGCCACCGATGCGCCGAGCACGGGGATGATGACGATGAACGGCACCGCTGTGACGTCCTGGAATACAGACATCGCGAGACCAAGCCGGCCGTGCTGGCTGTTTTCCTCGCCGCGCTCATGCAGCAGGCTCGCGATGATGGTGGTTGAGGATTGCGCGAACACCGCACCGAAGACGAAAGCCGCCGCTGCTGAGAGGCCGGCGAGCCACAGCGTGACACCCACCAGCGACGTCGTGAGCACCACCTGGCCCGTGCCGAGTCCGAGCACTTGGTCGCGCAGTGCGTGCAGGCGCGGCAGCGAGAAGTTCAGGCCGATGGTGAACAGCAGGAAGACCACGCCGAATTCCGCGAGGGCCTGGTACTCCGGGACGGCGATGGTGGGGCCGCTGGTGTGCGGGCCCACGATCACGCCGACCAGCAGATAGCCGAGGCTGGTCGGCACCCGCAGGCGCTGAAAGATCACCACCACGGCAATGGTGATGGCCAGCAGGAGCAGGATCTGGGCGAGGTGTTCCATCATGTCGGTTGCCGCTCTGGGGATCGGCTGCGCGTCACGCGGCGGTGGATGGCCTGGCCCTCACGGCCAGCCCGGGCCGCCCCCGCGGCTGCGCTCAGCGTGGGCGCCCAGGCAGCATCCGCCAGAGCAGGCCGTCACGCTCGATGAGGTGATGCCGAAGCACCAGCCCGAGGTGCGCCCCCAGCGCGAGGACGAAGCCGTAGGCAGCCAGAACATGCACGAGGCGGCCTGCGGTGGCCAACCCTGCGTGCTCCCCGTCGGGATTGGGCAGATTGTAAAAGCCGAAGAGCTTGACGCCGTAACCGCCGGCCATCACGAACAGCAAGCCGCTCAGTGGCATGATGAACAGGCACCCGTAGAGCAGCCGTTCCAGCCACACCGTGGCCCGCTGCTCGGCCGGTGTGAGCGTCGGCGCCCAGTCCGGCAGGGCTGCCAGACGCCGCCAGGCGAGCCGGGCGGCTGCGAGCAGCAGCAGGATCAGCCCGATCGACTTGTGCCAGTTGTAGAGCCAGCCTTGCGTGAGCCCGAACACGGTCTCCCCCCGTTCGATGCGCAGCATCAGGTTTGCACCGACGTACTGGAAAACGAACAGAAGGACGACGATCCAGTGCAACGACCGGCTGATGGCGCCGTAACGATCCCGGGGGTTGGCAAGCCGCATGGGTCGGTCTCCATTCATGGTCATGTGCGAACTATAGACCCGGAGTGGCGCAGGGGCCCTGCCTTTCTCATGCGGGCTTTGCACTGGGTCATCGCCACGCGAGGGGAGTGCAGGCCTTTACGCGGTCTTGTCCGGCGTGCCGAGGTCGAAACGCACGCGGTCTGGGGCGTTGGCCCCACCCGTCACGACGAAGCTCATCGCCTCCTCGATGGTCCAGTCCGTCTGGATGACGCGCTCGAGCGGCACGATCTCAATGTAGCCGGAGGTCGGGTTGGGTGAGGTAGGCACGTAGACCACGGCGAGTTCCTGGCCGCTGTCGGCGGCGCGGATGACCTTGGTGACGAAACCGACCGCCTTCATCTCCGGTGTCGGAAAGCTGATCAGCACCACCCGTTGCCCGCTCACCGGCGGTGTGCTGATAGCCTGGAGGAAGCGCTTGGTGCCGCCGTAGATGGTTTGAACGAGCGGTAGCCGGTTAATTAGACCATCCATCAGGCCGATCAGCCTGCGGCCCAGCACGAGCGAGGCGGCGAGTCCGATCAGGTAGAGCGTGAGTAGGGTGAACACTACGGCGACGAGCCACTGGAAGTCCGTGTCGCGCAGCCACGCCGCGAGCGTGGGCGACATCGGCGCGATGGCGAGCGCCGCGGCGCGCAGCACTGGGACACCCATGCCGGCGAGCAGGCGCAGCACGAAGTCGAATACAAGCCACGTCACCCAGAGGGGGGCGACGGTGATGAAGCCGAGAAACAGGTACCGGCCAAAATGAGCACTGCGTTTCACGTCACCGGTCATGCGCGGACTGCCTCCGAAGCGATGGATGCACGTTGATTTTGGCCCAGATTCGGTGGATTGGCTGCGTTGCCCGCGCATCCGTTCGATGCGGCGCCTTGCGACCTGCCGCGTGGCGGCGCGCTCTCGACCCGCGTGCGGGCGCCCCCCTTTGCTCGCCCGCAGGTGACCTCAGTGGCCGCTGCGGGGGATGCGGAACAGCCGGAAGTAGTTTTCGGTGGTCGCCTCGGCGATGGCCTCGACGGCCACGCCGCGCAGCCCCGCGATGAACTCTGCGACGTGGCGGACGTAGGCCGGTTCGTTGGTCTTGCCGCGATGGGGCACCGGTGCCAAGTACGGGGAATCAGTCTCGATGAGCATCCGCTCGAGCGGCATCCGGCGCGCGACGTCCTGGATGCTGGCAGCCGACTTGAAGGTGACGATGCCGGAGAACGAGATGTAGTAACCGAGGTCGAGCGCCTGGCTCGCGATCCGCCAGTCCTCGGTGAAACAGTGGATCACCCCGCCAGGCTGATCGCCACCGTGGGTGCGGATATCGGCCAGCGTATCGTCCGCGGCCTCACGGGTGTGGATGATCAGCGGTTTGCCGAGCCGCCGGGCGGCTTCGATGTGGCGCGCGAAGCGCTCGTGTTGCCAGGTGAGGTCGCCCTCGCTGCGAAAGTAGTCGAGCCCTGTCTCCCCGATGGCGACGACCCGCGGGTGCTGCCCGAGCGCGACGAGCTCATCGACGTCCGGCTCGCGACCCTCGCGGTGGTTCGGGTGCACGCCAACGGTGGCGTGGATGTGCGGGTGCCGGCTCGCGATGTCGAGCACGGCGGGAAAGTCTTCGAGCGTCACGGAAATGCACAGGAGGTTTCGCACGTGATTGCTGGCAGCGCGCTGTAGCACGCCCTCCAGGGCTTCGCCGAGCGGTTCGAAATCGAGATGACAGTGGGAGTCGACGAGGTGCATGAGGTCTTCGGGAACGGTCGGGGAGGGTAACTATAGCCGGCGCGGGCGGCGTCGGCAGCCTTGTGCTGCGTGGGGTATGGGTATAGCCCGGACGTTCGCGCACCGCAGGGGACGGCGTGGCGGGTGCGCCGCGCCAGTGGGTTTGCGCTAAATTGTGCCGGTCTCTCGTGAGCAGGAATGGGTCACTGTGATGCCTGAACCCCGTAATCTGTTTGCCGCGCTGACGGTTGCCGTCGGCGATGAGTGGTGCGAGACCCTGTCGAGCACGTCGCACTGCCGCATCGAGCGCATCGTCTCGACCGGGCAGGCGAGTCCCGAGGGTTTCTGGTACGACCAGCCCGGCGGGGAGTGGGTAGTGGTGTTGCAAGGCGAGGCGCTGTTGCGCTTCGAGGACGAGGCCGCACCACTCAAGCTGCGGCCCGGCGACTGGGTGGACATCGCGCCGCGTCGCCGTCACCGCGTCGAATGGACGCATCCCAAACTGACGACGGTGTGGCTCGCCGTGCACTACGATGCCGATGCGGGGCAGGCCACGTGAGCGCGCCGCCCGATTGTCCCTGCGGTTCAGGCCAGCACTACGCCGCCTGCTGCGGGCGCTTCCTCGATGCCGGCCTGTGGCCGGAGACGGCCGCGGAGCTGATGCGCTCCCGCTATACGGCCTTCACGCAGGGCAGAGAGGACTACTTGCTCGCAACCTGGCATCCCACCACGCGCCCGCGCGGCCTCGGGCTCGGCGAGGCCGGCGCAGTGCGCTGGCTCGGGCTCGATGTGCGGCGCACTTCGGCGGGTGGCCCGGGCGAGGCGACGGGCACGGTGGAGTTCGTGGCACGGTTCAAGCGGGGAGGGCGGGCCGAGCGCTTGCACGAGGTGAGCCGCTTCGTGCGCGAGGGCGGGCGTTGGTATTACGTGGACGGAGAGCCCGGTGGCCAGACGGCATGCCGCTGAGCCGCTCTCGATCCTGTACCGGGATGAGGCGATCGTGGCCGTCGATAAGCCAGCCGGCTGGCTGGTGCACCGCAGCCTGCTAGACGCCGGCGCCACGGAGTTCGTGCTCCAGCGCCTGCGCGACCAGCTCGGGCTGCGGGTGTATCCGGTGCACCGGCTGGACCGGCCGGTTTCCGGCGTGCTGCTGTTCGCGCTCGCTCCCGAGGTGGCGCACGCCCTGGCCGGGCAGTTCGCCAGCGGGCAGGTGGAGAAGTCCTATCTCGCCATCGTGCGCGGCCATACCCCGGACGCGGGCGAGATCGACCATCCTCTCGTCGAACCGCGGGATGCCATCGCGGATCGGCTCGTCGCGCCGGACAAGTCGGCGCAGCCCGCGCTCACGGCTTTCGTCACCCGCGCGCGCAGCGAGTCACCGTGGCCGGTGGGCCGCTACGCCAGCGCCCGGCATTCGCTCGTCGAGGTGTATCCGCGAACTGGCCGACGCCATCAGATCCGCCGTCATTTCAAGCATATCGCCCACCCCATCGTGGGTGACACTACCTATGGTGACGGCCGCCACAACCAGTTGTTCCGCGAGCGCCTCGGCCTGGATCGCCTGCTACTCGCGGCAATTCGCCTCGTCTTGCATCACCCGCGCAGCGGAGTGCCGCTGGTGATCGAGGCGCCGCTGTCCGGCGCATTCGCTCGCATCGTCGATGCCCTCGACTGGAGCCCGGCGCAGCGCATTAATCCGCACGCAGGGCGGAATGAGGTACACTGATATTCTTATGGAACCGGTGTTGAATTGACGAGATGACGCCCTCCCTGCAGGAAAGCATCGACCGCCAGCGCGAGGAGCTCTCGGAGAGACTGGCGCAGCCGCTCGGTGAGCTGGCGAAGCGTTGCGCTGAGGTGTGGCCGGACCGCGAGGAGTTGGACCGTGTGCTGGTCGAGGCGTTCCCCGCGCAGCCCTTTGCCCAGTATCTCTACGTCCTGAACACGGACGGCTTCCAGATCTCCGACAACGTCTCCAAGGATGGGCTGATGCCGGAGCACTACGGGCGCGACCGTTCGCAGCGCCCGTACATGAACGCCGTGCTGCCCTGCGTGGACTTCTGGCTGTCGGACGCCTACATCAGCCTCATGGCTAAGCGCCCGTCCATGACCGCGTTGCAACTGGTGCGCAAGAACGGGCGCGTGGTGGGGTTCGTCGGTATGGATTTCGACCTGCGCGTGTTGCCGCTGACGCGCGAGCTCTACCCGGAGCCTGACCACTGGCGGCAGATCAAGGGCGATCCGGTGATCCGCGGGCAGGTGTTCTACCAGTGCCGCATCGACAGCCCGATGGACCGCAACATCGACGTGGTGCTGGCGGTGATCGAGGAACTGATGGTCGACCACGGCGTGTTTCAAGTGAAGATCCACTTCTCCAGTAGCCGCGCCACGATCGTCCCGATGGCCGATCCCTACCGTTACCGCATCCTCGACTACGACGCGCTGACTGATCCGGACATCTGCCTGGCCTATCCGGTGCAACTCTATCCGGAAGATGCCCTTATCCCTGCCGCGAAGATCCGCCCCATCCTCGGCGTGTTGCGCGATCTGCGTTTCATCGACGAGACGTTCTACCTGCGCTCGGCCAGCATCAATATTTTCAACGGCATGATCGGGCTGACCTTCTCCTGCGACGGCTCGCACTACATGCGCTACGACGAGTTTCTCGAAAAGGGCAGTGCGTTCTGGAGCAGCGCGAGCGGCGTCGCTAGCGCATCCGATCCCGCGCAGGCTTGAGCGGCGGTCCCCCGGACCGACCGGTCGAGCGCCGCCACCGCGCAATCAGGATCACCGCGATGACCGCCCCCAGCGTGGCGAGCCCCGTGTCGCGTTGCGCATCCCACTCATCACCCTGTGTACCGAGGTAGGCCGCGCCGAGGTCAGGGCTGACGATCATGGCGACGATGGCCTCCAGCAGCTCATAAAACCCGCTCATGGCCAGCACCACGGTGACCGCGAGCAGGTAGGACCACCACCCGCGGCGCACGCCGGACTCCCGTTCCAGCAGTTCGAGCAGCGGATAGGCGAGCAGTAGGCCGAAGCTGAAATGTACGATCCGGTCGTAGTGATTGCGACCAAAGCCAAACCAGTCCATCAGCCAGAATCCGAACGGCGTCTCGGCGTAGGTGTAGTGGGCGCCGACCAAGTGCAGGCTCAGGAACACCGTGAACAGGCCGTAGGACAGGTTACTGAAGGCGAAACGCCGGTAGGTGAGCGTGAGCAGGATGGCGTAGAGAAACACCAGCAGGTTCTCGAGCAGCCAGTCGCGACGGTCGAACGGCGCGATGGCGGTCAGCGTCCACAGCGCGATCAGCCACAGGATCATGACGTGCAGCGCGCGATTGGTACGGAAGGGAGGTGGGGCGTCGATCATGGGTGGCGAAACGTCGAAAACGCGCCAATTTTAACGCGGACGTAGCCCGGCGGGCCCGGCTCGGCACAAAAATGCGCCTTGGAGCACGCAAATGATCCCTGTTTCTGCGACACTAGCTGCCGCAAAACCGTCAACATCCAGGGATCGCACCCGCGAATGACCACCAAGACCAACACCCAGATCATGGCCCTGTTCTGCGACTTTGAGAACGTCGCCCTCGGGGTGCGTGACGCCCAGTACTCGGCGTTCAATATCCAGAAAGTGCTGGAGCGCCTGTTGCTCAAGGGCAACATCGTCGTGAAGAAGGCCTACTGCGACTGGGAACGCTACAAGGAATTCAAACGCAGCATGCACGAGGCGGCCTTCGAGCTCATCGAGATCCCGCACGTGCGCCAGACCGGCAAGAACTCCGCCGACATCCGCATGGTCGTCGACGCGCTGGACCTCTGCTACACCAAGTCGCACGTGGACACCTTCGTGATCATCAGCGGCGACTCGGACTTTTCGCCCCTGGTGAGCAAGCTGCGCGAGAACAACAAGGTGGTGATCGGTGTGGGGGTGAAGCAGTCCACCTCAGACCTGCTGATCGCCAACTGCGACGAGTTCATCTACTACGACGACCTCGTGCGCGACGAGAAAAAGCCCAAACGTCGCCGGTCGAGATCCGCGGGCGGCGCAAAGCCGGCCGAGCGCGCAGTCGCCGCGCCGACACCGGACGAGGCCAAGCGGCAAGAGGCGATCGATCTGGTCATGGAGACGGTCGAGGCGCTGCTCGAGGATCGCGACGAGGAAGAAAAGCTCTGGGGGTCGATGGTCAAGCAGGCGCTCAAGCGTCGCCGGCCCGGATTCAACGAGTCCTATCACGGCTTCCGCACGTTCGCCAAGGTGCTCGAGGCGGCGCGTGACCGTGGCTTGTTGCAGCTGGAATACGACGAGAAGTCGGGCGGCTACATCATCCACATGGCGGGCAACCACGAGGACGAGGCGGAAGGTAAGGGCACGAGCACGAGTGAGTCCGCGGCGTCTGCACGCCCCGAGGTGGTTGTGCCGGAGCCGGTTGCGCAGGCAGTCGAGCTCGCCGAGCCAGCCGGGCAGGCAATGCAAGCCGCCGAGCCGGGTGAAGTCGTCGCCGAGGATGCCGCGGAGCCGGTGGCCGAGGCGCCAGCGGCCGAACCCACCCCCGAGGTCAGCCCGGAGGCCGAGGCCACATCGGAGCCGGCACCGGAAAAGGCCCGACGTACTCGCGCGCCCACCAGGCGCCGGTCCGCGAGCGGGTCTCGGCGTCGGAAAACCGATACCGCCACGCCGTAGCGCGCAGGTAGGCTGGCGGGCGCTCCGCAAACGGGCTGTCGGCGAGCAGCGCTGTGACGGCCGGCGCGTTCTCGTAGAGCCGCTCGATCAGGGCGGCGTACCAGCGCGAATCCACCATGTCACCCATCGGCAGGAACCACATCAGCCAGTCGAGCCGCGGCTGGTGTGGCACGATGAACGCGGGCCGGCGCTGCGGATCGCCGGGCTTGTAGCGGAATTCGTAGGGCTTCCAGTCGATGCCGTCGAGAGAGCCCTCGATGATCACCTCGATGCGCTGGGCCTTCATCGTCGGGAACACGTGGTAGTTGTGCACAACGTGCCACGGCCTTGCGTGACCCGCCACAGTGCCGAAGGGGGCAGGGGCGCGGCGGCCCAGGAAAAACTCCCACATCAGGATCAGGCTCAGGGCGAGCAGGCTGCCGAAGACCAGCCCCGAGACCGTGTTGCGCACGGTGCCACCCGTCGTTGCCGGCAGGGTTCCCGCTAGACCGGCACCCCAACGCGCGGGCACGACCCGCCGCAGCGCCTGATCGTCGAACAGAAACAGACACAGCAGGATCGTCAGCAGATTCGAGAAGTTGTGGTTGCTCGTCGCGATGATCAGCACCTGCAGGCCGATGGTCAGCCAGGCCGCGACGAAGCGTGGACCGCGCGACAAGAACATCATGAAGGGCACGACGAGCTCGATGAACAGCGTCGCGCCCGTGCCGGCGCGCAGCAGCCAGTCGGGCAGCTGGTGCGCATACCACGCGCCGGCATGGGGCAAGGGTTGCACCTCAAAGTACAGCGCCACGGCGCTCAAGTCGGCCCAGGCCGGGTCGCCGCTCAGCAGTTTCGATGTGCCCGACAGGAAGCGCAGCCGGAACAGCAGCCAGCGGAACAGCCAGACCACCCAGCGTTGCCCCGTGCGCAGAAACAGCGCCAGAAATCCCGCCTCGAGCAGCAGATAATCCCACTGGAAGTTCATGAAGATCTGCCCGGCGTGGAACAGCGACAGGTAGCAGACGAACAGCACCACGAGTGAGGTCTGGCGCAGCCGGCCGAGCGCAAGGACGATCGAAAACACACAACCCACCACGCTGACGGCGATCAACGCGGCATCGCTCGCGTTGAGCCAGAACAGCGTGGGCGCCCGCAGTACACCTGCGTAGCCAAATCGCTCGCGCACCTCGTCCAGCAGCTCCGCGACCGGCAGCAGGCCGCCCGACCCGGCGATCCCATGGATCTGCACCGCAAGCGAGGCAAACGCCGCGAGGTAGATCAGGCCAAGCAGGCGCACGAACAGCTCGCTGACCAGCGCGTAATCCGGGACCGGGGCGAAGGGTTTGGGCATGCTCAGCGGTTTCATCGGGCCTACGCGCTAGGGGTGCAAGCCTCGGTGCCTGCGATTCGACGGGGTGGTGCGTAAGGAAACTATAGTCGAGGCCGGTACAGGGTGGACCGCGAGGCGACCCCTGTGCCCGTGGGCGTTTGAGGTTCCTTGGCCGCTCCGTGACGACATTGAGCGTACCGGAGGCGCACCGTTCACGACCCAGACGACCCGGTCCTCATGCATACGCACCGCTGCGTCGCCATCGAGCGCCCCACCCGCGGCAACCGATGCATCCGCACCCCGATCAGCGCCAAGACCTGGCGAAGGTTGCAATGTCTCCCAGCGTTCGTGGCTACAACTTGCATCCTCTTTGCCTGGGCGGGGACCATCTGGGCGTGTTGTCCTACTTGCCCGCTGGGCGCGAGACTGTCTGACCTCCTAGGACTGACAACCCGGAGCCACCCCGTTCTCGGGCGGTTTTCCGGATGACTGCGACCGAACATGCCCATGACTCGATCATCCCGAACGTTGCGATTTGATCCGGTGCGGTTGATCGCCGCATTGCTTTTTCCGCTGCTCGGCGCCGCCGCGGCCGCGGTGGCACCGTCCACCGAAATCCTGGTGGTGCTCCTGCTGCTGACGCTCACGGTGTTCCTGTTTGTGTTCGAGGTGGTGGAGGTCGACGTCGCGGCGATCAGCATCATGGTGCTGATCGGCCTGATCGGCGCGGCGAGCGAGGCCTTTGGCCTGATGCAGCCGCTGGTGCCAGCGGGCGAGCTGTTCGACGGTTTCGCCAGCAACGCGGTGGTGTCGATCATCGCGGTTATGATTATCGGCGCGGGGTTGGACAAGACCGGCCTGATGAACCGCGTCGCATCCGCCATCCTCAAGCGCGCGGGTCACTCCGAGCGGCGCATTGTGCCCGCAGTATCGGGTACGGTCGGGTTGATCTCGGGCTTCATGCAGAACGTGGGCGCCGCGGCGCTGTTCCTGCCGGTGGTGGGGCGCATCTCCGCGCGCACCGGCCTGCCGATGTCGCGTCTGCTGATGCCAATGGGCTTCTGCGCGATCCTCGGCGGCACGCTGACCATGGTCGGCTCGAGCCCCCTGATCCTGCTCAACGACCTGCTGATCGCCACCAGCAAGGGGCTACCTGCCGAGCAGCAGATCGCCACCTGGTCGATGTTTTCAGTGACGCCGATCGGGCTCGCCCTGCTGGCCACCGGCATTGCCTACTTCGTGCTCGCGGGTCGCTACGTGTTGCCGTCAGCGGCCGGCATGGCCAATGAACACGCGCGACCGACGCAAACGATGCACTACTTCCAGTCGCTTCACGGGCTCGAGGACGGCGTGTTCGAGGTCGAGGTCCCGGCCGGCAGCCCGCTCGTCGGGCGACAGCTCGACGATTTTGAGCAAGAGTACCGCATCCGCGTCGTCGCGGCCCTGCGCCCGGGCGACGAGATGATCGTCGGGTCCAGCGCGCTCGAGCGGGACATGCCGATCGAGGCCGGCACCGTGCTCGGCGTGCTCGCCTCGCCGCAGCACCTGTCCCGCTTCGTCGAGCGCAACCAACTCACGGTGAACGCGGACCTCAAGACCTTCGCGGACATCCTGTCGCCGGCCCGCGCCGGTATCGCCGAGGTTGTCATTCCGCCGGCTTCGCAGCTCATCGGCAAGAGCGCCCGCGAGATCTGGCTGCGCAAGACCTACGGCATCGCCATGCTGGCACTGCACCGCGGCGGCAAGTCGCTGCTGGAGCGGGACAACATCCACAACCTGCCGCTCCAGGCCGGTGATGCGCTCGTCGTGCACACCGCCTGGGATGCGCTCGCCCGGCTGGAGAAGGACCGCAACTTCGTGGTCGTGACCAGCGACTATCCGCACGAGGAACTGCGACCGCACAAGGAAAAGTCCGCGATCTTTTTCCTTGGCCTCGTGCTGGCGTTGCTGATCTTCACCGATGTGCGGCTTTCCCTTGCCCTCATGGCCGGCGCCATCGGCATGGTGCTCACCGGCGTGCTGCGCATCGAGGAGGCCTACCAGGCGGTGAGCTGGAAGACGGTGTTTCTGCTGGCGAGCCTTATCCCGCTCGGGGTTGCCGTTGAGACCAGCGGCACCGCCGCCTGGATCGCCACGTACGTGTTGTCGATGTTCGGTGGCCTGCCGCACTGGGTGCCGCTGCTGGCGCTGGTGATCCTCTCGACGGTCTTCTCGCTGGTGATGTCGAATGTCGGCGCGACGGTGCTGCTGGTACCGCTGGCGGTGAACATCGCGCTCGGTGTCGGTGCCGACCCGGCCGTCTACGGGTTGGCCGTCGCGCTGGCTACGTCTAACGCCTTCCTCCTGCCGACCCATCAGGTCAACGCGCTGATCATGGGGCCGGCTGGCTACCGCGTCGCCGACTTCCTCCGCGCCGGCAGCGGCATGACCGTGTTGTTCACGGGGGTGATGATGCTGATGCTGGTGGTGTTCTACAGCTAGAGAACCACCGATTGCACTCTCGCCCCATCGGGCGAGCCGCAGGGATGAGGAAGAAGCCAGGTTGGTTCAGCAGGTTACCCCTCACGCTTGATCGCTCCCCCGCCTGCGGGGGCGGGTGAAAAAATCAGCGTTTCGCTAAAGGATCAGATTCTCGAGCGTTTTCTGATAGATCGCCGTCAGCGTGTCGAGGTCTTCGATGCCAACGTGTTCGTCGATCTTGTGGATGCTGGCGTTGAGCGGTCCCAGTTCCACGACCTGGGCGCCGGTGGGGGCGATGAAGCGTCCGTCGGAGGTGCCGCCACTCGTGGAAAGCCGGGGTTCGACGCCGGTGACGGACTTCACGGCGCGTTGGACGGCGTCAACCAGTTTGCCGGGCTGGGTGAGGTAGGGTTCACCGGAGAGGGTCCACTCGATCGCGTAGTCGACGCGGTGGCGCTTGAGGATGGACTCGACACGCTCCTTGAGCAGGGCGTCGTTGGTCGCGCTGGAGTAGCGCAGGTTGAACAGCACTTCCATCTCGCCAGGGATGACGTTGGTGGCCCCGGTGCCCGCGTGGATGTTGGAGATCTGGAAGGTGGTGGGCGGGAAGTGCTCGTTGCCGTTGTCCCAGGTAGTGTGGGCGAGCTCGGCGATGGCGAAGGCAGCGCGGTGGATGGGGTTGACCGCGTTCTGCGGGTAGGCGACGTGGCCTTGCTGGCCCTTGACGACCAGCCGCGCACCGAGCGAGCCGCGGCGGCCATTCTTGATGACATCGCCCACGCGCTGCTCGCTGGTGGGTTCGCCGACGAGGCACCAGTCGATCTTTTCGCCGCGCTTCGTGAGCGCTTCGACGACCTTGACGGTGCCGTCGACCGCCGGGCCTTCCTCGTCGCTGGTGAGCAGCAGCGCGATAGAGCCCTTGGCCTCCGGGTGCTCGGCAAGGAAGCGCTCGATGGCGACGACCATCGCGGCGATGCTGCCTTTCATGTCGGCTGCGCCGCGGCCGTAGAGCTTGCCGTCGCGCTCCGTGGCTTCGAACGGCGCAGATTGCCACTGCGCAGCCGGGCCGGTCGGTACCACATCGGTGTGTCCCGCAAAGCAGAACAACGGACCTTCCGTGCCGCGCCGCAGCCACAGGTTGTCCACATCGCCGAAACGCATCGGCTCGGCCCGAAAGCCGAGTCGGCCTAGGCGTTCGGCGATGAGTGCCTGGCAGCCACCGTCACTGGGTGTGACGGAGGGGCGTTCGATGAGCTGTTTGGCGAGGTCTAGCGTTGCAGACATGGGGTTTCCTCGGTCAGAGCGCCGCGAGCGGCGCAAATCGCCCATTAACAGGGTGCTGAAAAACTACGCCGGCTGCGCTGGTCGATCATAGATCGCGCAGCAGCTCGTTGATGCCGACCTTGCTGCGGGTCTTCTCGTCCACGCGCTTGACGATGACTGCGCAGTAGAGGCTGTACTTGCCGTCCTTCGAGGGCAGGTTGCCAGAGACGACGACGGAGCCCGCCGGTACGCGTCCGTAGATGATCTCGTCGCGTTCGCGATCGTAGATGCGCGTGGACTGGCCGATGTAGACCCCCATGGAGATCACCGAGCCCTCCTCGACGATCACGCCCTCGACCACCTCGGAACGCGCGCCGATGAAGCAGTTGTCCTCGATGATGGTGGGCGCGGCCTGCAGGGGCTCGAGCACGCCGCCGATGCCCACGCCGCCGGAGAGGTGTACGTTCTTGCCGATCTGCGCACAGGAACCCACCGTGGCCCAGGTATCGACCATGGTGCCGGAATCGACGTAGGCGCCGATGTTGACGTAAGAGGGCATCAGCACGACCCCGGGGGCGATGTAGGCGCCGTGACGGGCGGTGGCGGGCGGAACGACGCGCACGCCGTCGTTGCGGAATTCCCGCGAGTTCTTGTCCTGAAACTTCGACGGCACCTTGTCGTAGTAGTTCGTGAAGCCGCCCTTGATGAACTCGTTGTCGCGGATGCGGAAGGAGAGCAACACCGCCTTTTTCAGCCATTCGTTGACGATCCAGTTGCCGTCCCTCTTTTCCGCGACGCGCAGCTTGCCCGCATCGAGCAGGTCGAGTGTTTCCGTGACGGCCTCGCGTACATGGGTTTCGACGTTACGCGGCGTGATCTCGGCGCGGCGCTCGTAGGCTTCTTCGATGATGTTCTTGAGTTGGCTCATGCGAGATTCGTCTCCTAGAAGGTCAATAAGGTGTCGCGTAGGCGCCGTGCCGCGTCGAGACAATCGTCGAGGGGCGCCACCAGCGCGATGCGCACGTAATCGCGGCCGGGGTCGATGCCGTGGGCGGTCCGCGAGAGGTAGCTGCCGGGCAGGGTGGTGACATGCTGCTCGGCGAACAACCGGCGTGCGAAGGTCTCGCCATCGACGGGGAGCTCGGGCCACAGGTAAAAGGCTGCCGGTGGCAGCGTCAGCGGCAAGGTATCGGCGAGGATATCACGCACACCCGCAAAGCGTTCCCGGTAGCGCTTGCGGCTGGTCTCGACGTGGGTTTCGTCCTTCCACAGCGCCGTCGAGGCGGTCTGCAGCGTCGGCGACATCGCGCAGCCGTGGTAGGTGCGGTAGAGCAGGAAGCGCTCGAGCACCTGCGCATCGCCTGCGACGAAACCTGAGCGCATGCCCGGCACGTTGGAGCGTTTCGACAGGCTGTGAAAGGCGACGCAGCGGCGGAACTCGGTGTTGCCGATGCGTGCGGCCGCGCCCAGCAGGCCGGGCGGCGGTGCGTCGGGGTCGAGGTAGATCTCGGAATAGCACTCGTCGGAGGCGATGATGAAGTCGTGACGTTCGGCCAGCTCGATCAGCCCGGCGAGCGCACGCTCGTCGAGCACCGCGCCGGTGGGGTTGCCGGGCGAGCAGACGTACAGGAGCTGACAGCGTTGCCAGATCGCGTCGGGAACGCTCGCGAAGTCAGGCAGATACCCGCTGTCCCTGGTGCTGTTGATGAAATACGGCTCGGCGCCGGCGAGCAACGCTGCGCCCTCGTAGATCTGATAGAACGGGTTGGGCATCGCAACCAACGGCTTTGACCGGGTGCGATCGATTACCGCCTGGGCGAAAGCGAAGAGCGCCTCCCTTGAACCGTTGACGGGAATGACGTGCCGGTCGGCATCGACGGCGTGCGCGGGCAGGTCGAAGCGCCGCGTGAGCCAGGCAGCGATGGCCTGTCGCAGCCCCGCCTCGCCCTTCGTCAGCGGATAGTGGCGAAGCCCGCCGAGGTGGGCGCTGATGATCTCGCTCACCCAGCCAGGCGGTTCGTCCTGCGGCTCGCCGATGGAGAGGCGAATCGGCGATTTGTGCGCCGGTGGTGTGATGCTCTGAAGCAGACCGGACAGTTTCTGGAACGGGTACGGCTGCAGCCGGTCGAGATCAGGGTTCATGCTGGGCGAGGAATGAGCGGCTAGAATCAGGCGACGGAGTATAACCCGAACGAGCCTGCCAAGATGCCAGATGCCCTGATCGCGTTACACCACGTCAGTGTCCTCGTCGCGGACCTGGACCGCTCGCTGCGCTTCTACCGGGACATACTGGGGCTCGAAGTAGACCCGAGTCGCCCGCTCATGGGTTATGAAGGGGCCTGGCTGAAGGTGAACGGTCACCAGCAGGTGCACTTGCTCAAGTTGCCGAATCCCGATCCAGTAACCCAGCGCCCGGCGCACGTCGGGCGCGACCGGCATGCGGCATTCACCGTGCGCGATCTTTCGGCGCTGCAGGCCGAGCTAGAGTCGGCGGGCGTGCCCTTCACGCGCAGCGCATCGGGCCGCGCGGCCTTGTTTTGCCGCGACCCGGACGGTAACGGGATCGAGTTGGTGCAGGCCTGAAGGCCGCACGGGGCGACATCGGACCGTCACCCCGTCCGGCGCACGGCGCTTACCAGTCCAGCCGCTTGCGCAGTTCGCTGAGTGTCGGCGCGTCGCGGTCTTTCGGTGCAAGCAGCACATCGACGCTTGGGTCGAGCGGCCAGGCCACGCCCACTTCCGGGTCGTTCCACAGCAGGCTCCACTGGTCGTCGCCCTGGTAGTACTCCGTGCACTTGTAGTTGAAGATCGCCGTGTCACTCATCACGTAGAACGCGTGACCGAATCCGGGCGGGATCCAGAGTTGGGTCATGTTCTCGTCGGAGAGCTCCACACCGGTCCACTGCCCGAATGTCGGGGAGCCTTTGCGCAGGTCCACGGCGATGTCGAACACCTTGCCCACGACCACGCGCACCAGCTTGCCCTGCGGCCGCTGCACCTGAAAGTGGATGCCACGCAGGGTGCCTTTCGTCGACTTGCTCTCGTTGTCCTGCACGAAATGCAGGTCGAGCCCCAGGCCTTTGAGCGTCCGGTAATTCCAGCTTTCGACGAAGTAGCCCCGCTCGTCACGGAACACGCGCGGCTGCAGGATCTTGACGTCCGGAATCGAGGTGTCACGAATTTCCATGTGAATCGTTCTCTCGGGCTCAGCAGAAGATGGGGCGGGCGACATCCAGCGCGAGCGAGGGCGGTAGCTCCACATCGTCGAAGCTGATGACCTGGCCGGGCTCGACGCGCCGCGTGACGACAGCGTTTTGTAGCAGGCCGATCGGCACATGGCCACGGGCATCGGCGATCTTGACGGCCTCGCCACGCACCTGGAAGCCGCCGATGGCGCGCTTGATGGGGGCGCCGGGCGCAAGCTCCGTCTTCGCGATCGCAGCGACGCTGAGCGTCGGATTGCTCGAGTTGTTGAGCAGGACCCCGCCGCCAGTGAGGACGCGCCGCACGGTCTTGACGATTTCGTACTGGCAAAGATGGTAGGTCCTGAACAGGGTGTAGTAAGGGCCCTCACCGAGCTTCAGATAGGCGAGCGCGCCACGCTCCGACTCGTCGTGTCTGGCGGTGACGAATACGCCAGCGAACTGGCCCGGGGCGAGCATGTAGTCGGTGATCGGCTGGCCGAGCTCCGCCGCGATACGGCCCAGCTCGGCTGCGGTGGCGCGGATGTCTTCGGCGCGCGGCCCTTCCAGACCCGGCTTGGTGATCGTCGCGCCGAGGCCGTTGCCGACGAAGGCCTGTTCGATCTGGATCTTGGTTCCATCGGTGAACGAGGTCGTCTGCTCGATGCTGATCCCCTGTTTGGCAGACCAGTAGGCCATTTCCTCGGGTGTCGGATGATGGTTGAGGAAACCCTTCATGTTGCCGTACACGAGCGGCGTGAATCCCATCTGCACGGCCTCTTCGCGCAGCGCGGCGATGCAGCCGGGCTGATCGCCCTCGGCCTCGGTCAATAGACCCTTGTCCGCGAAGTAGTAGCCGGTGGTGACGTGGAATTCCGAGTCCATGGTCACCACGGGCTTGTCGGCCTTGAGCGCCTGGTCGATGACTTGCGTGGCGTGCAGTACGTCGCCACTGCACTCGACGATGAGATCGGACTTGTCGATCAGCTCCTGGGTGGAGGTCGTCAGCAGCTCCGGAAGCGGAAAGTCCTTGATGTCGGCAATCGGCCGGCGGGTGAGTACCGAGGTGAGCTGCAGGTCGTTGGCGTGATGATGCACCACGCGCGCGAAACCTCTTGCGATGAAGCCGGTACCGACGATGCCAATCTTGCTAGGGTGGGACATACACTACGTTGCTCTCCAGGGTTGTGAGATGTTTGGGTGTCCAGCCTGCCGACGTCTGTGGGTCGCGTAGCGACACTCAGTAGGCGTTCTCGCCGACAAAGCCTTTCAGCACGGTCAGCAGGATGATCTTGATGTCGAAGAACACCGACCATCGGCGAATATAGTCGATGTCGAACAGCACGCGGTTTTGCATCTTCTCGAGACTGTCGGTCTCCCCGCGGAAGCCATTGACCTGTGCCCAGCCGGTGATGCCGGGTTTGGTCTTGTGGCGCAGCATGTAGCCGCGAATGATGTTGCGGTAAGCCTCGTTATGCGCAATCGCGTGAGGGCGCGGACCCACGATGGACATGCTGCCGGAAAGGACGTTGAAGAACTGGGGCAGTTCGTCGAGCGAGGTCCTGCGCAGGAAGCTGCCGAAGCGCGTGATGCGCGGATCGTTCTTGGTTGCCTGCTTGAAGTCGTTGCCGTTTTCCATGACGCGCATGGTGCGGAACTTCAACACTTGGATCGGCTTGCCGTCGAGTCCGTAGCGGGTCTGACGAAACAGGACCGGCCCGGGCGATGAGAGTTTTACGCCGATGGCGATGAAGAGCATGGGTATCAGGATGATCGCCAGGATGATGAGCGAGAAGACGATGTCCTCGGTCCGCTTGACCACGCCGCGCAGCCCCGACACTGGGTTTTCGAAGATACTGACTGCCGGTACCCCGTTGATATTCACGAGGTGGGTGAAGTGCGTCTCGATCGAGTAGAAGTCCGGGATCACGTAGACCGCGACGGTGGTGGTGGATAGCTGGCGGATGATCTCCTGGATCTTGTGCTCTGCGCGCATCGGCAGCGCGATGAAGACGACGTCGAACTCGTTGGCTTGGGCGCGCGTCACCAGGTCGGTGAAGCTGCCATTGACGGGCAGACCCTGCTTGATGGGGCCGACCTCTTCGCGCTTGCGCTTGTTGATAATGCGTTCGAGCTCGAAGCGCTTGTAGGAGCGGTCGTCGAACACGCCGACAATCTGGTAGCCCACCCACGGGTTGTCCTTCAGCTGCTCGTGGACGTAGTGGCCGATCGCGCCTGCGCCGACGATTGCCACGCGGCGCTGGTTGAGTCCGAAGTGCCGCAGGAGGCGGATGGAGCGGTTGATCAGCAGCCGTGCCACGGCGAAGGCAATGATCGTGAACCCGAACCACAACGAGGCCAGTTCGAAGTCGAGCAGCCTGATCGACTGGTCGAAAATCACCGCGAAGAGGAGCAACACCACGCCGGTTGCGGTCCAGGCCGTGACGGCGAGGCCGATCATCCACAGCGTGTTGCGGATCTTCCAGTTCTGGTAGACGTGCAGGAACTCGGAAAAGAACTGAACGAGCAGGATGCCTAGCAGCGCGTAGAAGGCGTGGACCCTCAGCCACGGCGTGCCCTGCACCAGTGTCGCTGCGTAGAGCGCCAGCCCGATGCCGAGGGAGTCCACGACGCGTGCGATGAGCGCCAGTGGCTGCTGCGGCGTGATGATGGTCTTGGTGATCGCAGGTCTGTTCAATTGGGGACGCAAGTCCGGTCTCCTGGAGTGACTTCAGGCGCCGGGCGGGCGATGCGGAAGGAACGCGCTTGGGACGGAGGTCGTCCGTGAACGGGTTATCAAAATGAACCGCCTCATCGTACATCCCGGCTGGTGTCGATAAGATGCGGGAATTTAATCAGAGCCAGCCGCATTTTTTTTGCGCGCGCGTCACAAAATCGGTTCGACAGAGACTAGGCCGGACGGGCTTCGTTCACGTTTGCTGGTACGGGTGGCGGAGCAATGCGGATGCGCGTCACGAAAACGCGGGATGCCAAAAAGGCGATCGATGCAGCGGGCGTCGGGCTCAGAGTCCGTCACGTTCGGGCAGTGGGCGAGGCGAGCTCAGAGCGGGCCGCCCAGCCGGCGATTTGAGGACGGGCGACACTGGCGTGTGGTGTCTTGAATAAGCCGACAGTGGGCTCGTTTGGGGAAGACGGGGGTGGTGCCGAGGGCGAGACTCGAACTCGCACGACCTCACGGCCACCTGATTTTGAGTCAGGCGCGTCTACCGGTTCCGCCACCTCGGCACAAGGGCGGCATTCTAACCGCAAGGCGCCGGGTGGCACAATTGCCGCGAGTCGCCAGCGCCGCGGCGTGCTGGTACCATCGCGGGCCGATGCACACCAGTGACTTTCGATACGATCTGCCCGAGGCGCTCATCGCGCAGTATCCGCTCGACCGGCGGACGGCGAGCCGCCTGCTCGTGCTCCGTGCCGATGGGTCGTTCGAGGACTCGATGTTCGCGCGTTTCGGCGACCTCCTGCGTGCGGGCGACCTGCTGGTGCTCAACGACACTCGGGTGATCCCCGCGCGGGTGTTCGGCACCAAGGACAGTGGCGGCGCCGTCGAGGTCCTGATCGAACGCCTGATTTCGGAGACCGTCGCGCTCGCGCATGTGCGGGCCAGCAAGGCGCCCAAGCCGGGGCGTTGGCTGACGCTGGATGGCGGTGTTGAGGTGCAGATCGAGCGGCGGGTCGAGGAACTCTGCGAGCTGCGTCTGGATGAGGCAACGTGGGCATCCGTGCTCCGCGAGCACGGCCATATGCCGCTGCCGCCCTACATCGACCGGGTGGACGCTGCACTCGACCAGGACCGGTATCAGACCGTCTACGCCCGGCGTGATGGTGCCGTCGCGGCACCCACGGCAGGCCTGCATTTCGACCGGCCGATGCTCGATGCGTTGGTGGCGAAGGGCGTGGAGCTGGCGCAGGTGACCTTGCATGTCGGCGTCGGCACCTTCCAGCCGGTGCGCTGCGAGCGCATCGAGGATCATCGCATGCACGCCGAGTATGTCGAGGTCAGCGCCGATGTCTGCGAGCAGGTGCGCCGCTGCCAGGCACGGGGCGGACGGGTGGTCGCGGTGGGCACGACGGCGGTGCGCAGTCTCGAGACGGCAGCAGCCGGAGGGGTGCTGGCGCCCTACGCGGGCGACACGCGCCTGTTCATCACCCCAGGCTTCCCGTTCCACGTGGTCGATGCGTTTCTGACGAATTTTCACCTCCCTGAGTCCACCCTGTTGATGCTGGTTTCGGCGTTCGGTGGACATGCGGCCGTGATGCGAGCCTACCGGCACGCCGTCGAGCAGCGCTATCGCTTCTTCAGTTATGGTGATGCGATGTTCCTTGAGCGGAGCTCGGCCGTTTGAGCGCAGGCATGCGTTTCGAACTACTCGGTACGGACGGAGCGGCGCGACGGGGTCGGCTGACGTTCCCGCGCGGGGTTGTGGATACGCCGGCCTTCATGCCGGTGGGCACCTATGGCACGGTCAAGGCCATGACGCCGGAGGAGTTGGAGTCGATCGGTGCGCAGATCGTGCTCGGCAACACCTTCCATCTCATGCTGCGGCCTGGCACGCACATCATCCGGGCGCACGGCGACCTGCACGGCTTCATGCACTGGGAGCGGCCGATTCTCACCGATTCCGGCGGATTTCAGGTGTTCAGCCTGGCGCAGATGCGCAAGGTCACCGAAAGCGGCGTGCGCTTCCAGTCGCCCGTGGACGGCTCGCGCTTCGAGCTTACGCCCGAGCGGTCGATGGAGGTCCAGCGCGACCTCGGCTCGGACATCGTGATGATCTTCGATGAGTGCACGCCGTACCCGGCGACGTACGATGAGGCCGCTCGGTCGATGGAGCTCTCGCTGCGCTGGGCACAACGCAGCAAGCGTGCCCACGCCGGCAACCCGTCGGCGCTGTTCGGTATCGTCCAGGGGGGCATGTATCCGGCGTTGCGTGAGCGCTCGGCGGACGCTCTGCGCACCATCGGGTTCGACGGCTACGCGATTGGCGGGCTTGCCGTGGGCGAGCCCAAGGCCGAGCGCGAGGCGATCCTGGATGCGACCGTGCCGCTGCTGCCGTCGGACCGTCCGCGCTACCTCATGGGCGTGGGCAAGCCGGAGGACATCGTCGAGGCCGTCGCACGCGGCGTGGACATGTTCGACTGTGTCATCCCCACGCGCAACGCCCGCAATGGCTTCCTGTACACACGGAATGGCGTGATGCGCATCCGCAACAGTGTGTATGCCGATGACACGCGGCCAATCGATCCGGCCTGCGGTTGCTACACCTGCCGCAACTATTCAAGGGCCTATCTGCGCCACCTCGATAAATGTGGCGAGATCCTGGGCGCCCGGCTCAACACGATCCACAACCTCTACTACTACCAGCAGCTCATGCGCGAAATGCGTGAGGCCATCGAACATGGCACGCTGGCTACCTGGCGGGCGCGTTTCTACGCCGAGCGCGCAATACCCGAACCTTGAGCGACGGCCCCGCCGCTGCGCGGATGCCGTTTCACCCAGCGACGACTCGAACCCGCGCGGACGCCGCGGCGACAAAGCGGCCGATCGGCGTGGCCGTCACACCGCTCGCGGCGAAATCCGCGAGCGCCTCTGACAGGCGCTCGGGTGGCAGGGCGATGAGCAGGCCGCCGGAGGTCTGTGGGTCGGTCAACAGCAGCCGTTGCCAGTCTGCGAGGTCCTCGGCAAAGGAGACGCCCGCGGCGTAGGCCTTCAGATTCGTGCGGGCACCACCCGGAAACAGGTCGGCCTCGGCGAGCGTGAGCGCTTCTTCCATCACCGGAACGGCCGGGAAGTCCAGCTCGGCGGTGAGCCCCGCACCCTTTGCCATCTCGTGAAGGTGACCAAGCAGACCGAAACCGGTCACGTCGGTCGCAGCGCTGACGCCATGACGCAGCATCACGGCGGCTGCGCTCGCGTTGGGTTGGAGCATGAGCGCGGTGACCGCCTCAGCGCCCGCCGGTGAGAGCTTCTCGTTTTTCAGCGCCGTGGTCATCACCCCGATGCCGATCGGCTTGGTGAGCACCAGCACGTCGCCCGGGCGGGCGCCACCCTTGATGATGAGCCGGTCGGGATGCGCCACGCCGGTCACGGCCAGACCGAACAGCGGCTCGGGGTTCTTGACCGTGTGGCCACCGACGACGGGCACGCCGCAGTCCGCGGCGCCGGCGACGAGGCCGCGCACCACCTCGGTCAACACCGACAGCGGCAGCCGCGTGTCGGGAAACCCGGCGACGGAGAGGGCCGAAACCGGTTGCGCGCCCATCGCGTAGATGTCGGACAGGCTGTTGATCGCGGCGATCCGGCCATAGTCGAAGGGGCTGTCGACAACCGGCGTGAACACGTCGACGGTGGTGACCACCGCCAGCTCATCGGATAGGCGCACGACACCACAGTCGTCCGGGTGGTCGATCCCGACGATCACGCTGGGGTGCGTGGAGAGCGGCAGTTCGCGCAGAACCTGCGACAGCTCGGCGGGGCCGAGTTTCGCCGCTCAACCCGAGCAGGTAGCTAGCTGGGTCAGTCGTATGTCCATGTCGTTTGAGGGTCGGTTCACGATCAGGTTCGCAGCATGGTCGTCACTGGGTCGACCAATGTCAATGCGGCGCATGCCGACCGCAGCCGTCCGCGGCCCGCCTCCACGCGTTGTGCGGCCGCGATGCCCTCAGCGCCTGAACCCGTACTCCAGTACGAAGAACTGCGGGTTAAATTGCGCCAGTGGGGTGCGCATCTTCGCCAGCTCCGCCTCAGGGCCGTGGACTTCCAGCCGCGTGACTTCGGCGATCTTTAGCGCCTCTCGAAGGATGTCGCCGACGTTGTCGAGATGGTGCAGGAGCCCATCGGCGTCGGCGTACCCTTCGCGGCAATGCACGGCATCGCCGTCGAAGCTAAATCCGTAGTAGAGGCACTTGGGTTCGTTGGCGGTGCGCTCGACGAAACGCTCGCACAGGGCCTTGAACGCCGGCAGCTGGCCGGCAGCGACCTTGAAGTAGGGTCCAAGCGAACAACACGGGTCGGTCGTGGCCATGGTTTCTTCCTCCGTTGGTGAGCGTTCGCGCGGAATCGGCTTCTGCACAGCCTTCTCCGCAGTATGATTTTGGTTCATGAGAGCGACGGCTGCCTTGGGTGTTTGACCGAGCTACGGATAAAAAGTACGTTAGCGCTTTTGAGCCGACGTCCAGCCGATGAATCAAGACAGCGTCGATAGCCTGAGTTTCGAGGAGGCCATGCTGGCCCTGCAGCAGCTTGTCGACCGCATGGAGACGGGCAAGTTGTCGCTGGAAGAGAGCCTGAATGACTATGAACGCGGTGTGTTGCTCACGCGCCGCTGCCAGCAGCTCCTCGATGAGGCGGAGCAGCGCGTGCGCATCCTCATGGAAAACAAGCAACTCGCTGATTTCGATGCAAAATCCGGAAAGCGTGGCAACCCTGCGTCTGCATGAGGTGATGCCGGTCTGGCAGGCGCGTATCGAGGATCGCCTCGATCACTGGCTGCCGGCCGCTGAGCGTCACCCCCATCGCCTGCACGAGGCGATGCGCTACGCGTGTTTGGGCGGAGGTAAGCGCGTGCGCCCGTTGCTGATTTACGCCACGGGTATCGCCACGGGTCAGGACTTGCGTCAGCTGGATGGCATTGCCACCGCCGTCGAGATGATCCACGTCTATTCGCTGATCCACGACGATTTGCCCTGCATGGACGACGACGATCTGCGCCGGGGCAAGCCGACCTGTCACATCGCCTTCGACGAGGCGACCGCGGTGCTGGCTGGCGATGCCCTGCAGGCGCTCGCTTTCCATGTCCTCAGTCACGATCCGGATATGACGCCGGATCCGGCGGTTCGCCTGAAAATCATCGCCGCGCTGGCGAGCGCAGCGGGCTCGCACGGCATGGCAGGCGGACAGGCCATCGACCTGGCCTCGGTGGGTAAGCGGTTGTCCATCGTCGAGCTGGAGGCGATGCACATCTACAAGACCGGCGCCCTGATTCGTGCGAGCGTACTTATGGCCGCTTACTGTCAACCGGACCTGGACGAGGCGCGCCTCAGCGCGCTCGACCATTATGCAAAGTGCGTGGGTCTCGCCTTTCAGATCCGCGACGACATCCTCGACGTGGTGGGTGATACCGAGACGCTGGGCAAAACGGCGGGCGCAGACAGCGCGCTGGACAAGCCGACCTTCCCGGGCACGATCGGCCTGGAGGCCTCGCGAGAGCGTGCTCGGGAGCTGTGCCAGGAGGCGCTCGACGCGCTGAGCCTCTTCGGACCCGAAGCGGACACCCTGCGCGACATTGCCACCTACATCGTCGATCGCCTGCATTGAACGAAAGGGCTGGAGGCCGCAGACAAAGTGCGCAGCGACAACGGGAGTGCCGCCGCAAAATCCAGCGCGTGCGGGGCGACGTGTTCCCGTCGGGCCGTGCGGTCGTGGCCGTGCCGCGCGGTCGCTTCAGCTACCCGGGTTCTGAATGAGCATGCCTGAATCCTTGCTGCGACAGATCGACTCCCCCAGGGACCTGCGCCGGCTGCCCGAAAGCGCGCTCACCCCACTCGCGCAACAATTACGCACGTTCCTGCTCGATTCCGTCGCGCGCACCGGTGGACATCTCGCCTCCGGACTCGGCGTGGTGGAGCTCACCATCGCGCTGCACTACATGTTTGACACGCCCAACGACCGCCTAGTCTGGGACGTCGGCCACCAGTGCTACCCGCACAAGATCCTCACGGGCCGGCGTGATCTGATGCATACGATCCGTCAGACCGGGGGGATCTCCGGCTTTCCCAAACGCAGCGAGAGCGAATACGACACCTTCGGCGTCGGCCATTCCTCGACGTCGATCAGCGCGGCGCTTGGCATGGCGATCGCGGCGAAGCGGCAGGGTCAGAGCCGCAAGGTCGTGGCCATCATCGGCGATGGGGCCATGACGGCGGGCATGGCCTTCGAGGCGCTGAACCACGCCGGTGACATCAAGGAGGATCTGCTGGTGATCCTCAACGACAACGACATGTCGATTTCCCCCAACGTCGGCGGTCTGTCGAACTACATGACCCGCGTGCTCTCCAGCCGGCTCTACACCAGCATGCGCGCCGAGGGCAAGCGCTTCCTTCAGGTCGTGCCCGGGATGCAGGAGTTCGCGCGCCGCGCCGAGGAGCACATGAAGGGCATGCTGATGCCTGGTACCCTGTTCGAGGAGCTCGGCTTCAACTACATCGGCCCGGTCGATGGGCACGACGTGCACGCCCTGGTGCGCACGCTGCGCAACATCCGTGACCTGGACGGCCCGCGCCTGCTCCACGTGGTCACGCGCAAGGGCAAAGGTTACCCGTATGCGGAGGAGGAGCCCGTCCGTTACCACGGCGTTGGCCGGTTCGACAAGCTCCATGGGCTTGGCGGCGACAAGTCGGCTCCGCAGACCTTTACGCAGGTCTTTGCGCAGTGGATTTGCGACCAAGCCGCAGCGGATGAGCGGCTGGTGGGCATCACCCCCGCGATGCGCGAAGGCTCGGGCCTTGTGGAGTTTTCCGAGCGGTTCCCCGACCGCTACTTCGATGTGGCCATCGCCGAACAGCACGCGCTCACGCTCGCCGCGGGGCTTGCCTGTGAGGGCATGAAGCCGGTGGCGGCGATCTACTCGACCTTCCTGCAGCGTGCCTACGATCAACTGATCCACGACATCGCCTTGCAAAAGCTTCCAGTGCTGCTTGCCATCGACCGAGGTGGCCTGGTGGGCCCTGACGGTCCCACCCACGCCGGGAGCTTCGACATCGCCTTCCTGCGTTGCATTCCCAACCTGGTGATCATGACGCCGAGCGACGAGCGCGAGTGCCGTCAAATGCTCTCTACGGGGTTTGCGATCGACGGGCCGGCCGCCGTGCGCTACCCGCGCGGCACCGGCACGGGTGTGGCAGCGGGCAATGACCTGGCGACCCTGCAGGTCGGCAAGGGGGTCTTGGTGCGCGAGGGCAAGCGGCTGGCCATCCTGGCCTTCGGGCCACCGCTGCACCCCGCTCTCGAAGCGGCGCGGCGTCTCGACGCGACGGTGGCCAATATGCGCTTTGCCAAGCCGCTCGACGCAGAGCTGCTCGAAAACCTAGCGCGGCGGCACGATGCGCTCGTCACCGTGGAGGAGGGCTGCGTTGCTGGCGGTGCGGGCAGCGCAGTCAACGAGTGGCTTGTCGAGCGCGGCCATGTACTGCCGGTGCTCAACCTCGGTCTGCCGGACCGGTTTCTGGAACACGGCAGCCGGGAGGACCTGCTCGCCGAAGCAGGGCTCACCGCCGATGGCATCTGTTCGGCCATAATGTCACGCTTTGGGTTGGGAAATTGCAGCGCTCAGGGTGCTCGGCTAGCATCCAGTTGATTTCATGTGGCGCTTTCGAATGCCGGATAAGTACACGCTCAAGATCGAGACCGATTTTGCCTCGGCGCACACGCTCCGGGACTACCCCGGTGATTGTTCTCGTCTACACGGCCACAACTGGAAGGTGGAAGCGGAGGTCGAGGCTACGCGGCTCGACACAACCGGCATGGGTATCGATTTTCGCGAGATCAAGCGGGCGGCGCGGGAGATCGCGGCCCGGCTCGACCACCAGTATCTGAACGACGTTGAGCCCTTCACGCGCATCAACCCCACCGCGGAAAACCTCGCCGCCTATTTCTTTGACGAGCTTTCCAAGGCGTTGAACCGGGACCACGTCCGCGTCAGCGCCGTCACCCTGTGGGAAACGCCCCGCGCCTGCGTGCGTTACACCCGAGACTAGGAGCCCTTGGCATGTCCGCTGTGATTTCCAAAACCGCCATGAGCACGATGCCGGACGTGCAAAGCCTGGCCGATTCGCGCCAGATCCCCATCGACAAGGTCGGCATCAAGTCGATCCGGCACCCCGTGCGCATCGGCGAGCGTAGTGGCTCGGAACAACATACGGTTGCCGAGTTCAACATGTACGTGAACCTGCCGCACAACTTCAAGGGCACACACATGTCGCGCTTCGTGGAAATCCTCAACGAGCACGAGCGCGAGCTTACCGTCGAGAGTTTCCAGCAAATGCTGGGCGAGATGACGGAGCGGCTCGAGGCCGAGTCCGGCCATATCGAGATGCGTTTTCCGTTCTTCGTCATGAAATCCGCACCCGTATCTGGCGTGCAGAGTCTGATGGACTACGAAGTCACCTTCATCGGCGAGATCCACAACGGCAAGCCGACCATGAACATCAAGGTGCTCGTGCCGGTCACCAGCCTATGTCCCTGCTCCAAAAAAATCTCGGAGCGGGGCGCGCATAACCAGCGCTCCCATGTGACCGTCAACGCGCGCGTGCGCGAGCTGATCTATATTGAGGACCTGATCGACCTCGTGGAGAGCGAGGCGTCGTGTCAAGTCTTTGGCCTGCTGAAACGGCCGGATGAAAAGTTTGTCACTGAACACGCTTACGACAACCCCAAATTCGTCGAGGATACCGTGCGCGATATCGCCGCGCGCCTCAATGCCGATGACCGCATCACCGCGTTCACCGTTGAGTCGGAGAACTTCGAATCGATCCACAACCACTCGGCCTACGCCCTGATCGAGAAAATCAAGGTAACTTGATGCTCGGCGGCTGGTTAGCCCGTGGTGCGGGAAGATTTGCCGTGGGGTTTCGACCACTGGCCAGCAGGATGGGTGGACCAGTTCAACGCCCTGGCAATCTCATCGGGGGTTTTTTGCAGCTGCTGCCGGCAACCAACCGCGCGTGGCTACCCGCCGCAACGTGCTCATGTGCCCAGTGACCGCTCCACTTTTTCGTCGAGTCACGGCTAGCCCGAGCAATTCTCGTTACGCTTTTCGACATCCTGCCAACCGTGCCATGGGCTGAGCGCTTCGCGCGAGGTACCGCGTCACTCCGCTAAGTTTCCGGCTCGGCGCGTACGCCGTCCGCGACGCCGTCACGACCCACGCTCTGGACTACGCGCTCATCCGGGGCGAGTCCTGCCACGACTTCCACGGTTTTCCAGTTTGAGATGCCGATGGTGAGCTTACGTTTGCTCAGGCGTCCGCTCGCGGTGTCGTAGACATAGACATGATCGGTGTCGACCAGGGTCTCGGCGGGAAGGGTAAGCGCGTTTTCGCGCCTGTCGATCACGACCTCGAGGTCGGCGCTGTATCCGGCGAGCAGGCGCTGCTTGTCCTCGGGGCGGGCGAACTCGGCCTCGACGTCCACTGTGCGGGCCTGCTTTTCGACATCGAGTACGAAGTCCGCGACGCGCCGTACTTTGCCCTCGAAGACTTCGTCGCGGAATGCGTCGAGCGTGATGCGGACAGGCATGCCCACGCGGATGCGGGCGGCGTCGACCTCATCGATGGGCGCGGTGACGTAGAAGCAGGTGTTGTCGATCAGGTCTATTACCGCCGGGGTGGGGATGCCGGGCGGAGAGGGGGTCACGTACTCGTTGAGTTCGCCGTTGATCCGGGCGACCACCCCGTCGAACGGCGCATAGAGTCGGGTACGTTCGAGGTTGGCGCGGATCGTAGCCGCCTGTGCGGCGTTGACCTGGACGGTGGCCCGAGCGGCGTCGCACTCGGCTTGCAGGGCGTTGGCCAGGCTACGGGCCTTGTCCAGCGCGTCGAGGGACACGGCGTCTGACCGTTTGAGTGCCGTCAGCCGCTCCGCCTCGCGGCGCTGGGCGTCGGCACGCAGGCAGGCGGCCTTTTGTTGTGCCTCCAGTGCGCGCGTCTGACGGTGCGCGTGTTCAAGTTCGGCAACCAGGTTCTCGTTCGAGAGCTCGAGTAGCAGCGCGCCCGCCTTGACCGCGGAGCCCTCGCGCACGAGCAGCCTGGCGATTTGGCCCCCCAACGAGGGTGAGATCTTCGCCCGCCGGCACGCTTTGATGGTCCCGGCTCGGGTGTTGCTGGCGGTGGATTCCACGGAGCCCATCGTTGGCGATACGAGCACGACCTTAACGGGTTTCGGCTGCAGCGCCCAGTAGGCCCCCGCGCCCGCGGCGGCGACGAGAAGCAGGACGATCAGCGAACGCGCTTTCATGGCTGGCCCGGATCCGATTGACGTGCACGTACTCTACCCGGTTACCGTGCAGCCGCACTGATGCGTGTCAACCGCCCGGTTCAGTACGCGAGACGCTTGAACGTGGCTTCCAGCTTTTTGAGGTCGATTTCCTTGCGGAAGGGGACATTGATCTCCGTCGGCCTTTCCGGGTACTCATCGATCAGGGTCTGGCGCAGGAAGCGGTCATGACGCTCGAGGCCCGAGAGTTGCCGCGTGATGTCGCCGGCGACGACGAACTCTGCGTCGCGCACGAGAAACATGGGCTCCTGCACGCGCACGACCCGCAACCCTTTGCGCGCCAGGGTTGTTGTCGTGGTCACGCAGGCCTTGCTGCGAAAGCCGTCGTAGTTCTCCGACCCGTAAGGCAGGCAGTCTTTCGTCCGTGTGTAGATGATGGCCTCCGGCGTGAGTTGCACATCGTCGGCCTCGATGGAGGATTTCAGCGTGATCAGCTCGTCGTTCTGAGCCGTAGGTGCTGGACTTGGCGAGGGTGCCGGCACGGGGACCGGCGCGACACCGGCCGGGGCAGCCGTGGCCGGGGCGACGGGCTCTGCCGAGCCGTTGCCGCAGAGCTTGACGACCTGCTCCGGCGTGAAACCCCGCTTGAGGTAATAGTCGATGTCCTCGCGGCTGCACGTTCCGGCATTCGCAAGTACCGGGGAGAGCAAGAGGGCCAAGGCGACGAGGCGCGAGCGGATGGATTGTGCATTCATTGGATCGTTGTTCAGGTCTTCTAGATGGGATGAAAGATGGGGTGGACGGCGTAGCTTTCGGGCACACCGTTGGCGACCATGCGCAGCAGCCGGTCGACGTTGGGGTGCCGACCGGGTTCGCGCTGCGCTTCGGCCACGTGTTCCGCGTACAGATCCAGCCCTTCACGGGCTGCGTGGCCGTCGATGACACCGTATTTCTGGGCGAGGTGGTAGTAGATCGTGACCGATCCGCTACTCCCGGGCTGGTTTTCTATCGCGGCCTCGAACCGCGTCCCTGCGCGGTAGAGTTCGAGCCGCTCGATGCGCTCGACGGGCGAGAGCGTCTTCAGGTTTTCCGCGAAGCTCGACATGGCAGGCATCTGACGTACATAGGCGCATTCGAGTGTATGTCAGGCCTTGACGGGGCGGCAACCAACGTTGTCGCGGCTGGATTCTGCGAGGGATATCGCGAATTTGCGAGTCCGACCAAAATTCCCGCGCTCGATTTGCTAGGCTAAGCGCATTAATGGCGCTGGGCCGTCCTGAACAGGGATTGTTGACATCCGGCGCACAGTTCACTCCTGCGGCGAACTCAATGGCATTAGAACTCTACAATGACGGGCGGCATGTCTGTGTTTCGTTTTCCGATCTGGTCACGGGCGAGGCGGTGCAGGCCAACCAGTTCCTCGTGGTGGACAATCAGCATGCGGCGCTTATCGATCCGGGTGGCGAATTAACCTACACACGCTTATTCATGGCGCTCAGCGACTACGTGAACGTCAAAGGGCTGGACTACGTGATCGCTTCGCACCAGGATCCGGATATCGTCGCGTCCATCAACCGTTGGTTGGTGGGCACGCAGTGCAAAGTGGTCGTGCCGCAGCTTTGGCAGCGTTTCATCCCGCACTTCACGCGCACGGACAAACTCTCTGGGCGGCTCGTCACGATCCCAGATCCGGGCGCGAGGTTACAGCTCGGCAGCATCCAGTTGCTGGCGTTGCCGGCGCACTTCCTGCACGCGGAGGGAAATTTCCAGTTCTACGATCCGGTCAGCAAGGTACTCTTCTCGGGTGACATGGGGGCAAACCTCGCGCCCGACGACCTTGAAAAGCCCTTCAAGCGGTTTGAGGATGCCATTCCGCTGATGGAGGGTTTCCATCGCCGCTACATGAATTCAAACAAGGTCTGCCGCTACTGGGCCAATATGGTGCGTGGTCTTGACGTGGAATGGATGGTTCCGCAACACGGGCGGCCGTTCCGCGGTAAGAAGATGGTGCACCAGTTCCTCGACTGGATCGCACAACTCGAGTGCGGGATCGACTTGATGACTCATTCTCATTATCAACTGCCGCAAGGCCAAAATGCCGTCGGGGTGCTCAGCGTTGCGGCGACGGGAACCTAGTCGGGTTGACGTTTGCCACAGTGGGCGTAAAGCAAGGTCAGCCCCGCTCTGGCTCGTCGGGTCGTTCCCGTGCGCGGCGGTGGTGCACCACAAGGGTTCAGCGCGTCGGCTCGTGATGCCCGGGCTCAGGCAACGCTACCCAAGCGTTGGCGACAAAGCCCTCGAGCGGCTGGAACCTGATTTTGTAACGCATCTTGGCACTGCCAGCGATCCAGTAGCCGAGGTGGACATAGTTGCGTCGAGAGCGGCGCGCCGCTTCGATTTGCCAGAGTATCGCGTGCGTTCCCAGACCCCGGTGCCGCTCGTCAGGGTCGAAAAAGGTGTACACGGCCGAGAGACTGTGCGGCAGGTAATCAACCACCGCCACCGCGAGCAGGCGACCTCGTGCACGGAATTCGACGAAGCGGGTATCGCACCAGTCGGAAATCAAGAACTGCTGGAAGCTTTCCGGAGTGGGGTTGTCCATGCCGCCGCCCGCGTGGCGCCCGTTCAGGTAGCTCTGGTAGAGACCAAAATTCTCATCCGTGAGTGCGGCGGGTTTGACGACGACCTCGAGGTCCCGGTTGCGCTCGAGGCAGCGTCGCTGGGCCCGGTTGGGTCGGAATTCGGCAACGATCATACGGCAGGACACGCACCCCGCGCAGTCGGGGCAATGCGGCCGGTAGAGCTGTCGTCCACTGCGGCGAAACCCTATGTCGATAAGCTGGCCGTAGAGCGCCACGGTGGGTGTCAGCAACGGGTTGAGCACAGCATTCACTGCCATGCGCGCCGACAGGTAGCCGCAAGGGTGCGGCGGTGTGGCAAAGATCTCCAGCTGCTGTATGGTCAATTGCGTAAGCTGATCAGCCGTCGTCAGTTTGCGTCGGTTTGTTTTGGTATAACACCGGGGCTGTGGTGCTGCCACTCGACAGGCTCAAGGATCATGGACAACCAATTCGACGGGCCTTGGAACGCGGCGTCATGGCCCCTAAGTAACCCACGCAGATCCCCAGGGGCTGACGCGTGATGGTGGGAGGTTGGCGCAGTGTGCGAGTGGTTGACGGGGTCTAATTTACAGTGACAGGCAGGGGGTAGTCAGATGCCAACGAACTTGCGTTCCAAACCTGGGGTTGCGTCGTTGGGTGATCGGGTGGGTGTCGGCCAAACGGATACTGACCACCACCTTGGCGATGGCCCTCGGCTAGCGGCGGAAACCAAGGCGGAGTTTGCTCGTGTGGGTCAGTACCTACGCGATCCCTATCTCATCATCGTGTCCTGTCCGTTCATCGCGAAGCCGGACGGTCGTCTGTACGTCACCGACGAGTGGCGGCGCGACCTGCAGCAGCACTTTCCCTATATTCGGAATCTGCTGCTCGCCGGCCCGGTCGTCAAGGCCGGGTCCGACCAGATCCCGCTCTTTGAACTGCAGTCCATCGTGCCGAAGGGCGTCCGGGTCGAGGCCGTTCGCCTGCCCGATGACAACAGCCTACTCAAGGGGCTTGGGTACCTGCCGGCGGTCATTGCCAAGCTGTGGCGTGCAGTCCGCAACGCGCAGATCGTGCACTGTGATGTTCTCGATGGTGGCCACATCTACCCCTACGGCCTCGTAGCGGTGCCCATCGCCTGGCTCAACCGGCGATTCATCGTGAACTTCGTCGAGAACATCGGCATGCAGCTCGACAAGGGTCGAGCCTCATGGGTTCACCGCTTACAGTCGAACGTCTTGGTCGCAGCGGCGAAATGGTGCCTGGCGCGGGCACATGTCGTATTCACCTCCTATGAGGCCTCGCGTGACGTGCTGTTGGGCAAGGACAGCGCGAAAACGCACGTTCTGCCCTATGTCTACTTGCTGGAAGAGGAGCTTATCGACACCGGCGAGGCGGAGCGCCTGTGGGAAGAGAAGCAACGTGCCTTCCAGCCCGTGCGGATGTGTGTTGCCACGCGGCTCGTGGCTTCCAAGGGCATTGGCGTACTGCTTGATGCGCTGCGTCGATTGATCGCCGAGGGAGTGCCGCTCGAATTTCATGTTTACGGGGCCGGTCCGCTGGAAGGTGAGTGCCGCGCGGTCGCCGATGCCTCCACCGAGCGCACACGGGTCGTGTTCAAGGGTACGCTGCCGTATGGCCCGGTTTTCTTGGAAACACTCAGGCGCTATCACCTTGTCGTCATTCCGTCCATCTCGGACGAGCAGCCGCGCATCCTGTTCGACAGTTTCAGTCAGGCTACGCCCGTGCTCGCCTCGCGCACGCTCGGCATGGCTCGGTATGCAGAGCTGGGGCAGGGCATACTCGTCGAGCCGGGGGACGTCGAGTCGCTTACGCGCGCGTTGCGGGAGATCGCGAACGACCCCACCTCGCTGCGCGAACGTGCCATGGCAGGGCTGCGTCTCGCTCAGCAGTACAACATCCAGGGCAACCACCGGCGCCGCGCTGCGATCACCCTCTATGCGCTGGCGCGGTGGCGCGCCGAGTCCGAGACCGCCGATGAGCGGTAATACGCCCGCCCGACCAGCCAGGGGCGAGGGGAGGTCGGCGTGTACTCCCTGGGTGGTCAGCCCCTGGGTCGCCTGAAAGCCTGTGGCCGGGCGGGCACGACTCGACGTGGACCGCCTGGGTGCGGCGTTATCTGGCCCTCGCAGCGTGTTGAAAAATGTAGCGAGAGGTGCTCAGGCAAGGCGCAAATCGCCGAAAACGCGCAGTTTACGTGGGGTCTATGAGCGTTTTGAGGCGATTTGCAACGCAGCATCAGCGCCCCGCAGTCGATGTTAAACACCCTGCTAGGCTCCCGCTCGATGGGCGCTTGGGTCAGTTCATCGGGGTGTGCTGAAAAGTGCCGCGTGGCTCTCGGGGGCAGGCATTCAATGCGAAATGGGTTCGTGACACGTGCGCTCGCCGCCCGGTTATTGATCTATCGGACGTCGTTTAATCCCGCGGTAAACCAGTACAATCAGCGCCGTCGGCCAGCCTGGGCTTCGGGAATCCCTCGCAGCTTCCGCGTCTGTCAGTCGGGCGGTGTTGGGGTTGACCGGCCGCTCATCCAGATCACATCGCGTAATTTCGGCTAGGGAAACACGGATTAAATGGGCGAGCGGGATGGAGCGCACAAATCCGCCCGGAGCGGATTTGGACAGCTGTAAGCTGGCCCGAAGGGCGGACGCCACTGAGGGAGTCCGCAACGCGCGCGGAGCACGGCGACGAGACCTATCAAGCCGATAGG
>CAYSFW010000079.1:0-9310 GCA_964430355.1 uncultured Thiotrichales bacterium
GATGTGGCCGGGGCTGGATCGACACGGGGCGGGGTTGCCTCGGTGGAACTGCTTTTCACGCTCTGGAACGCGGGCTCAGCGGGTAGTCCGGCTGGCCGCAATGCCTCAAGGGCGATAGGTTGTGCGAGAGCGTGCGGTGTCTCCGACGAGGCCTGCGGGTTCGCGGGCTGTATTACAGGGATCGACGGCGTGACGGCCGGGGTAGCGTTGGCACGCGCCGCGATAGGTTTTGGGGTGTCTGCCGCGAGTACGGCTTGTTCTGGTTGCTTTGGCCTGAGATCGGCCGGGACGGAGATCGGGGCAGGTGTGTCTGCCTTCGCCGCGGATTCGAGCGTGGATGCCGCTATGCGTGTGTCGGCGGCTGGCGTTTGTGCTTCGTTCCCAGCCGTGACGGGTAGGGGCAGGCTCGTCCCGTCGGGCGTAGCGGGTTTGCCTGGCCCGGTTATGGTGCTGAACGGCGTGCATTTGCCGTCCGGTTGGCAATTTCCGGTCGACTCCGTCGCCGTGCGCGGACTTGTGGCAAGGTCGTACGCGACGTTGCCGGTGGCAGAGAGCAACCCCGCGAGCAGTGCGGTGAAGGGGTCAGGGGATGCCTCGCTCGGGCCGGAAGCCTTGCGTCCCGTGGGTCCGCTGTGTTTCGCCGCGTGGCTGGCCACGGCATGCGGCGTGGCGATTGTTCCATCCATGTGTGATCCTCGAGTCCATTCGACTGACGTTGTTGTATCTGGACATAAGCAAGTTTCAGTCCACCAGGCTCGCAAGAGCGCTTGATGAAGATAGGACGAGGCAGACGGCACGCCGCTCCAGCGTCGCATTTTGCGGCCGGACGGGACGCGCAGCCGCTCTTGCGTGTGGGCTCAGTCCGGCTTGGGCCGCTGCCGGCTACCCGCCAGGTCGTCGAGTTCGCGCTGGGTGCGCCGGTCCTGGTCGCGCGCGTACGCGCTTGCATAGGTCTGGATGACCTTTTCCAGCGATTCTGCCCGGGAGCGCGAGGCGTTCCAGCGCTGCGCAGACTGTTCCACACGGAGCTCGAGTTGCGCGACCTTGGCTTCCTGCTGGTGGATCCCGTCCTTGAGCTTATCGACGAAGGCGCGCTGGTTTTCCAGCAGTGAGGGGTTGACTGCGCGGTTCGGGTCTGCTCCGAGCCTTTCGTATTCCGCCAGGTAGTCTTGCAGCTGCTTGAGCTGCCGGCGGGCGGCGTCGCGCTGCTGTGTGATCTGCGCGAGCTGGCGAGCGGCCTGTTCCTGCTGAGCCTGGGTGATTTCAAGCACGGGCTTGAGGCGTTGATGTCGGGGCATGGGCTGCGTCCTCCGCGGTGGTCACACTCAATGCCCGTGCAGGGCCTGATGGAGCTGAAGCAGGCTGTCTTCAAACGAGACACATTCGTGGAAGTCTTGCCGCAGGAACTGGACCAGACGGGGATAGAGGGCGATGGCCTGGTCCAGCTCCGGCTGTGTGCCGGGCTGGTAGATGCCCATGTTGATCAGGTCCTGGTTCTTGAGGAACTGGCTGTAGTGCCCGCGGAAGCGCTGCGCCGCGGCCCGGTGGTCGGGATCGACGATCTGGTTCATCAAGCGGCTGATGGAGGCTTCGATGTCGATGGCGGGGTAGTGGCCGGTCTCGCCGAGCCGGCGGGTGAGCACGATGTGTCCGTCCAGTACGGCGCGGGCGGCGTCGGCGATCGGGTCGTTCTGGTCGTCGCCCTCGGCCAGCACGGTGTAGAAGGCCGTGATGGAGCCGCGCTGGTTGGCCGCGTTGCCCGCACGCTCCACCAGCGTTGGCAGCTTGGCAAACACCGAGGGGGGATAGCCCTTGGTGGCCGGCGGCTCACCAATCGACAGGGCGATCTCGCGTTGCGCCTGGGCGAAGCGCGTCAGCGAGTCGATGAGCAGCAGCACGCTTTTGCCCTGGTCGCGGAAGTATTCCGCGATGCTGGTGGCGACCATCGCGCCGTGCAGGCGTTTGAGCGGCGGGTTGTCGGCGGGGACCGCGACGACCACGGCGCGCGCGAGGCCTTCGGGGCCCAGGATGTCGCGGACGAATTCGTTCACCTCCCGGCCACGCTCGCCGATCAGTCCGACCACTACGACATCGGCGCGGGTGTAGCGCGTCATCATGCCGAGCAGCACGCTCTTGCCGACGCCGCTGCCGGCGAATAGCCCGATGCGCTGGCCGCGTCCGACCGTGAGCATGGCGTTGATCGCGCGCACGCCCACATCAAGCGGCTGGGTGATGGGCGCGCGGTGCAGCGGGTTGTACGGCGGCGGGACGAGCGGCTGATAGACATTGGTGCGCAGGGGGCCGAGGCCGTCGAGGGGCTGTCCGGTGGCATCCACCACTCGGCCCAGCAGGCGTTCGCCGACCGGCACCTCGAGCACGCGCCCTGTAGGGATGACGCGCGATCCGGGCAGGATGCCGTGGATGTCGCCGGTGGGCATGAGAAACGTGCGATCCTGCGCGAAGCCGACGACTTCGCTTTCGATGGGTGCGCCGTTCGGCGAGACGATCAGGCAGCGTTCGCCTACTGCGGCCTGGCAGCCGACCGCCTCCAGCGTCAAGCCGGCCATGCGTGTGAGACGGCCCTCGACGACGGGCTTGGGCAGGCGCAGGTTGGCGCGGATCTCGGCAAGGTAGTTCACCCAGCGTTCGACCATGGGATGCTGGACGTCGTCCGTGGAGTCCGGAGTGAGGTGTTCGTTCGGATGGCGCACGCGAGGGAGCCCCGGCTTCGGTGGTTGCTTGGATACGGTGCGCAGTTAGCGCGCGGTGACGACCGTCTCGGCCTCCGTGCGGCTTTCTGCTGGCCGCTCGCTCAGGTCGGAGGTTCGGTGGCCGCCGAGCAGGTCCGCGGCAAGGCGTGCGATCAGGCCGTCCACGCCGGCATCGATGAAGGAGCTGTCGGTGGTGATCTTGCACTCGCCTTTCGACAGGCCGGGGTCGTCGATGATCTTCCAGCGCCGTTTGCCGGCGTGCTCATTGAGCGTGTCGCGGATCACGCTGGCGTCGTCCGGGTGCAGATGCACCGAGATGTCCTGGAGATTGGCCGGCAGTTGCTGGATGGCCTCGCGGATGAGGCCGATGATGTGACGCGGATCGGTGCGGATCTCGCGGCGCAGTATCTGTCGGGCCACGGCGAGCGCGAGCTCCAGCAGCTCCTGCTCGACGCGGTGCTCCAGCGCCTCGACCGGACGCTCCAGGAAGGCAAGCAGGTTGTTCAGGCGGCTGATGAGCGAGGTGGTTTCGGCGCGCGCGGCCTGCAATCCTTCCTCGTAGCCCTCGTTGAACCCCTCGCGGTGCGCCTGCTCGCGGATCGCCAGGGCCTCGACCGCGGCGTCGTAGGTCTCGGGATGCAGTGCAGCGGACAGGTTGCTTGCCGCCGGGTCGAGCGGGTGCGCACCCGCCCCGCCGCCCACGCGCGGCAGCGGCCAGCGCCGCGCCGGCTTGGCATGCTGGGCGGGGATGACCTTAGACATACTCTTCTTCCTCGTCGCCCAGCTGGATCTGACCTTCCTCGGCCAGACGTTCTGCGATGGACATGATCTCCTTCTGCGCCTTCTCGGCGTCCTTGAGCTTGACCGGACCCATGGCGTCGAGGTCTTCGCGCAGGGTCTCGGCCTGGCGGCGCGACATGTTGCGCAGGATGAGTTCGCGCAGGTCCATCGAGGCGGCCTTGAGCGCGATGGTGAGCTTGTCCTGCTGCACGTAGCGCAGCAGCGTCTGCATGCCCTTGTCGTCGAGGCTGAGCAGGCTCTCGAAGGCAAACATGTTCTCCTGCAGCTTGTCGCTCATCTCCTGGTCGATAGACTTCAGTTGGTCGATGATCTTGGCCTCGGTTTTCGACGGTGCGGAGTTGAGGATCTCGGCGGCGATCTTGATGCCGCCCACGCCCGTGTACTCGACGTCGGGCTCCTCGGCGAAGCGACGTTGCAGCACGGCGTCCAGCTCGGTCAGTGCGTCCGGATGCACGGTGTTGAGTGTGGCCACACGGATGACGACCTCCGCTTGCACCGCCTCCGGCAGCAGGTCGAGCACCTGTCCGGCTTTGTGGAAGTCCAGGTGGGTCAGTACGATGGCGATGATCTGCGGGTGCTCGTGTTTGATGACGTTGGCGATGGCACGCGGGGTCATCCATTTGAGCGCGGCCAGTCCGCGCGGCGTGCCGGTCAGCAGCACCTGCGAGAGGATGTTGTTGGCCTTGTCGCGGCCGAGCGCACTGACGAGGATCTTGCGCAGGTATTCCTGCGTGCCGATGCTGATCGACGACTCGTTGCCGATGCGGTCGATGAAGCGATCGAGCACGAAGCGGATGTCCTCGCGCGACACCCGTTGCAGGGCGGTCATCGCCGTGCCGAGGGCCTGTACTTCGGCTGGCTCCATATGCCGCAGCACCCGCGCCGCTTCCTCCTCGCCGAGCGCCATGAGCAGGACTGCCGCGCGTTCCGGGCCGGTGAGCTGGCTGCCGGGCGTGGGCGGGGGAGCGGACGCCGTCTGCGTTGCGGTCGCTTTGCCCTTGTTGTCAGTTTCGGTCTTGCCGGCTGGAGCTTTAGCCACGTTCGGTCACCCAATTCTTGATCAGTTGCGCCACGCGCTTGGGGTCCTCGGCGGCCATGCCACGCGCCACCTCCAGCGCCTCTTCGTAGGCCACCTGTGGCGGCGGGAGCATGGGTGCGCCATGCGCGCCGTGCGTCAGGGATAATTTATCGTCTTCGAGCGTCGGTGCGCCGGCAACCTGCGCTTCCAGAGCCTCTCTATCCGAGCTGGGCGGCAACGCCGGCAGGTTCGAGGGCAGCGGCGCGGGTGCCGGGGGCGGCGTCTTCAGGGTGCGCAGGGCCGGCTTGAATACCCAGAGGATCAGCAGCAGGATGCCCAGGCCCGCCAGCAGTTGCTTGGCCATCGACCATACCCACGGCTGCTCCCAGACCGGTGGCGGCGCCACCGGCTCGATCGCCTCCAGCGGCTGGAAGCTCTGGTTGATGACGAACACGCTGTCGCCGCGGGCGTCCTGGAAACCGACGGCTTCCTTTACGAGTTTGGTCAGATTCTCGATTTCGCCCGGCTCGAGCGGCTTGCGCGTGGCTTGGCCACCCTCGGCGACGGCCTTGTCGTCCACGAGCACCGCCACGGAGAGGCGCTTGATGGTGCCCTGCGACTTGCGTGTGTGGCTGATCGTGCGGTCGATCTCGAAGTTGCGCGTGGCCTGCTTGCTCGACGAGGTCGGCGTCTTGTCCGCACCGTTTTGGGCCTTCGCGGCGTTGGGGTCGGTGGTGCCAGCATCCGGCGGGGTGTTGGTCAACGCGCCGGGAATGCCTACGGCAGCGAGCGAACCCTTGGTCTCCTGATCCTGCACCTGTTCGCTGCGCACCTGGCCGGAGTTGGGCTCGAACTGTTCCTGCGTCTGCTCGGCCTCGGAGAAGTCCACGTCGACGTTGACCTTGGCGCGCACCTTACCCTGCCCGATCACGGGTGTGAGCAGCTCCTCGATGCGCTGCACGTAACGGTCCTCCAGTTCACGCACGACGGCGAGCTGCTGGCGCGAGGCGTGTGCACCGTTGAGCCCGTCGCCAGTTGACAGCAGGCGGCCCCACTGGTCGACGATGGTGACATCGGCCGATTCCATGTAGGGCACGCTCGACGCAACCAGATGGACGATGGCGGCGACCTGGCCATCCTCGAGCGTACGGCCCGGCATGAGCTTGACCATCACCGAGGCGGACGGCCTCGCGCGGTCACGAATGAACACCGACTGCTTGGGCAGCGCAAGATGAACCCGCGCCGTCTCGATGTTGCGCATGCTGGAAATGGTGCGCGAGAGCTCGGTCTCCTGCGCGTGCTGGTAGCGCGCATTCTCGACGAAGCGGCTGGTGCCGAGTGCCTGATCCTTCTGCAACATCTCCAGGCCGACGGCGTTGCTCTGCGGCAGCCCCTCGGCGGCCAGCTTGATGCGCACGAGGTCCAGCTTCTCCTGCGGGATCAGCACCAGGCCGGTGCCCTTTTCGATCTCGTAGGGGATGTTCTCGCTGCGCAGTATCTCGGTTATGCGCAGCGTCTCCTCAGGTTTCAGCCGGTCGAAGACGGGTACGAGCTCGGGTTTTGCCGCCCACATGATCAGGCCTACGCCCAGGGTGGCGGCTGCTGCCAGTGAGGCGAGCGTGCCCATCTGACGGAACAGCGCGCCGCTCTCCAGGTGTTCCCTCCAGAACGGCTTGGTCGCCGGATTGGCCCCGCCCTCGGGCGAAAGTGGTTTGCTCAGCGTAGTGTCGTTCATGGTCGTATCCGTGTGCTGCCCTGGTCGTCGATGTTGCGTCGGGGTTTACCGCGCTCAAACCGGCATGTTCATGATTTCCTTGTAGGCGTCTACCAGCTTGTTACGCACCTGCAGCAAGGTTTCGAAGGCGATGCGCGACTTCTGCGACTCGATCATGAGCTGCGGCAGGTCGACGTCGGGGTCGCCGAGCTCGAAAGCCGACGCAAGCCGGCTCGATGTCTGCTGGCGGCGGTTGACGTTGCGGATCGACTCCTGCAACAGGCCGCTGAATTCTGCGGTCGGTGTCACGCCTGGCTTACCGGTACCGGGGGCCATGCCAGCCTGCTCGGCAAGCACACGCAGTTGGGCCAGCAGTTGTTGTGAATTGATCGGTTCCATTGAAATCTTCCCTGTATCGTTCGGTTGGCCGCGCTTCACGCATCCGGAATCGGCAGGCCGGCATCGCGCATCCGGGCCAACTTGTAGCGCAGCGTGCGGGGGCTGATGCCCAGCTTCTCCGCTGCGTACTTGCGGCTGCCGTGCCCCGCCTGCAGTGCCTTGAGGATGATCTGATACTCGTGCGTCTTGAGGTCGGAGTTCAGCGGGGATTCGCCGGGCAGGGCCGGTGCTGCTGCCGGTTCCTCGCGCGGCGTTTCGAAGTGCAGGTCGGCCACGTCGATCTGCACGCCGTTGCACAGCACGAGCGCACGCTGGATGACGTTGCCGAGTTCGCGGATGTTGCCTGGCCAGGCATAGTCCTCCAGCCGCATGCGGGCCGCGGCGGACAACACCGGAACCGGCTGACCGATCGGTGTGTAGCGCCGGACCAGGTGGTTGGCGAGCGCAACGATGTCCGCCGGACGTTCCCGCAACGGCGCGAGCCGCAAGGGAAAGACGTTGAGGCGATAGAAGAGGTCTTCGCGGAAGCGGCCCGCGCGTACCTCCTCGATGAGGTTGCGGTTGGTCGTGGCGAGCACGCGCACGTCGAGCGCGATGGTCTTGCGTCCGCCGAGGCGCTCCACCTCACGCTCCTGCAGCACGCGCAGCAGCTTTGCTTGCAGTGCGAGGTCCATCTCGGATATCTCGTCGAGCAGCAGCGTCCCACCTTGTGCCAATTCGAACTTCCCCGGGTTGGCCTGCAACGCGCCAGTGAATGCCCCGCGCTCGTGGCCGAAGAGCACGGCTTCCAGCATGTTGACGGGGATCGCCGCGCAGTTGATGGCAACGAACGGCTTGCTGCGGCGGTTCGAGTTGGCGTGGACGAAGCGCGCCAGCACCTCCTTGCCGGTGCCGCTCTCGCCGCTGATGAGCACCGAGACGTCGGTCGTTGCCACCCGGCGTGCCAGTTGCAGCAACTCGCGGGAATACGGATCGTTGGCGATGAAGTCTTCGTCCTGCTCGCTCTCCGGGCCGCGAATCAAACGCTTGCAGGTCGCGAGCAGTTGATCGAGCTTCACGGGCCGGAGCAGGTAATCGGCTGCACCCTCGCGCATGGCGCGCACCGCCTTCTCGACCGTGCCGATGTGCGCTATGAGCACCACGGGCATCTCAGCACTCACGGCCTTGGCCTTGGCCATCAATTCATAGCCAGATAGGGGCGCCATGTCCTCCTCGGCGATCAGCAGATCGGGCCGGTCACGCTCGATCAATGGCACGGCGGCCGCTGGGTCTTCGAGCGTGCTGGAATTGAATCCATGGCCTGCCAGTACCTCCGTGAGCGCCGTGGCTAGCGCCCGGTCTGGCGTGACGATCAAAACGTGGGGTTCACTCATGGTCGACAGACTCCTTTCTGTTTCGCGCATGTCCGTACGCTGCGATGCAGCGTGTACCGGATGCGGTGTTTCATGCTGACTCGCTGGCGTCGATCGCACCTGCCACGTCGAGCCGGCCGTCGGTCGGGAGACTCGGCCGTAGGGGTGTGCTGGGTGGGTTCGCCAGGCGCCGCCTGGACAGGGCCTTGAGCCGCTGCGAGCGGGCGGTGTGGAAGCGCGTCGCGCGCGCCGGGATGCGTCCTTGCATCGGTTGGAAACTCCTGGGGGGTGGTTCAGTGCGCTGCGTCGTGGATCACGGCTCGGGTGTCACGACAGCAGTTCCTCACGCTCGAGCTGAAACTTGCGCATCTTCTCCACCAGCGTAGTACGACGTAGGTTCAGCAGCTTGGCGGCCTGCGCGACCACGCCGTCGGTCTTGCTGAGCGCCTGACGGATGAACCGCAGTTCCAGTTCGTTGAGATAGTTCTTCAGGTCGAACTCGCCGCCCGGCAGATCGAGTTCGACAGCGCCTTCAGGGGCCCAGTCGGGCGGGTCTACGTGCGCGGAGACGCGAAGTGCCTCGCCGCGGTAGCGGTCCGGGAGGTCCTCGACCCGTACCGTCGCATTCGGGTATAGGATGCGTAAACGCTCGATCAAATTGGCCAGCTCGCGTACGTTGCCGGGCCAGTCGCGAGCGGCGCGTTCGCGCATCAGTGCGGCGCTGGCTTCGCGTACGCGGCGGCCGTGCGCACGTGCGTAACGCGGCACGAACTCGCGGACATACAGCGGAATGTCGTCGCGCCGCGCGCGCAGGGGCGGCAATTGCACGCTCAGCACCTTGAGCCGGTGATAGAGGTCGCGCCGGAACTGGCCGGACGCGACAAGCTGTTCCAGCGGCTGGTTGGTCGCGGCGATGAAGCGCACGTCGACTTCGATTTCCCTGCTGCTGCCGACCGGGCGGATTCGCTTGTCTTCCAGCACCCGCAAGAGCTTGGCTTGCAGCAGCAGGGGGGCGGTGTTGATTTCGTCCAGAAACAGGATGCCGCCGTGCGCGGACTCGATCAGGCCCTTGCGGTCGGCGTGCGCGCCGGAGAAGGCGCCGCGACGATGGCCGAAGAGTTCGGATTCGACCAGTTCGACCGGCAGGGACGCGAGGTTGAGCGCGACGCAGGGGCTGTCGCCCTGGCGCAGCGCGCGGGCGACGAGTTCCGTGCCAGTGCCGGTGTAGCCTTCGATCAGCACGCTGGCACGGGTGGGGCGCACGCGGACGATCCAGTCGCGCAGGTCGCGCATGGACGGGATGTCCCCGACGAGG